>PMXQ01000151.1 GCA_003171065.1 Chloroflexota bacterium
ACGACCACGGCCGCGGCGCCGCGCGCCCGGAGCCTCTCCACGAAGCGGCGGTACATCGGCGGGGCAGTGAGGAATCCGCCCAGGACCAGGACGCTCGGCTCGACCGTGTCGGGGTGGCCACGCCATCCGCCCGCGGGCCCGGGGGATCTGCTCGCGCCTGGTTCGCCGCTTCGCGACTGCCATCTCGCCACGGGACGCATCGTACTCCGGGCGCTCTGCGGCGCGGTTCGCCGTGTGTCCGCTCGGTCCTGATCGGCAAGGTGCGCCATCATGTGGCGATCAACGACGATGGAGACGCGGGCATGACGATCGACGACGAGCGGCAATCGGAGCAGTCGGGGACGCCCCCCGAGAACGAGACTGCCTCTGACCAGACCCGGGGCCCGAGCCCCGCCGAATCGACGGCCGGGCCGACCACAGGACCGGCCGCGGGACCGACGGAAGAACCTGCGGCGCCGCTGGCCGGCATACCGACCGCGGGTCCAACGGCGGCGCAGGCCGGCGGCCCGACCGCTCCAACGGGCTGGCCATCGACACAGCCCGGCTGGCCGCCCGCGCCGCAGGGCTGGCCGCCCGCGCCGCAGGGCTGGCCGCCCGCGCCGCAAGGCTGGCCGCCCGCGCCGCAGGGCTGGCCGCCCGCACCAGGCGCCTGGCCGTCGGGGCAGCCCGGCTGGCCACCGTCCGCTCCTTCGGGTTCACCGCAGGGCTGGCAGCCCTCGCCGCAGGGCTGGCAGCCCTCGCCGCAGGGCTGGCCGAGCGCACCTCAGACACCACCGCCTTCGCCGCAAGCCTGGCCTCCGCCTTCGCCCGACTTCGTCTTCGACAGCGCCGGCCGGCTCGTGAGCTCGAATGCCCCGACGCACGGCCGGCCGAGCCGGCTGCCGCTGGTCCTTTCGATACTGGCCGCGGTCATGATCGCCTTCGCCGGCGGCATGGTCGTCGACCATCTCGTCGTGTCCGCGCAACAGACGGCCCAGACACAGCCGCTCAAGGACTTCAGCGTTTACGAACAAGCCCTCCAGGACATCCGCGAGTACTACGTCGGCAGTTCCTCTATCACCGACCAGCAGCTCCTCTACGGCTCCATCAGCGGCATGGTCGACGCCCTGGGCGACACCGGCCACAGCCGGTTCCTGACGCCTCAGGAGTACCAGCAAGAAGTGAGCCAGCTGAGCGGCACGGTCGCCGGGATCGGTGTCCTGATGACCCAGACGAACGGCGAGCTGGTGGTCCAGCGCGTGATCGCGGGCTCGCCGGCGGCAGGAGCAGGCGTCCTGGCCGGGGACCAGATCACGGCCGTGAACGGCACCTCGACGTCGGGCATGACCTTTGACCAGCTCGCCGCCCTGATCCGGGGCAATCCTGGGACGCAGGTGACGATCTCAGTCATTCATCCCGGAGCCACGACCAGCGTGGACATCACGATGACGCGCGCCACGGTGGCCACGCCCATCGTGGACTGGGGAATGGTGCCCGGCACGCACATAGCCGACATCGCCCTGTACGAGTTCGACGATGGTGCCGCCGACCAGGTGAAGCAAGCCATCGACGGAGCCAAGCTGCAGGGCGCCACGGCGATCGTGCTCGACCTGCGAGGGAACCCGGGCGGTCTCGCCGACCAGGCCGTCAGCGTCGCGAGTGAGTTCCTCTCGACGGGCAACGTCTATCTAGAACAGGACGCGTCCGGGAACCGAACGCCGGTCACAGTAGACACCTCCTGGGCGAGCACCGAGGCTGAGACCGCCGGGCTGCCGATGGTTGTGCTCGTCGATCACGACACCGCAAGCGCCGCGGAGATCGTCGCCGGGGCGCTGCAGGACTCTGCCCGCGCCAGGATCGTCGGGCTGACGACCGTCGGCACGGGCACCGTGCTCCAGGCCTTCCAGCTGTCGGACGGATCGGTCGTCCTGCTCGGCGTCGCCGATTGGCTGACACCGTCCGGCCACCTGATCTTCGGCAAGGGCATCACGCCCGACCAGACGGTCGCCCTGGCGAGCGGCGCCGCGCCAATCGACCCGATCAACCTGAGCGGGATGACGGCCGCGACCCTCCAGTCCTCCGGGGATGCGCAACTGCTCGCCGCGATCACGGATTTGAGCCAGTAGGCGGACGGAAGTCGGCGCCTGCGACCGAGGCTCCTACCTCGGTCGGACAGAGCCGAGGCAGGCTGTCCATTCCCTTCGGACGCCGGCGGTGTCGGGTCGGGCGCCGGGCGGCGTCGGGCTACCTGGGGCCGGCGTATGTGGGGCTGGAAGCTGTGCTAGAAGCCAAAAGATGCGACGTACTGGTCGCTGTTGGTTGGAGGGCCGTGTGGGATTCGAACCCACGACCAGCCGATTAAAAGTCGGCGGCTCTACCACTGAGCTAACGGCCCCCGGGACGGATGGCTGACACAGTTGCGAAGCGACCGACTCCAGCGGCAGCCGCGACCTCTGTGCGCCCGGGAATAGTAGCCTGCCGACACCCGGCACCGCCATGCGCTCCACGCCGAGGTCTCGCGGCGCGGAGCCGGCGGGCATACCCGGCGGGACTCAGGGCTGATTTGCGTAGAGCGTGATCAGCACGTCGCCCACGACCAGCTGCCCCGACGAGATAGTCGTTTCGCCGCGGACCTGTCGATTCGTGCCCCATGCGTCGATGAGCCGGGTGGGCCTGACCGCATCGACGTCCTGAACGGCCCAGCCGTCGCCGAGCCGCTCGATCGTCGCGTGGCGCTCGCTGACCTTGGGGTCCGAAACGCGAATCTCCGCGTCCGGATCGCGACCCACGAGCAGCCTTTGCCCCGGCTCGACGGTGAGTATCTTCGAGCCGCCGGCCTCGGCCACGTTGAGATGTCCGGGCGTCGGGGCCCCGGTCGTGGGGCTCGCCGTCTCGGACGAGTCCGGGGGCGAGTCGCCCGGCATCTGGCCAAATGGCGGCCCCAACCCCGAGAGATGGCCCGGCATGGTGTAAGCGCGGGTCACGAACCCTGGAGTCGGGTACACGGCCGGCCTGTACGAGGGTGGAACGTACCCGGGCGGAACCTGGCCGCGCGAGACGTATTCGGACCGGTCAGTCCCGGGCGGGTAATACCCCGCGGGCAGGATGCCCGGTGGTGGACCCCAGGGGCTTGGGGCGAACGGCTCCGGTTGGCGGGCCGGGTTGGGTGGTTCGCCCACGTGGATCAGCGACGCGACGGCGCCAACGACCGCGATCAAAAGGGCCACCCAGAAGCCGAGGTCGAGCGTCGACGAGAAGGAGTCCCCGAGAGCGACGGAAGTCGCCCCCCCTGAGCCGCTCAAACCAACGACCAGCCCGATGCAGGACGAGCCGACCACGGCCCCGAAACCGGCCAGGGCGAGCCATTTCGGGGCTCGGCTGACCGGACGCCGAAACAGCTCGAACAGGGACCCCGCGACGGCGGCTGCCATGCCAGCCGCGAGTGGCAGCATCCAGGCGGCACCGAATTCGCTCTCGTCATTGTTGGACACGAGATTCCACAGACTGACGGAGTCTCCGGCGCCCTGATCGGAGAAGCCCCAGCGGATCCACGGCAGGACGACCGCCGAGAAGACCAGGCACATGGCCGCCACGACCAGCAGCACGAGCACGGGACGTGCCTTGGGTCTCTGCCCATATTCGCTCTGCGGAGAGGCCTGGCCTGGCGATGGCTCCAACATTCTTCGTCGAACCTCGTGCAAGGGGCCCCGCCCGACTGACGGCGACGCTCCCGGCGTGGAGCGCGCCGCCCATCACCATTCTGCTACCGCTGCCGGAGTGTCGCCACGTCGCGGGCTCCGTCGGCCGGGGCCGTGGCCCGCCGGACGCCGCCCGCGCGAAATGACGCGGTCACCCACCCCGTTGCTGGCCTACCTCGGATCCTCACCGAGGCCGGGCGGGTTACGGCGCGGGCGGCGTGAAGATCTCGCTGGCCGACGTCTCGTGCGCGGCCCCGGCATCGAGCGCTCCTCCCGCCACCAGGACCCGCCCGTCGTGGAGCACCGCGAGCGCGGGCCACATGACCGCAGTCCAGAGCCGGCCGGTGTTGTGCCACCGGCCGCTCGCCGCGTCCCAGATCTCGGCCGTGGCCATGACGTGGTAGGCCGGATCCACTCCGTCGACGACGAGCACTCGGCCGTCCGGCAGCGCCGCGATACTGCCACGCGCCCGCCCGGTGGCCATGGAGCCCGTC
The DNA here is from genome assembly GCA_003171065.1 of Chloroflexota bacterium. Lineage (GTDB taxonomy): Bacteria > Chloroflexota > Limnocylindria > Limnocylindrales > CSP1-4 > Fen-1039. Next base: position 4,172 of record PMXQ01000151.1, read on the forward strand.
GCGGTCCAGCGATTGGTCGCCGGGTCGTAGATCTCGGCCGAGGCGAGGCTCTTGTCGCTGTTCGACGTGAGCGCCCAGCCTCCGGCCACGAGCACGCGCCCGTCGGGGAGCAGCGCCGCCATGTGGTGGTACCGGGCCACGGACATCCTGGCCGCGCTGTGCCAGGTGCCCGATTTCGGGTTGTAGATCTCGGCCGTGGCAGTGACCGTGCCTTTGGGCCCGTGGTAGGTGCTGGCGCCGCCGGTCACCAGAACCTCGCCGTCGGACAGCAGCGTGGCCGTGTGGGAGGCACGGGCCGCCGACATCGGAGCGGTCGGCGTCCACGTCCCGGTCGCCGGATCGAAGATCTCGGCGGCGTTGGTGGACGCGAAGCCGGGCGATCCCTGCGAACCGCCGCCGAGAACCAGAACGCGGCCGTCGAGCAGGACGGTGGCCGTGGCCTGGGTCCGCGGCGTGCTCATCGTGCCGGCGGAGACCCATGTGCCGGTGTCGGGGAAGTACCGCTCGGCGCTGTCGAGCGGTAGGCCGCCACGCGACCCGCCGACGACCAGGACCGATCCGTCCGCCAGGGTCGCGGCCGCGGGATAGGCTCGCGCCTGAAGCATCGGGGCCGCCGCCGACCAACCGTTCGACCCTGGATCGAACACTTCGACGGTGGCGAGAGCCGAGGTGCTGGACGCTCCGGCCGCGCCTCCCACGACCAGCACGCGGCCGTCTGCCAGCACTGCCGCCGCCGCGCCCCAGAGCGACCTGGGCATGGGCAGAAGGAGGGCCCACGTTCCGTTGCCGTATGTGATCGTCGCGGTCGGAACCGGCGTGACCGAAGGCGCGGCCGCCGAGGGAGCCTGGGTTGCGGTTCCGGAGCCACCCGGCGCGGCCGGCGAGGGCAAGCCGTTCGATGACGCCGAAGCCGCGGCGACAAGAGGGCTGGGCCTCGAGCCATCGAGCCAGACGAACGCGGCCGGAGCCGTCGCCAGCACCAGGGCCAGGGCGACCGCGTCGATCGCAAGGATCACGGAGGCTCCGCCGCGCAAGCCGGTCGAACGCGGAGCGGGCGAACGCGGAGCGGTCGACCGCGACGTCATTCGCTCACCAGTGCTGCGAGCAAGCCCGCCATGAGGACCGCGGCGCCACCGGTGAGGCAGAAGATCCCGGCCAGCAGGACCGATCCGTCGGCCGCGTACCCGATCCGACCGATCGCGCCGACGACGCAGACCTCGATGGCCGCCCCCAGAGCGATCAGCTCGGACGCGGCCGCGGCGGGGCGCAGCCTGCGCGTCGCCAGCATCATCACGATCGACGCCACGACCACGGCCGCCAGCGCGGCCGCGACCAGCGGCGATATCTCGCCCAGCCGCCCGCCGACCGCCGCCGGTCCGGCGAGCGGCGCCAGGTTGTAGGCCTGGCGGGGTATGCCCGTGGCGATCGAGATGACTCCGGCCAGGACGAGGCCGGTGCCGAATGTGCCGAATGCGACGGCGCTCAGCCTGGCCGCCCGGCCATCCCTCGCTCCCGACGGGACATCTGCCTTCATCCGCAATCCCCCGCTTTGGGCCGAATCGGCCAGGGCCGGCGCCCGGTGTCCTGGACCGGACTATAGCGCCATCGCTACTCTGCCGGCGCGGCTCCGCCGAATATGAGTGCTAGGGCGGCCGTGGCGGTCGGCTCGTCCGTGATCAAGAGGTGCAGAAGCCCGGTGCGAGCCCCCGCGACGATCGTCTCCACTTTGTTGGAGCCGGCGGCGATGCCGATCACGCGCGGCACCCTCCGCAACGTTTCGATCGGGATGGAGATGGTGCGGCGCTCCCACTCGTCGGCGACGAACGAACCGTCCAGGCGGACGAGATGGCCGGCCACGTCTCCGACGGCGCCTCGGGCGGTCAGTCTGGCGCGCCCCGCGTCGTCGAGACGGTCCATCACCGTGCCGTAGCCGGGCGAGTAGCGCGGGGCGCCGCTCATGCCGACCAGGGCCAGACGCAACTCCCCCCAGAAGCGGGTCGTGGCGGTAACCGCGCTGTCGGCGAGCAGGGCCGTCGTCGTCGCCTCGTCGTCCAGCAGGCCCGGGGCGTGGAGCATCCGCACCGACGCCCCCATCCGCTCGGCCATCCGTCGCGCGATCTCGTTGCTGTTGAGGTGCGGGTTGCTTGCGTCCCAGCCTCCGACGAGTGGCACGACAACGGCCCGTGGCCGGCTCGCCGCCGGCATCGCCGCGACCAGCGACTCCACGGTGTATCCGCCCGTCAGTCCGATCGCGCCGTCCTCCGGCAACTCCTCGGCCACCCGCGGAGCGGCCGCCACGCCGCACAGCCGCGCCGCCAGGGCGGGGGCGGTTTCGTGGCCCGGGGTCACCCAGACCTCCACGCCGAGCGCGGCCGAAAGGGCCCGAGCCAGCGGCGCCGGCTCCTGCGGAGCGCCCTCGACGGAGATCCGCACCACGCCCGCGGCGCGGGCCAGCGCCAGCAACCGCGACACCTTGGAGATGGAGAAGCCCGTCAGCGCCGCGATCTCCGGCTGGCCGAGCGCGCGGACGTAGTACAGCTCGGAGACGAGCCGGAGCATCTCGCGCTGGCTCGCGGCGGACGCGGCCGCCCCGGGAACCGCCACGCCGCCCGCCGGCTCGGCTCCTGCGCCCGCGCCCTCGGCGCCGGCGCTGGCTCCACCGCCCGCGCCCTCGCCGCCCGCCGGCTCGACGCTTGCTTGCTCCCCATTCCGATCGCCCGGATTCGCCACTTGGAGGCCCTCTCCTTGACATCTCGCAGTCCCAGCCGCGAGTATACCGCCAGACAGGTTCCTGCAAGCCATTGCGTGAAATTCTTTGCAGGCACGACTGCCGCAGCGCCGGGCGCAGCGCCGAGTTGCCGCCCGATCGGAAGGCCCGATGGCTGTCGCAGATACGGCCGCGACACGACGGCTGCATTGCGGAGGCATCGAGTGCGCTCGTTTCGGATCGTCATCGCCGGCCACGGAACGCTGCCCGCTGCCATGCTGGCGACGGCCGAGCTGATCTGCGGCCAGATCCCGGATCTGGCGGCGGTCGGTCTCGAGCCGACGGAAACCCCCGACCACTATGCCGAGGGCCTGCGCGCCGCAATCGGCCACGACCACCGACCCGTCGTGGTGCTGTGCGACCTGCTCGGCGGCACGCCGTTCAACATTGCGTCGGCCATCGCGCGCCGCTCGCCGCGTGTGATCTGCATCGCCGGCGCGAACCTGGCGATGGTCGTGGAAGCCGCCCTCGCCGCCGGCACGCTGGACGACGCGCTGGTCGAGCGACTCATCGAGGTCGGCCGAGGCGGCATCGTCGAGACGGAGCGCCACCGCGCCCGCCGGGCCTCCTGACGAAGAGGTTCGCGCGCGTGAGCCTTCGTCTCGTCCGCATCGACGACCGCCTAATCCACGGCCAGGTCGTGGCCGGGTGGCTGCGCGCCCTCGGCGCGCAGCGGATCGTGATCGTCGACGACGCCACGGCTCGCGACGAGTTTCTGCGGGAAGTGCTGACGCTGGCGGCTCCGCAGGGCGTCCCGGTCGAGGTCCACGGCGTGGCCGACGGCGCCGCTCGCCTGATCACCCTGGCCGGCACGCCGGAGCCGATCATCGTCCTGGCCCGAATGCCTCGGACATTGCTAGCTCTTCGCCACGCCGGCGTCCCTATCGAAGTGGTGGATCTCGGGGGCATGGGCGCCGGCCCCGGTCGACGGCGCCTCCACAAGACGATCTCCGCCAGCCCGGACGAGCTCCGGGAGCTGCGGGAGCTGGAGCAGATGGGCACGCGGGTCGAGATCCAGATCGTCGCGGATGATCGGCCGATCCCGTTCCGGTCGCTCGATCAGAGCAACTGAGCCGGACGGCCGCGAACGGCCGGTCGGCAAAGAGAGGAGACGCATGTACAGGAAGCTCGCGGCGGTCAGCGCCGGCCTGATGCTGGTGGCGCTGCTGGCCGGCGCGATGCCCGGAGCGGTGCTGGGCGCGAGCGCGCCGGCCGGCGCCTCGACCGATACGAGCAGGATCACGGTCGCAGCCTGGCAGGCCGCGCTCATCGCGATCGGCTACTACCTGGCGAACAGCCCCTGGCTCTTCGGCGTCGCCTATTTCACGTTGTACCGACCGCTGGTGGCCGGTTTCTTCGTCGGCCTGATCCTCGGCGATCCGGCCCAGGGCACGCTCATCGGAGCGGCCATCAACGTACCCTACCTGGGCTTCATCTCGGCCGGCGGGAACCTGCCCGTCGATCCCGCCCTCCCGGGCTGGGCCGGAACCACGATCGCGCTGGCCAGCGGCCTGGGGCCGAGCAGCATCATCTCGATCGCCGTGCTCCTGGGCCTGCTGGGCACGCTCCTCTTCTACGGCCGGATGGCGATCGACTCGGTCTTCGCCCACTGGGCCGATGCTCGAGCCGAGAAGGCGGACATAAGCGGCGTAGCCCTGATGAACCTGGTGCCGAGCCAGATCCTGCTCTTCGTGATCAGCTGGGTCCCCGTCTACCTACTGGCGCTCAACGGTCCGGCCTATGTGAACGACGCCCTCAACAATCTACCCGGCTGGGTCACCAACGGGCTGGTCATCGCCGGCGGCATCCTGCCAGCAATCGGCATTGCGCTCACGATGAGGTTCATCTTCCGCGGCTCGGTGGTCCCCTATTTCTTCGTCGGCTTCATCCTGTTCACCTTCACTCACGGCTCCATGTCTCTGGTGGTCGTCGCCGCCATCGGCCTGGCGCTGGCATACCTCCACTTGAGCTTCACCGGCGCCAACGCCCCGAAGGCCGCCGCAGCGCCGGGGCCTTCCTCCGAGGCCGTCCCGGCAGCCGCGTCGCCCAGTTCTACCGCCGAGCCCGCCGTCCGACTAACTCGCGGCGACCTGCTTCGGTCGTGGGCGCTGTGGACCTTCTTCTCGCAAGCCAACTACAACTACGAGCGCCTCCAGGGCACCGGCTTCGCACACGCCATGACGCCCATAATCCGTCGCCTCTACCACACGGAGGACGAGATCCGAGCGGCGCTCAAGCGGCATCTGGTCTTCTTCAACACCGAGCCCAACTTCGGCAACATCATCCACGGCACCGTCATCGCCATGGAGGAGCAGCGGGCCAATGGGGCGGCGATCGACGACGACGCCATCAACTCGGTCAAGTCCGGGCTGATGGGTCCGCTGGCCGGTATCGGCGACACGCTCAGCCAGAGCACGATCACGCCGATCCTCCTCGCCTTGGGCATCGGCATCGCCGGCGGAACCGCCAGCGGCGGGACCATCCCGACCATCGGCGCGGGCGCCACCGGCAACCCGCTTGGGCCCATCGTGTATGCCGTGCTCGTCTCCATCGTCATCGTGGGCATCGGCTACACGGCCTGGATGCAGGGCTACTCGAGAGGCCGCGCCTTCGTCACGGACCTGCTTCGCTCCGGCACGATCGATCGCGTCCTGGTCGGAGCGGGCGTGCTGGGCAACCTAGTCCTGGGCGCCCTGGCAGCCAAGTACATCACCGTCTACCTGGCACCGACCATCACGATCGCAGGCGCCCAGCTCAACATCCAGGCCTCCGTCATCGACCCGATCTTCCCGGGAGCGCTCCCACTCGGCCTGGTCCTGCTGACCTGGTGGTTGCTGCGGCGGCGGGTCAACCCGCTGGCACTGCTGGCCGTCTACCTGCTGTTCGCGATCGTGGCCGCCTACCCGTTCTTCGGCCCGGACCACACCAGCTCGACCGACCCGGCCGCGCAGTACCAGGTCTGCACGTCATCCCTGCTGCATCCCTACTACCCCTGCGGCGCGCCACCGGCGCCGACGGTCGCGCCCACGGCCGCACCCTCCGCTGCGGCCACGCCCCAGCCATAGCACGCCCCAGCCATAGATGGAAAGCGGCCCCGGCGCGAGGGGGAGCGTCGGGGCCGCAAGGGATATGCGAAGCAACAGTCTACGGGTAAAGGCCGCGAACCGAGGTCGCGTCCGCCACGCGTTGCACGGCGTGCAGGTCGGCCGCCGTTCTCATGTTCACTGCTCTCGCAGGCTCATCGCCAGGGTGCCGGCGAAAGCCTTGGTGATCACTCCGTGCAGCTTGTCGTTCACGTGCTCGATGCTCCAGAGATCGCGATCGAGATTCTGGACCCATTCGAAGTAGCTTACGGTCACGCCGCCGGCGTTACACAGGATGTCGGCGGTCAGGAGCCTGCCGTTGGCGTAGAGGATTTCGTCCGCCTCGGGGGTCGTCGGGCCGTTCGCGCCTTCGGCGATCAGTCGAGCGTCGGATCCGCGGCATTTCTGGTCTCTAGCCTAGTAGGTTCGGCGGAGCGTATGCGGCGCCGAAACGCTCCAGCTCGGCCAGGGCGGAGACGATCATCGGGTGGGAATGGCGCTCCGGGCGGATGACGGAGGCGATTCGGCGGGCGAGCGGCGGATCGGTCGGGTGGATCGAGGCCCGAACCGGGCGGTCGTGGATCGCCAGGCCCGGCAGCATGCCGACGCCCAGCCCCGCCTCGACCAGGGCGATGATCACGCTGAAGTCCTTGCAGTTGGATCGAACGTGCGGCTCGAACCCGCTCGACCGGCAGGCTCGCAGCGTCACCTGGCCAAGATGGCTGTCTTCGGTGTCCATGATCCAGAAGGCGTCCCGAAAGTCGGAGAGCCGAACCGCCGCGCCGGGATCCAGGCTCGGGCGCACGGCGGCCCCGGCCGTGCTCGGGCGAACCGCCGCGCCGGGATCCAGGCTCGGGCGCACGGCGGCCCCGGCCATGCTCGATTCCTCCGGCGGCAGCGCCAGGTAGAGCGGATCGCGCATGAACTCGCAGAACTCGAGGCCGCCGTCGGGGATTCGCGCCGGCTCGTCGTACTCGTCCACGATCGCGAGGTCGATCTCGTCCATCTGGAGCGCGGTCAGGCTTTCGGCCGCCTCGAGGTCCCGCAGGGTGACGCGCAGCGCGGGATGCTGCCGGCTCAAGGCGGTCATGACGTCGGGCAGGATGGCGCGGGCCGCGGTCGGGAACGCGGCCACTCGCAGCGTTCCAATGACGAGCTGCTGCATCGAGGCGAGGTCCGCCTCGGCCGCGGCGATGGCGCCGGTGATCGTGTCGGCGTGGCGGACGAGCAGCTGGGCGGCGTCGGTCAGGCGCACGCGCCGGCCGCTCCTCTCGAGCAGCTCGACGCCGGCCTCGCGCTCGAGGATGGCCAACTGCTGGCTGACCGCCGATGGGCTAATGCTCATCGCCTCGGCGGCGGCCTTGATCGAGCCGCGCCGCGAGATCTCTCTCAGGAGCTGCAACCGCCAGACACCGAGCATGGGCAGGGACTCCGTCGCGGGCGAGCGCCTGGTTCGCCGCCCCCAAACAGTTTAGCCCTCCTTCACGGTTTGGTGAGGAAGCTGAACTTGATTTGCGTATGCCGCACCGCCATGCTCGGCCCAAATGGAGACTGGCAGTTGCCAGCGCGTCCCACGTCGCGCGGGCCGCCGAACGCAGTCCAGGGCGATGCGCCGGTCGACCCGAGCGACATCAGGAGGAACCGGCGATGAGACTCGCTGCCCGCATGCATCGGATCGGGACCGAGACGGCCTTCGAGGCCGCCGCCCGAGCCAGGGCTCTCGAGGCAACCGGGCGATCGGTCATCCACCTGGAGATCGGCGAGCCCGACTTCGACACGCCCATCAACATCCGCGAGGCGGGCAAGCGGGCCCTGGATCGCGGCGCGACCCACTACTCGCCCACGGTCGGCATCCCCGAGCTCCGAGCCGCGATCGCCGCCGACGCCACGGCCCGCAAGGGCTTCACCGTCTCGCCGGACCGGGTCGTCGTCGTCCCCGGCGGCAAGCCGGTGATGTTCTTCGCCATGCTCGCCCTCATCGAAGAGGGCGACGAGGTCATCTATCCGGACCCGGGCTTCCCGATCTACGAGTCGATGATCGACTACGTGGGCGGAACGTCGGTCGCCTGCCCCATCCGCCAGGAAAACGGCTTCCGGCTCGACCCGAAGGAGCTGGCGTCGCTGGTCACGGGGCGGACCAGGCTAGTCATCATCAACTCGCCAGCCAACCCGACCGGCGGCGTCTCGACCCGCGAAGACCTCGAGCAGATCGCCGCGGTCGCGCGCGAGCACGATCTCGTCGTCCTGGCCGACGAGATCTACGGCCGGATCATTTACGAGGGCGAGCACGTCTCGATCGCTTCGCTGCCGGGCATGGCCGAGCGGACGATCGTCCTCGACGGCTTCTCCAAGACGTATGCCATGACCGGCTGGCGGCTCGGCTACGCCATCGTGCCCGAGAAGCTGGTGACGCCCTTCAGCCGGCTGATCGTCAACAGCGTCAGCTGCACCAGCGCCGCGACCCAATGGGCGGGGGTGGAGGCGCTGACCGGCCCGCAGGATTCCGTGGCGGCGATGGTCGAGGAGTTCCGGGCCCGGCGCGATCTGATTGTCGACGGCCTCAACGGCATCCCCGGCATCACCTGCCTGCGGCCGGCGGGCGCCTTCTACGTCTTCCCCGAAATCTCCGGAACGGGTCTGAGCGGCGCCGAGCTGGCGGATCGGCTCCTCAAGGAGGGCGGCGTCTCTGCCCTTGCCGGGACGGCCTTCGGGCGGGTCGGGCGGAACCACCTGCGCTTCAGCTACGCCAACTCGCGCGAGAACATCGCCGAGGCGGTGAGGCGGACGCGGACCGTCGTGGAGCCACTGGCCGCCAGGGCCGTGGCCGCGCGATGACGATCGACGAGATCGCCGCCGGCTCGGATCCGGATCGCCTGTACGCCCTCGCAGAGGAGGACTTTGCCCGCTACGAAGTCCTCAAAGACCTGATCGACGAGTGCATCGACCTGGAGCTCAACTACCGCCAGAGCGGGCATCCCGGCGGCTCGCGGTCCAAGGTCCACATGTTCGTCGCGCTGCTCATGTCCGGGGCGATGCGCTGGGACATCCGCCGCCCGTGGCTTCGCTTCGGCGATCGCTTCGTGCTCTCCGCCGGTCACGTCGTGCCGCTCGTCTACGCCACTCTCGCCGTTCTGGACGAGAGCCTCCGCGCCCGGGCCGAGCGTACCGGCGATCCCCGTTATGCGTTCCCCGAAGACGGCCGTTTCGCCCTGACGTGGGAGCATCTCCTGGGCCTGCGGCACCGGGGCGGGCTGCCCGGCCACGCCGAGATGGCCGGCCGAACTCTCTTTCTGAAGGCGAACACGGGTCCTTCCGGCCACGGCATGCCGTTTGCCGCGGGCGAAGCCCTGGCCCTCAAGCTGGCGGGCGCGGATGAGGTCAAGGTGTTCGTCGTGGAGGGCGAAGGTGGGCTGACGCCCGGCGCCGCCCACGAGACGAAGAACTCGGCCTGGGGGCTGGGCCTGTCCAATCTGGTCTTCCTCGTCGACTGGAACGACTTCGGCATCGACGAGCGGCCGGCCTCCTCGGTCGTCCACGGGACGCCGGCGGATTGGTTCGCGCCGTATGGGTGGCGTGTGACCGGCACCCCCGAGGGCATGGCATGGGGCCCGGTTACGCGGGCGGTGCTCGAGGCGAGCCGCGGCGACAACCCGGCGGGCGTCCCAAGCGTGGCGTGGTTCCGAACCCGCAAGGGGCGCGGCTACGGCAAGTTCGACTTCGCCAGCCACGGCGTCCCGCACAAGCTCAACGCCCTTGAGTTCTGGGCTGTGCGCAAGGAGTTCATGGCCCGCTACGGCGTCGAGTACCAGGGCGTTGACGACCCGGCTCCCTCCGATCCGGCGGCCCTGGCGGCGCAGGCGGAAGCCAACCTCCGGATCGCGATCGGCGTCCTGCGCCGCGACGAGAAGCTGGTCGACTGGCTGTCGGATCGCCTGCTCGAGATCGCCGCGACGGTGCCCGACGAGATCAAAGGATTCCGCCTCGGGTCGGGCGCCGCCGGCAGGGCTGCGGCCCACGAGGGCACCGGCCCGGCGGCCAATCCCGGCGGCCCGGCCGGCCCGGCAGCCGACCCATCGACCGACCGCACCATCTTCGACTTCGAACGCTATCCCGAGACGATGTGGCGCAAGCCCGGCGATCGCCAGCCCAACCGCGCCGCGCTCGCGACCTGGGGCTCGTTCGTCAACGCCGTCGCGAAGCGCGACTTCGGCCGCCCGCTCTTCATCGCCTGCTCGGCCGACCTGGCCGAGTCGACGAACATCGCCGGCTTCGCCAAGCCGTTCGGCGAGATGCCCGGCTTCGGCAGCTTCGAGCGGGACTCGAACCCGACGGGCGCGCTTCTTCCCACGGAGATCACCGAGTTCACCAACGCCGGCATGATGGCCGGCCTGGCAACGGTCAACTTCGCGACCGATCCTTTCGATCGGTTCGAGGGCTTCTGGGGAGCCTGCTCCACCTACGCCTCCTTCAGCTACCTCAAGTACGGCCCGTTGCGCCTGTTCAGCCAGCTCGCCCAGGACGGCGACCTGCGCGTCGGCAAGGTGCTGTACGTGGCCGGGCACTCCGGGCCTGAGACCGCCGAGGATTCGCGCACGCACTTCGGGATCTTCGAAACTGGCGTGACGCAGCTCTTCCCGGAGGGCCAGCTCATCGACCTGCACCCATGGGAGTACAACGAGGTTCCCGTGGTCCTGGCCGCGGCCTTCGCCACGGACGTGCCGATAGTGGCGCTGCACCTGACTCGGCCGCCGATCGAGATCCCGGACCGCGCCGCGCTCGGGATGCCGGGCCATTTCGCGGCGGCGCGCGGCGCGTACGTCATGCGCCCGTTCCGCCCGGGAGAGCCCAAAGCCGGCACGATCTTCGTCCGCGGGACCATGCCGACGGCGAATCTCGTGAAGCTCCTGCCGGAGCTGGATCGGGGCGGGCTCAACGTCAAGATCGTGGCCGCCATCAGCCCGCAGCTGTTCGCCCGCCAGGATGCCGCGTACCGATCGGCCACCGTGGAGGCCGCCGACCGGTTCGACTCGATGGTCATCACCAACGGCGCCTACAAGCTGATGCGCGACTGGGCGGACGACCCGATCGTCCACGAGTACTCGCTCAGCTCCGACTGGGACGACCGCTGGCGGACCGGCGGCTCGGTCGAGGAGGTCATGGAGGAAGCGCACCTCGATTCGGGGCACATCCTCGCGGCCATCGAACGATTCGCCCGCGAACGGCCCGACCGGCTGCGCCGCTTCCGCGATCGGCTGGCGGCCGCCGAAGGGCGCTGAGTCCGGGGGAGGATGCGCGGGCTCGCGAGTTCGGGGCCGCCGCCGAGTTCCAGGCCGCGCGCCGCCCGAACGGGTCGCTGAAGTCCGGCGTCACCACCGCTACCATGCCGCCATGCCCGACTTCTACGACATCGACCGAGCCAACGCCATGCTGCCCGAGCTACGCGAGACGCTGCTCCTGCTGCGCGGTCTGCGAACCGAGGTGATCGCCCTGCGCGATCGGATCGTGGAGTTAAACGCGCCGTGGGCTATAGCCGGGGCCGCGACCTCCATGCCCGCCGGAGCGCGCCGCGCCGAGGTCGATGAGGAGACTCGCCTGCTTCGCCTGCGCCTGCAAGGGATGGTCGACCAGATGCAGGCCGCCGCGGTCGAGATCGATGGCTGGGGCATCCACCTGCGCCAGATCGAAACCGGGCTCGTGGACTTTCCGGCGCTCGTCTCGGGCCGTCCGATCTGGCTGTGCTGGCGACTCGGCGAGGAGCGGGTCGAGTGGTGGCACGAGACCACGGAAGGCTTCGATTCGCGCCGCCGCCTGGAGGATCTGGTCTGACGCGCGGGCAGCCGGCGCCTGTTCCGAGCGAGGCGAGTCGCGCGCAGCGCGGCAGGCCCGGCACGATCATGCAGGGGGACAGGCCGAAGGCTTATCGACCGATACCTCCGGACCGGCGCCGCGCGGCTCTCGAAGCGGGCCTGCAGGCATACGAGCGCGGTGACTTCTTCGAAGCGCACGAGCTCCTCGAGCCGGCCTGGATGGGCACCTCGGACCCGGCCGAGCGAGCGCTGTACCAGGGCCTGATCAAGCTGGCCGCCGGCTACGTCCACGCCGTTCGCGGCAATCCGATCGGCTTGGGCCGCCACCTGGAGGCGGCGCGCAAGCACCTCGTAACCTCGGTCGAGCTGGACCCGCGCTGGATCGAGGAAGCCGGCATCGACCTGAACAACCTGCTGCTCGAGGTGGACGTCCGGCTCGCCTCCGTCCGGTCGGCCGAGGCGCACCTGGAGACGAATTCGGCGGCGATGCTCGAGCTGGCGGAAGCAGCCCCGCGGATCCGCTGAGCGCCGGCCCGGCGCGTGCGTCTGAGCCGAAAAATGTGCTCAGCCCCCAGGGTGGTGGGGGCTGAGCGCGGAGGAGGGATGGCCGTCCAGCAGGTCAGGCCCGGGGCTCGGGTCGGACCGGCGTTCCGATTGGAGGAGGATCTAGCTGCAGGAGGCCTTGTAGAGGTACTTCTGCATCGCCGGGTCGTTCACGTTGTCCTTGGTGATCGCGGCGAGCTGGGTCTGGATGGTCGGGGTCGTAGTCCCGCCCTTGAGCGCGAGGACCGTCTGCTGGACGCCGTCGACGCCGATGCCGTACGGATCCTGGGCGATGAGGCCCTGGACGATGCCGGCGTTCAAGTCTTCGATCTGCTTGGGGCCGGCATCGAAGGCGATGGTCTTGACGGTCGTGTTGCTGGCCTGCTTGAGACCGGTCGCAACGCCCTCGGCGTTCTGGACGTTCGTCGCGAAGACGCCGGCCAGGTCGGGATGGGCGGCCAGAGTGGCGGTGGTGATGGTGGTGGCGGCCGTCGGGTCGTCATGCGTGTACTGGACGTCGAGGACCGTGATGTTCGGGTGGTTCTTCATCTCATCGGTGAAGCCCTTGACACGCGCGTCGGTGGTCGAGATGCCCGGGTCGACGTTCACGACGAGGACGGTGCCCTTGTCGTTGATGAGCCCGGCCAGGGTCTTGGCGGCCAGCGTTCCGCCGGCCAGGTTGTCGGTGGCAATCGAGGACACGGCGAAGGATGTGTCGTCGAGCTTGGTGTCGACGAATGTGACCTTGATCCCGGCATCGCTCATGGCCTTGAGCGGCGCGAGCAGGGCCTTGGAGTCGTCGGGGGCGACCATGACGCCGTCCGGATGAGCGGCGGTCACGGAGTCGATGACGGGTTTCTGGACCGTGGCATCCCACTTGTTGCCGCCGGTCACGGTGAGGTTGACGCCTTCCTTGGTCGCCTCAGCCTGCGCTCCGCAGGCCATCGTGACGTAGAACGGGTCTCCGGCGACGCCCTGGATAAGGGTCAAGTTGTAGGCCTTCGCAGGCGCACTCGGGACGGCGGTCACGGGCGCCTTCGAGACTACTGGGGCGTTGGTGGGGCTCTGCGTGGCCGAGGCCGAGCAGGCCCCTACGGTGATGAGCGCGAGGCCCAGCATAGTGACGGTGCGGATTCGCATGAGTTCTACCTCTCTCCTTGTCCAAGTTCCGTTGGGTCTGATTGCGCTGGCACCCCGATCTACCGGGCTGCCGCTTGCGCACAAAGTGGGGATCAGCGCCGCTCCCGCCTGCGACGGCGCAGCTGGTCCGTATAGACGGCCAGAATGAGAACGGCGCCCACGGCCACGTCTCGCCAGAAGGACTGGTAGCCGAGGATCGTGAAGCCACTGAAGAGGACCATCGGGATGCAGACACCGATCGTCGTGCCGGCGACGGTGGCAACGCCGCCCATGAGGCTCGTGCCGCCGATGACGACGGCGGCGATCGCCTGCAGGTTGTCATTCGCGTGGCCAGAAATGGTGGTCGTTGTGAAGATCGCCAGGCTCATGAAGCCGGCGAGACCCGCCAGCGTGCCACTCATCGCGTAGACCAAGATGAGGTGCCGGTCGACGTTGATGCCGGCCCGACGGGCGGCTTCCTGGTTCGAGCCGATAGCCACGGTGTAGCGGCCGAACTTCGTCAGGCTCAGGATCACCGCACCCATCGCGGCCACGGTGACAGCGACTACGACGACCAGCGGGACCTTGTCGAAGATGACCCGGCTGGCCCCCATGTCGGCGATGATCGTGGGGAGGTAACGCAGGTCCTGGCCATTGCTGAGAATCTCCGCCAGTCCCCATGACATACCGAGCGTGCCCAGCGTGGCGATGAGGGCCGGCACCTTGGCCTTGGCGACGATGAGCCCATTCAGGACGCCCCAGGCGAGGCCGGAGCCGATCGCGACGACGAACCCGAGCAGGACCACGTCCCAGCCGCTGTTGGTCGGATCTCTACCGCCCCAGTTCATCGTCTGGGCGGATGTGACGCCGGAGAAGAGCAGGACGTAACCGACGGACAGGTCGATGCCACCGGTGGCCATGACAAATGTCTCGCCGACGGCGATCACCAGCAGCACGGCCACGTTCTCGGCCATGCTCCGGACGTTGAACTCGGTCAGGAACTTGCCCGGTGCCAGGAAGTTGAAGATGAACATCAAGACGATCAGGAGCAGGAAGATCCAGGCCGCGTTGGTAGAGAAGGCACGGGCGATGACCGAGCCGAAGCGGGTCCGGCTGAAAGAGCCCCAGCGCTCTGCGAGAGGCTTCAGGCCGGTCTGGATTGCGCTGCGGATGAACTTCGCGCGGCTCGGCTGGGGGGCGGTCATGCTGCTCCCTCCTCGGCGATACCGCCGGTCATGGCCGAGACGAGCTGCTCGATCGTGGCGCCCTTGCCCTCGAAGCGGGCGACGCGGCGGCCGAGCCGGAGGACTTCGATCCGGTCGGCGATCTCGAGGACCTGCCGCATGTTGTGGCTGATGAGGACGGCGGCCACGCCGCGGTCGCGGATCCGTTTGACCGTCTCGAGGACCCGGGCGGTCTGGACGACGCCCAGGGCCGCAGTGGGCTCGTCGAGAAAGACGACCTTGCTGGCCCAGGCTACCGAGCGGGCCACGGCGACGCTCTGGCGCTGGCCGCCGGAGAGGTTGGCCACCGCGCTCTGGGCGTTCTGGAGATCCACGCCCAGCTCCCCAAACGCCTTTCGTGCCCCCGCCCGCATCGTCTTGTTGTCGAGGAAGCCGAGCTTGCCGAGGAGCCCCGCCATCATGACCTCGCGTCCGAGGTACAGATTGGCCGAGCCATCTAGATCGGGCGCGAGGGCGAGGTCCTGATAGACCGTCTCGATACCAAGCCGCATCGCCTCGAAAGGCGAACCGACGTGGATCCTGTGGCCCTCCAGGACTATCTCCCCTTCGTCCGCCTGCTCGGTACCGGCGAGGATCTTGATCAGCGTGCTCTTGCCGGCGCCGTTGTCGCCGATGAGGGCAACGATCTCGTTGGGGTAGACATCGAAATCGCAGCCGCGGAGGGCCTCGACGTGCCCGTAGTTCTTGACGATGCCGCGTGCTTGCAGCAATGGATCGGCCATTCCGTCTCCGGTTGAGGTCAACTTGGCCCCATCGACACGGCCGCCCGGTTTGACGGGCTCATTGGGCTTGGCGGCCTCGTCGTGTCCAGACGCTAGGCGTGCGCGTCCGGCGGGCCATCGGGAGCCACCCGTAGCCAGCTACTGATCCGCTGCTCCGTACACGTGGTACGTACCCCGCTCCCCAGGGTGCGGCACGACGGCGGCCGTGTGGCGCGGCTGTCCGGCGCAGCTCCGGCGCATCTGTCCGGCGCGGCCGGGTGGCGCGGCCGGCCGCTACTTCGCCCAGTACCAGGCGCTATTCCCGGCCACGTCGTAGCTCTTCATGAAGATCGCCGTCTGACTCAGCGCCCGATCGACGTCCGGGCTGTATAGGAAGACCGTGATGAGGTCCTGCCATGCGTCGAGGAAGGCAAGCGGCGAGAGGGCACCGTGGATCGACGACGGGACGACCGGCAGGTTCTTGAAGGCCTCGTAGGCGCGCTGTTGCAGGGAATCGGGATAGGTGGAAACCGGCACGTCCCGGTTGGCCGCGATCGATCCCTTCAAGATCGTGAAGTCGGCCTGGGTCTTGGCACTGACGAGGTTGTCCAGCCAGTCGGTCGTGGCATCAGGATGCTGCGCCCCCTTGGGCCGAGTGAAGGTGTCTACGATCATCAAGAACACCTCGGTCGGTTCCCGCGGGAAGCCGACTGCCTCCCAGTCAGGGCCTTCCTTGTAGCCCGCGTCGGTGAGGAGCGGGACCGCAAAATCACCAAGGACCATCATCCCCACCTCGCCGGTGCCGAGCTGCGTCGGCATATCGCTCCAGGTCAGGGTTCCGTGGCCCGAATACACGTACGGGATGAGCTGGGCGAATTTCTCGAAAGCGGTCCTGATGCGAGGATCGGTCTGGGGATCGAGAAGGCCGGTGTAGAACTGCTCGTAGACATCGGGCCCGGCTACCGAGAGCAGGACCACGTCGAATAAGAAGACGGCAGTCCACTTGTCAAGAGTCCCGAGGCCGATCGGGGTGACGCCGTGCGCCTGTAGGACCTTGGCGTCGGCAATGAGCTCGTCGACGTCACTCGGGGGAGTGAGGCCGTACCGGCTGAAGAGCGGGACGTTATAGAAGAGCCAGTTCGCCCGGTGGATGCTCACGGGAATCGCCATCTTGTGGCCGTTGAAGGTGACCATCTGACCGAGCACCGGCGGATACTTCTGGTTCAGGTTCTGGGCGGCCCAGATGTCATCTACGTTGTCCAGGTAGCCGCCGTCCACGTAGGTCTTGAGCTCGCCGCCGGCGAGAGACTGGAAAGTGTCAGGCGGCATGTTGGCGGCAAGCAGGCCTTGCATGACAGTCTTCAGGGTGATGCCCCCGCCGCCCGCGGTCGGGTCGTCATGGATGGTGATGTCCGGGTAGGCGAGCTTGAAGTCCTCCTCCATCTTGGTCATCGCCTGGCGTTCGCCGCCGGCCGTCCACCAGTGGTAGACGGTCAGGTCGTGGCTCGCGCTCGGGGGAGGCGCCACGGCACCTGTGCAACCCGACACGGAGACCGCCAGGACAGCCGCGCACAGCGTCCCCAGGAACCGCGTCCGCACGACCCTCCGGGGTGATCCGAGACCTCGGCCCAACGCTGCTCTCCTTTGCCGGTGGCCGCGGCGCGTTCGAAACTGCCCGGGGGCCGTGACGGCACGCCACCCACCGCCCGACACAACACTAGACTCTAGCGTACCGAGACCTCTACGGACTGGCATCCGTAGTGTCCCGTAGTCGACTCTGGATCCGGGAGTACGTAGGGGCTCCGTCCGCAGCCGGTACCCGCCGCAACATACGACCGGTATGCGGCCCGGTGATTCTTCGCATCCCTTCCCGGCGACCCGCCCCTAGAGTCACACCCGTGGACGAGCGAGTCTCAGCGAAGCAGGACAGGCGGACCGGGCGGACCGAGCGCGTCGGGTCGGAAGACGCCCGGGATGACGCCGCCGCAGACAGGGCCGCGGCGTACGACGCCGCCACCGACCAGGCCGCCGCGGACGAAGCCCGCCTGCGCTTCCGCCAGCGGGGCGTCGGGCGCATCGATCCGGACGAGCGGATCGGCCCGACCCTGGAGCCCGACGAACAGCTGGTCGCCGTCCGGCGTTCGGCCGTGGCGTACCGTCCCGAAACTCCCGAATCGAGCGCGGCGTCGCCGGTCGCAGTGGACGTGTACGTGACCACGCGCCGGCTGGTGCTCGCGGGGTCGGACGTCCATTCCTTCGATCTCGCGACCGTCGACGAGGCGGTCGTCTCCAACGAGCGGCTGCTCCTCGTTCTGGGCGATGGCGCCGGACTCATTCTCGAGGTGGACTGGCCGCGCCTCCTGCGCGTCGAGATCGCCGCGGCTCGCGCTGCGCGGCGCTGAGTCGCCGCGCCACTGCACCGAGCCGCCGGATTCAGCCCCTGTCGCGATACCGCCGGGCGGCCTCGGCCCGGTTCCGAACGCCGAGCTTGTGGAGGATGCTGCTCACGTGGGTCCCGACGGTGCGCGGCGAGATCGTCAGCGCCGTCGCTATCTCGCGGTCCGTCAGCCCATCGGCGAGATGGCGCAGCACCTCCTCCTCACGATCGCTCAGAGTGGCCAGCTCCGGGTCGTCGGCCGCGGCCGGGGCATGCCGGGACTTCTCCACCAGTCTGCGGATGAGATGTGCAGCGAGGCGCTGGTCCATGGCCAGATCGCCCTCGTAGGCGCCGCGCACCGCCTGCAGCAAGGCGTCGGGGCTGATGTCCTTGGTCAGGTAGCCGATGGCCCCGTTGCGCATGGCGTCGAGCAGGTGCCGGTCCGACGTTGAGACCGTCAGCATGACGATCCGCGTCTCGGGCAGGCGGGGCGCCAGCTCCCGCACGAGCTGGACGCCGTCCATCCCGGGCAGGTCGATGTCGACCAGGAGAACGTCCGGGCGAACGCTGAGGGCGACCTGAAGGGCTTCCTCGGCCGTGGCGACCGCGCCCACGATCTCGACATCGGCTGCGGTGATCGCCTGGGTGACCGCCGCGCGGACGAGGGCGTGGTCGTCCACCAGCATCACCCTGATGCGGACGGGCTTACGCGGCTCCGTCACGGCTTCGTGTCTCCGGTGACACGCTCGTCTGCGCCCAGGGGAACGCTGACCCGGATCCGAGTGCCATCCTGCGGTCGCGAATCGATCGTCAACTCGCCTCCAATGATGAGGGCTCGCTCTCGCATCGAAGCCAGACCGAAGCGACCTTTCCTGACCTCGGACGGTTCGAACCCGATGCCATTGTCGCTTACCAGGAGCTGCAGGTGGGAGTCCACGACGCCGGCCCGAACGCGTACGACCGTGGCATCGGCATGGCGGACGACATTGTTCAGGGCCTCCTGGACAATTCTGAGCAACTCGGCCTCGGCTCGCGGTGTCAATCGCGGCAGCTCCCCTTCGCATTCGAACTCGGCGCGCAGGCCGAAGCGGTCGGCGAAGTCGTCGACGTAGCGCGCCATCAACTCGCGGAGCGAGACCGCCGGCTCGCTTTCCAGACGCAGCGCCATCACCGCCTGGCGCGCATCGGCCAGCCCGGCGTCGATCGCCCCCGTCAGTTCGTCGCAGGCCACTCTCACCTCGGGACCGAGGTCGCGTATGGCGCTCAGGCGTCCGATCTTGAGCTTGGCCAGCCAGAGATCCTGGGCGAGCCCGTCATGGAGCTCGCGAGAGAGCCTGGTCCGTTCCTCGAGCGCAGCCCGGCGGACCTCGACGTCCTTCAGCCGCCCGAGGGACTCGTTGGCTCGAGCGAGTGCCGCACGCGTCGCCCGACCTTCGGCCTCGATGCCGATCAACAGCACGACGGCGAAGGCTGCGGTCAGGATGTCGCCGCTTGTCACAAGCCCGCCGTACGTGCCCGGGTAGAACGCAGTGTGGAACTCGCCAAAGGCCGCGAAGACCAGCCCTACCGCCAGGAAGCCGTCTCCCATCGCGCCGGTGCGGCGGTGGTGCCTCCTGGTCAACTCGGCCGCCAGCACGAAGAGCCCGCCGCCGAGCAAGTGCAGACCCACGCCGAGTGGGGTCGGCGAAGGGGGCACGGGCTGGAAGCTCGGCCAGGTGGGCAGGTAGGAGAGGATGAAGACGCTGCTCAGCGGGGGCACGTAGGGGCTCCACGCACTGGCGAATTGAATAAGGGCGAGAAGCACGGCGGCGGGGCCGAGCAGGATCAGCCAGGGCTGGCGAACCCGGATGCCGCGCAACGAGACCGCGGCGCCGACGACCAGCAGCGCGGCTGCCATGAGGTGCCCGGCCGTCGTGATCTGGGGCTGGGCCTCGCGAGGCATATTCAGCCCGAAGTCCGAGATGGCGACGTCCAGCCGCCCGACGACAAAGAGCAGGCTGGCCCCGCTGGCGATAGCCAGGACCAGGAAGGCCGACGCCTGGAACAGGGCGACGGGCGCTCCGATTTCGCGGTAGCGGACCCAGGCGACGATGGCCACGCCAAGCGTCACGACGGTGGCGAAGGTGTCCAGGAAGAAGTCCACGCCCGCTTCGACATGCTGGCCGCCGAATCCGGGCAGAAAGACGACCGCGGCGGACAGGCTACCGAGGACGATTACGGTCGCCGCCAGGACAGCGTCCAGTCGGTCCAGCCGAGCGAATCGAACGAAACTCCGAGACATGAGCACGGGCGAATGATAGGCGGGCCGGGGAGGGCGATCGGAACGCGCCCGCCGCGCCTGCCTCTGCCGCTGGGGCGATTCCTGTCCGGTGGAACCGGATATCTGCAGGAGTGGCCTCGCTGTCGGTTCCGCCCGGCCGCGCCCGGACCTCCCCAGCAGCCCGACGAGCCTGACCGGTCCGGTGCGCCCCTACTCCCCTACGACCTCCACGCCCGCCACTCCTCCCAACCGGCGCCGCATCACCGCCACGGCCACGGGGTTCGAGTCCACGAGCAGGAAGCGCCGGCCCAGCTCCAGCGCCGCGGCGCCGGTGGTGCCGCTCCCCGCGAAGAAGTCCGCCACAACTCCCCCCACGGGGCACGAGGCCGACACCACGCGCCGCAGCACGGCGATCGGCTTCTGCGTGGGATAGCCGGTCCGCTCGGCGCCCCCGGGCGGCACGATCGTCTGCCACCACGTATCGGTCGGGAGCTTGCCACGCGCGGCCTTGTCCGCCCCCACGAGCCCCGGCGCCATGTACGGGATCCGCTCCACCGCCTCCGCGTCGAACCAGTAGCGCTCCGGGTCTTTCACGTAGACGAGGATGTCGTCGTGCTTCGCCGGCCACCGCCGCTTCGTTCGGGCGCCGTAGTCGTACGCCCAGATCACCTCGTTAAGGAAGCATTCGCGCCCGAAGACGGCGTCCGCAAGCACCTTCGCGTAGTGCACCTCGCGGTAGTCGAGGTGGAGGTAGAGGCTGCCGGTCGGGCGCAGGACGCGCCTGATCTCGACCAGGCGCGGCTCGAGGAAGTCCAGGTAGTCGTCGTGGACGTCGAGGTAGCTCTGCGCGCCCAGCTGGATCGTCCGATAGCGCCGCCCACCGAACCCGGTTCGATCGCCCGACACTTCGTCGTGAACCGTCCGCAACCGCCGCAGCGTCTGCCGCTTGCCGGTGTTGAACGGCGGGTCGATGTAAACGAGGTCGATCGAATCGTCGGGCAGCGAGCCGAGCACGGCCAGGTTGTCGGCCAGCACGATCCGCCCGATCGATCCGCCCAGAAGGTCGCTCATTGCTGGAGCGTAGCAGCCGACTGGGTCGGGGAGACGGCGGCCGACGCCGCGCTCGGACGCCGCGGACCTGCGGTGGACGTTACCCCGGGTAGCTGCCGGTCAGCTTCTTGACCCAGCGGTGCGGGGCGTGGAAGAACGGCGTCCCCTTGAAGAACATGTACGGGCAGAAGCCCTCGACGACGTCGATCCCGTTAGCCTCGCAGAAGGCGACCGCGGCCTTGTTCACTGCGCCGGCGGCGACGCCCTTGTACATCCAGACGTGCTTCACGCCGGCCTCGGCGCAGTCGCGGACGATCTGCTCGGTGGCTTTCGACGAGGTCATGATCAGCACGCCCTCGACGCCGGGCTCGATGTCCTGGACCCGTTTGTAGGAGGTCTGGCCATCGAGAACCGCCACGTTCGGGTTGACGGGAATGGCCTCGTAGCGGCGCTGGCGGAACTCCTGCCAGAGCGCGTACGAGAACTCCCTGGGGTTGTGCGAGACGCCCACGAAGGCGATGCGCTTGAGGGCGAGGAAGTCGTCGATCTGCTTCTTGGTGGTCATTCGATCCCCTAAGGCCGTGGTCGAATCGACAGTTTCGCACCCGGTCGCGACGCGGCGAAGGGTCAGATGGACTGTGACCGACGGCACTGGCACCGGCCGGGAGCCGCCGCGAGCCTGTGGCGGAATCGAGCACAGACAGGGAGGTCACGGTGAAGAAGGCGGTCGTGGTCTATCGCAGCCATTCGGGCGTGACTCGCCGATACGGCGAGGAGATCGGCGCATGCCTGACCCGGCACGGGATCGCGACGAGCGTGGCGTCCGTGGGCGATTGCGACTTCGCGACCGTGGCCGACGCCGACTACCTGCTTCTGGGCTGCTGGACGAGCGGCCTCTTCGTGATCCTCCAGCACCCGGACGAGCCCTGGCTGGCCTTCGTCCGAGACATGCCCGAGACGAAGCGGCCACGCGTCGCCCTCTTCACAACCTACTTGCTCGCGACCGGAAGCCAGTTCCCGAAGATGCGAGCGGCCGTGACGGGAAAGACAAACGCCCCCGAACTCGAGCTGAAGTCGCGCCACGGCCGTCTCTCGGCCGCGGACGAGAAGGCGCTCGAGAAGTTCATGGCGTAGAAGCGCTCGCGCCGGCCCGAACTCGCCGCGGCAGCACCGTCAGGGCCGACATCCAACGGCAGGCGTCAGGCGCCATCGCGCCGCCGCCCGAGGGGTGGGAGCTTCGTCCCCGGGCCTGGACGCTCGGCGTCGTCCTCGAGCTCATCGTGCTCGTCCTGGCCGTGCTCCAGCTGGGCCGGCTCGAACTCGCTCGCCACATCGTCACCATCGTCATCGCCGGCGTCGCCCTCTGGTATCTGACCACGCCGCGCGTCAGAGCGGCGTTCGGGCGGTCGCAGGCAAAGGACGGCGGCATCCTCCAAAGGGCGACCGACAAAAGGCCGCCGAACGACTTCGGGGCGGCCTTCAGCGCCGACCCCCCCCGCGATGGCAGCCGGCCGGTCCGGTCGCGGACCAGATCTCAAGCTGGCTTGGTCTTGGTCAGGGACGCTTCCAGCTTGGCGATCTTGTCGAGCAGCTCGTTGATGGCATGGTCCTGCTCGAGCAGGTGCGCCTGGATCTGCTCTGACTCGTGGAACGTGGCGTCGGCGTCCTGGTAGGTCATGTCGGCCCGCTTGTCCGACGCTCGAGAGAGGATGTTCTGGCCGACCATGATGACCGAGAGCATGACCAACTGGATGAACGTCTGGCTGACCCATTGAATGAGCAGGAGCGGGCTGCCGGTGGCCGACGGCAGCGCGACGAGCGCGAGGCACGCGAAGGCGTAGGCACACCACATCGTCCCCACGACCGTGGTGAGGATTAGGGCGACCTTGCCGTTGAAGCCGACGTGCTCGTCGGTGGTCTTGGGTGGCCCTGACCGCTTCCGCATGGCGATGTGCGGGTGCGGGACGTGCACGAAATTGACACTCATGGATTCTCTCCTGGCTGACCTGGGCGACCGAACGAAGCCGAGAATGGATCGTGGCGCGAACGGTGCTCGTGGAACGTCGACGTCGCGTCCCGCGATCGTACGCGAATGTTCCCGTATCCGAGGGCCGGGCGTCAGGAGGAAGCCGCACGTTCCATCGCCCGACCGCGACTGGATCAGCGTCCGGTCGAACGCCGCTCGTCGCTCTCGGCCAG
Organism: Chloroflexota bacterium; assembly: GCA_003171065.1. Classification (GTDB taxonomy): domain Bacteria; phylum Chloroflexota; class Limnocylindria; order Limnocylindrales; family CSP1-4; genus Fen-1039. The sequence goes on from PMXQ01000151.1 coordinate 27,322, forward strand.
GTTTCGCCGAGTCGTGAGCTGCGTGTGCATCATCACGGCGGCCACAGGATAGGCGACGCTCTACGGCGTCTGTCCAGAGCCGCCGCGATCAGACCCGCCCCCGTCCCAGCCCTGCGTGAGCAGAACCTCCTCCTCGCCGGACCCGATCACGCTGACGATCGCCTCGGCCACGTGCTCGGCCGAGTGGGGCGTCGGGGCCCACGATCCACCGCCGACCCGGCCGCCCGCGGCCAGCGACTGATGGAACTCCGTGGCGGTCACCGCCGGATATACGAGCGACACGACGATGCCGTCGGGCGCAAGCTCTCGACGGGCAACCTGCGAGAGCATGTTCAGCGCAGCCTTCGTAGCCGAGTAGCCGCCGACGCCGGGGAGGACCATACGGGACGTCATGGAGCTGACGTTCACGATCGCTCCCCCGCCCTGACGGCGCATCGATGGGATCACCGCCTGCATGGCCAGGAGAGGCGCATAGAAGTTGAGCTGGGTGATGGCCGTCAGGTCCTCGAGCCGGACCTGCTCGACTGGCACGTGGAGGCCCTGCCCGGCGTTGTTGACCAGCACGTCGACGCGTCCGAAGCGATCCAGGGTCGCATCCACCAGCCGGACGATCTGCGCCGGGTCACGCAGATCCGTCGTCACCGCGAGCGCGTCCGCCAGATCGTGGGCCAGAGCCTCGATCCGCTCACCGCGGCGCGCGGCCAGCACCACCTTTGCCCCGCGTCCGGCCGCCAGGCGGGCGGTCGCCGCGCCGATGCCCGACGAGGCCCCCGTGATGATGACGACCGCGCCGTCGAGCTCCATCTGGCGATGCCTCCTGATGTTCAAGAGCGGGGAGCGCCGGCAGCTGCCGGGTCACCCGGGCGGCTTCGGGCCGCTGCCCTCAGTCTAGGACCGGGAGCTTCTCAGGACCCCAGCCATCATCGGGCCGGCCCGTTTTCGGTCGCTGCCGGTCCGACGCCGACCTCTCCGGACGACGGAGCAGCGAGCGCGTCGGCCAGCCGGCGGGTTCCGATCGACGCGGGCAGAACCGTGAGACAGCCACCCAGCACGATCGCGGCCGCGACGGCCGGCGAGAGCGCGCCGGTTCCCAGGCCGAGGGAAGCGGCCGCGGCCGGGAGGCCGAGCTGGGCAGCCGCGGCCAGGCCGAATCCGCTCCACGGCGGCGGCGCCACAACCCGGCTTGCGGCCAGATGAATGGCCAAACCGCCTGCGGCCATGACGACGGCAAGCATGATGGCTGAGGGATCGCCGGCGAGCGACCGGAGGTCGAGCTCAGAGCCAAGGAGCACGAAGAAGGCCGGGACGAAGAACCCCTCGGCGATGCCCGACAGCTGCACCTCGAGGCGGGCCGGCTCGCGGAGCCGGGCGAGGACGAGGCCCGCGGCGAAGCCCGCAAGGAGGGTTGAGCCGCCCGTCTGAGCGGCGATGAGCGAGAGGACGACGAGAATCAGCAGCGTCACCCGCAGCTGAAGCGCCCAGCCTCGTGTCTGAGAACGGTCCCGCAGCGTCATGGCACGCGGCGAGCGGCTGATCCGCTGGCCGAACCACAGCGCGCCGACCGTGCAGGCGACGATCAGCGCGTCGCCACCCAGCGCCTCCGGGATCTTCGCGGCGCCGATGAGGGTTAGGGGCATGAGCAGGACGGTGATCGCGTCGGCCAGAGGGATCCAGACGAGCAGCAGCCCAACCCCAGGCCCGATCAGCCCGCGCTCTTCGAGGATCGGGAAAGCGACGGCGGCCGAGCTTCCGGCGAGCAGGACCGGAAACAGGAGAGAAGGGGCGCCAGGCTCGATGGCCGCACCTATGGCAAGCCCGACCGGCAACGACAGGAGGGCCACCACACCGGCCGCGATGACCCCGGCACGAACGCCTGCGCGGAGGCCGGGAGAGTCCAGATCCACGCGGGAGCCCGCCACCAGCATGAGCATGGCGAAGCCGAGGCCGTAGAGGAGGGCGTTGGCGGGGGTGGTTGGATCGATCAAGCCGAGGCCTGTACGACCGAACGCAATACCGGCGATCAGCTCCCCAACCACGGCCGGGATGAGAGGCCGGCGCCCAGCCGCCAGAAGCGGCCCGGCGAGCCCGGCCAGGATGATGACGAGCAGGGAGCTAAACATCAGCGTTCGCGACGGGGGCCCACATGTGCGGGATGGTCACGCGGACACCTCCTCACGTCAACTGGCAGGCTCGGCCGCCGAGCCGATGCGGGCCTGGGGAGCGCTGCCGCCAGAGAACCTTCGAAGGGTGCTCGCTCTCAGGCGGTAATAGGCGACTTGTCCCAGTCGATGGCGACGTCCTGGTTCTTGTTCGCCTCATCGACCGCGACCGCGACCTTCACCCCCGGCGCCACCAAGGCCACTTTGGCCAGTGGAACGCGATGGCCGAAGACCGCGGGGAACGGCTCTTGACCGGCCAGTGTGACCTCGACGGTGAAGAGCCACATCGGGTCGTTGAGACGCGAGGGATCTGCCGCGGGATTGATGTCGCGAACGGTCTTGCCCATGGGTTGCGCCGTGGTGATGACCGCGGTGCCGTGCGTGCCGGTGGCGAGGAGCTGATCGGCGCTGCCCTTGATCGTGGGCAGCTTGCCGCTGCGCACCGCCCCAATCACCGCGGCCACGTCGCCGGCCTCGGGCTGTCCGTTGGCATCGAAGTTGAAGTCCATGCCATCGGGCCCGGCGGCGGGGGCGGCAGCAGCCTGTGAAGCTCCGCCCATCTGGCTGAAGTCGATCGAGACCTTCTGCGGATCGGTCGGATCGATCAGGACGCCGACGCGAGCCCCAGGCACGACCATCGGGATGTACAGGCGCGGAACCAATGCCTTCACTTCGACCTGGTACGGCGCGCCGCCCGCGGCCGGCGTGACCTGCAGGCCAAACTTGTACTCGGGCGCGTCGGGCCCGACAGAGGGCATCGACACGGTCGTGCCCGTGTCGGTGATGCTCTCGATGACCGCGTCACCGGGCAGGCCGCCCTTGATGGGCCCCGTGGTGCCGCTCAGCTTTCGTATGAGCCATGAGCCGTAGAACGGGCTGCCGACTCCGATGGCGACCATCGCGATGGCGAAGACCACCCAGAACCAGAACTCCAACCCGAGCCCTCCCGGCCCGGAGGAAGAGGCGGCCGAGCCGCTCTGGACGGCGTCGATCGCCGCCAGCAGCGCGGCCTGGACGTCACCGCTGGGTGCCGCCTCGTCGCTCAGCGTGTCAGATTTCCACGGCGCGACCTCGTGGTACGAGTCCCACAGGTTCGAGCTATTCGTCTGGACGTAGCCGGCGATCTCCTTGTCGGAGACGCTCAGCGCGATGATGAGAGCATTGTCGAAATCGCTGCTCAGCCCTGCGCCATTGAAGAAGGCAGCCGTCGACGGATCGGTGTCGCCAAGCGAGATGTCGATGTAGACCGGCGCGCCGATCTTGCCGGACAGTGCGGTGGCCGCGGCCTCTGCCTTCTGCTTGCCGGTCACGTCCAGGACTCCCGTGCCGTCGAAGACGTTCGTTCCGCTCAGGAAGGCATCGGCGCGAGCCAGAGACGACATGATCCAGCTGGCGAGCGTTTGCGGTCCCGACGATGTGTCGATTGCGCTCGCCTGATCCTTGCCGAGCTTGGCCTTGAGAATGGGCCCCATCATCAGCTCGCCTTCGCCGTCCGAGCCGGTCAGCAGCATGCCATTGATCTGCCAGTCCGCAATCAGGCTGCTCGTGTCCGGCATGTCCTCGGGCTGGGCCGTCGTGTAGACCACGACCCGGCCGCCGCCCCTCGCCTCGATGTCCGCCGCCAGGGTTTCGGCCTGGGTCGCGGAACTCGCGGAGAGCACGCTGCCGTAGTCGTAGACGTGGCGACCGGGGGCAATGGGCGACATCGTGGGCTGGGGCGCCGTGGTCGGCCTGGCAGTCTTGGTCGGCTTGGCCGCCGCGGTGGACTTTGCCGTCGTGGTGGATTTCGCAATCGCGGTGTGTTTCGCAGTCGCGGTGGGTTGCGCAGCTGTCACGGGGCCGGCCGCGGCGAGGCCGGCGGCCAGGAAGCCGAACAGGCCGAGCACGAGAACCGCGAGAAGCGGTGCGGCGCTGGCGCGCCTGTACCCTCGCGTTTGAGTCGACGCCAGCCCCGGCTTCGAGTCCGGCAGCAGCCTCATCGGGATCCTCCTGGTGCGGCAAACCGATACTCCGGGACGGTCGATCCGCCGGGACCCGGTCCCCGACCCCTTGCGGTAGTTGATCGTATTCGCATCCCACTTGCGGCGCGCCTCATCACGGGGCGCTCCGGACGCCGAAAGCGCGGTCCTCCCGGCCGTCGGCGTCCGGCTGCTGAGGTGCCGTTTCGGGCCTATGCGATCGGCGACTGGTCCCAGTCGATCGCGACTTCCTGGTTCTTGTTGGCCTCATTGACGGCGACCGCGAGCTTCACGCCGGGGGCCACCGAGGCAAGCTTTGCCACGGGCACGCGATGACCGAACACGGCCGGGAACGGCGCCTGCCCGGCGAGGGTGACCTCGACGGTGAAGATCCACACCGGGTCGTTCAGGCGCGACGGATCGGCCGCCGGGTTGATGTCTCGAACGGTCTTGCCGAGGGGCATGGCCGTGGTGATGACAGCGGTGCCGTGCGTGCCGGTGGCCAGGAGCTGGTCGGCGCTGCCCTTGATCGTGTTGACCGAGCCGCTCCGAACGCCGCTGGCCACCGCTGCGACTTCGCCGGCCGCTGGCTGGCCGCTGGCATCGAAGTCCATGTTGAAGCCGCCGGGCGCGACCGGCGCCGCGGGTGCGGCCCCGCCGACGCGGGTGAAGTCGGGCGAGACGTTCATCGGGTTGAGCGGGTCGACCATGACGCCGATCCGCGCTCCGGGCAGGACCATCGGGATGTAGAGCCGCGGAATCGCCGACTTGACCGTGACCTGATAGGGCGCGCCGGCGCCACCGATCGGAGTGACTTGTAGACCCAGCTGGTACACGGGCGCCTCGGGCCCGACGGACGGCGACGAGATCGTCGTGCCGGTGTCGGCGATGCTTTCGATCATCGCGTCACTGGGTACGCCGTTCTTAACAGGGCCCGCGATTCCGGTCATCTTGCGCATCAAGAAGTCCACCGGGCATCTCCTCCTGGGCACGCTCCCCACCAGGCCTTCCGGTTCGCGCGAACTGGCGAGGACGGCGGCGGTGCTTACCATACAAGCCGCCATGGAAGTGGGGACCGCCACGCGCCTGCCGACCCATTCTGGGATACTCACGTCTTGCTGGACTTCCCCCAATTGAGAGTGCATGACATGCCCGCGGGCAGCTCACTGAAATGACGCCGGCTCACCGCCCCCGCCGCCTGGCCCACATCGACTACCGGTGGATCGCGCTGTCCAACACGACGCTCGGCGTCTTCATGGCCGGGCTCAACGGGAGCGTGGTGATGATCGCGCTGCCGGCCATCTTCCGGGGCCTCGGCGTGGATCCGCTCGCGCCGGGGGAGTCAGACTACCTGCTCTGGACGCTCGTCGGGTACACGCTCGTGACCGCCACGCTGCTCGTCAGCGCGGGACGCATCTCCGACATGTACGGCCGGGTCCGTCTCTACAACGCAGGCTTCGCCGTGTTCACGGCGGGGTCGATCCTGTGCTTCTTCGTCCAGGGACAGGGCAACACCGCGGCCCTCGAGCTCATCGTCTTCCGGATCGTCCAGGGCGTGGGGGGCGCCTTCCTCTTCGCCAACTCGGCGGCCATCCTGACCGACGCCTTCCCGCCCGACAAGCGCGGCCTGGCCATGGGCATGAACCAGATCGGGATGCTCGCGGGGACATTCGGCGGACTGCTCCTGGGCGGCCTGCTGGCGACGTTCGACTGGCGCGCCGTCTTCCTCATGAGCGTACCGTTCGGGCTCTTTGGCACCGTGTGGGCGTATCTCATGCTCCACGAGACGGCGACGATCCGCGCCCACCAGCGGCTCGACATTCCGGGCAACGTGCTGTTCGCCGTGGGGCTCACGCTCGTCCTCGTCGGCTTCACTTATGCCCTGCAGCCATACGGCAGCGCGAGCATGGGTTGGGGCAACCCGTGGGTGATCGGGGAGCTCGCCAGCGGGCTCGTCCTCCTCGGCGCCTTCATCGCCGTCGAGCGGCGGGTGACCGATCCCATGTTCCGCCTGGAGCTCTTCCGCATCCGGATGTTCGCGGCCGGCAACATCGCCGGCTTTCTCTCGTCACTCGCCCGGGGCGGTCTCCAGTTGATCCTCATCGTCTGGCTGCAGGGGATCTGGCTGCCGCTGCACGGCTACTCCTTCGAGCAGGCGCCCCTGTGGGCGGCCATCTACATGCTACCGATGACGGCCGGGTTCCTGATCGCCGGGCCGTTGAGCGGCGCGCTGTCCGATCGATACGGCGCTCGCTACTTCTCGACCGGCGGCATGCTGATCACGGCGGCGGTCTTCGGAGGTTTTCTCACGCTTCCGGCCGACTTCGACTACATCCCCTTCGCACTGCTCCTGCTCATGCTTGGGATCGGCATGGGCGCCTTCGCCTCGCCCAACACGGCCTCGATCATGAACGCCGTTCCGCCCGAGCACCGCGGCGCGTCCTCGGGCATGCGCGCCACGTTCCAGAACGTCGCCTCCAGCCTCAGCATGACGCTCATCTTCACGCTCGTGGTCGCGGGGCTTTCGGCGAGCCTGCCCAGCGCGTTGTACGGGCGGCTGACCTCCGCGGGCATCCCAGCTGGCGTCGCAACCCAGATCTCCGGCATCCCGCCGATCGGCGCGCTCTTCGCGGCGTTCCTGGGCTACAACCCAATGGCGACCCTCATCCCGGCGTCGGTGCTCGCCGGGCTTCCGAGCGCCGCGCGCTCGACGGTCCTCGCGAACTCGTTCTTCCCGCAGCTTCTGGCCGACCCGTTCCACGACGGGCTGCAGATTGCGTTCACGGTCTGCGTCGTGCTGTCGCTCGGCGCCGCGGCCGCGTCGTGGCTGCGAGGGCGCCGGTACATCCACGACTACGAGGTGGGCAAGGCGGAAGCGCCGGCCCGGGAGCTGGCCTCGGACCCGGCGGCGGGGCTCATGGGCTCGGCCGCATCGCCGGGAGTGAAGCCGCGCTGATCCCGAAGACACGCCGGCCGCTGCCGCCGGCGGGCGGCCGCCCCGGCCAGGCCCCCGCAGGTTGCTCTCGTGCGGCCGGATGGGCGGCCTGTTGGGCGGCCGGTTGGGCGGGCGGTTGGGCGGCGTCGCAGCTGAGCCCGCTCCGGCGTTTCCGCAGCCGCGCAGCCGCCCGTCTCGGCCTGCGCACCGTCGCGGCAGATTGTTCGTCGGTTTTCAGGCAGATTGCAGCATGACTCCCAAGACTCCCTGACAACGGCTCTTCCGCAGCGCGGTCACGGAAGTAGCTCGTTCGGCTGGCGACACGGACTGGAGTTCGGTTCTCCCCTGATGACTAGCCCGCAGGATTCGCCTGCTCCGTCCGCAAGCCGCTCCTGGCGCCGGAGGTCCTCTCGCATCAGAGCGCGACTCGGTCGGGGCGTTCCGTTCGCCTCGGGACTCGCGGCCGCTCTGATCGCCGTCGCGCTGTACGGCGTGCTCGTGCCGGCGCCACGGCCGTTGAGCCAGCAGGACGTGAGCCAGGGCATCTCCCAGGCATTGGCCTCGCTGACTCCACCGCCCGCCGACTCGCAGCTGGCGTACCGAGCCGTCGCGCCGTCGCTCGTCTTAATCGAGACGCAGGTCGCGAGCAGCACCGCCGCCGCGAGTGGCGGCCCCGCTCCGAGCGGCACTCCCGCCCCGAGCGCCGGAACAGCCGCCGCGGACGGCACACTGGGCAGTGGCGTCGTCGTGGACGCCAGTGGCGACATTCTCACCTGCCTGCACGTGGTCGCCGGTGCGACGGCCATCCAGGTGACCTTCGCCGACGGGACGAAGTCCCCGGCCACGATCGAGTCCACGCAGCCTCAGGACGACATCGCGGTCCTGCAGGCGACTCAGCCACCGGCCGACATCGTGCCGGCCGTCCTGGGCAATCCCGGAAGCGTGCAGGTCGGGAGCGAGGCCTTCGTCATAGGTAATCCCTTCGGCCTGTACGACTCCATCAGCGCGGGGGTCGTCTCCGGCCTGAACCGCTCCTACCAGCTCCCCAACAACGGTCCGGATCTCACGGGCCTGATCCAGGTCGACGCGGCGGTGAACCCCGGCGACTCGGGCGGTCCGCTGGTCAACCGCGACGGCCAGGTGATCGGGATCGTCGACGCTCTCGTCAACCCAACGAACCAAGGCGTGTTCATCGGCATCGGCCTGGCCGTCCCTATCAACGTTGCCGGGGGAGCCGCAGGCCTGCCGCCCGACTAGCCACTGACCGGCCGCGGACCGCCGCGAGCCACCGCCGCGGACCGCCGCCGGCGGACCGGATCGGTTCAACTCAAAGAGGTGCAGCAAGTGAAGACGATGCAAGAACAGCCCGCCATAGCGCCCGGCGCGTCGGAAGCGCCGACCGTGCCGATGGAACGCGTGCTGTACGAGGTGAAGAAGGTCATCGTCGGGCAGGATCACCTCCTGGAGCGGCTGGCGGTGGCGCTGCTTGCGAGAGGTCATGTCCTGGTCGAAGGCGTGCCGGGACTGGCCAAGACGATGGCGATCAAGACCCTCGCCGGGGCGATCGGAGGCGACTTCAAGCGCATCCAGTTCACGCCCGATCTCGTCCCGGCGGACCTGATCGGCACCCGGATCTACAACCAGAAGACCGGCGAATTCAACACGTCGCTGGGTCCGGTGTTCACCAATCTTCTGCTGGCCGACGAGATCAACAGGGCTCCGGCCAAGGTCCAGAGCGCGCTGCTCGAGGTGATGCAGGAGCGGCAGGTCACGATCGGCCACGAGAGTCACAAGGTGCCCGACCCGTTCCTGGTCCTGGCGACCCAGAACCCGATCGAGACCGAGGGGACGTACGCACTGCCGGAGGCGCAGGTCGACCGCTTCATGCTCAAGGTGCTGGTCGGCTATCCGAGCCCGACCGAGGAGTTCGTCATCGTGGAGCGGATGACCGGCCAGCTCGAGCCGGTGCAGGAGGTGCTCTCGACCAGGAGCCTGATCGAGCTGCAGCAGGAGGCCGACCGTGTCTACGTCGATCCGGCCCTTATGGAATACGCCGTGCGCCTGGCGACGTCCACCCGCGCCCCCAAGCTGCACGGCATGCCGGAGCTGGAGCGCTACATCACGTACGGGGCGAGTCCGCGCGCATCGATCAACCTGATACTCACGGCCCGCGCCCTGGCGTTCGTGCGCGGCCGCAACTACGCCCTTCCGCAGGACGTGCTCGACATGGCCCGCGACGTGATGCGCCACCGGCTGGTCCTGTCCTTCGAGGCGCTCTCGGACAACGTGTCCGCGGACGACGTCCTGACAACTATCCTCAAGCGCATTCCGGTGCCGGTGGTACCGCTGAGGGAGCGTTCCAACGCCCGCGCCAGCGCCTGAGGCCTTCCCCTGGACCGCTTCGCGGTGGCATGACGAGGAGCCTCTCCCCGTCGCCGGGCACGACGAGGACCTGCGCCGTGAGCGAGCCGTCACTGCCGCCGAGAAGGTTCTCCAGCGCCTCGACTGGCAGGTCATCCGCCGGCTTGACGGCGTGCTCCAGGGCGACTACCGGAGCCTCTTCCGCGGCAACGGCATCGACCTCGTGGACCTGCGCGAATACCAGCCCGGCGACGACGTGCGGGCGATCGACTGGAACGTCACGGCCCGGATGGACACGCCGTACGTCCGCGAGTACGTCGAGGATCGCGAGATCACGGCCTGGTTCCTGCTGGATCTCAGCCCCTCGGTCGACTTCGGCACGGTGGACTCGGAGCGCGTCAAGCGGACGGTCCTGATCGACTTCGTGACGACGCTCGCGCGGCTGCTGACCCGCCGTGGCAACCGCGTCGGCGCGATGTTCTACGGCAGCACTGTCGAGCGAATCATCCCGGCGCGAGGCGGGCGCGACCAGGTTCTCCGCCTGATCGCCGACCTGCTCTCGCAGCCGCGCCTGGCGAATGCCCCGTTCACCGATCTATCGCCTTTGCTCGACGCCGGCCAGCGGACCATCAAGCGCCGCTCCCTGGTCTTCATCGTCTCCGACTTCATCAGCGCGCCCGGATGGGAACGCCCCCTGAGCCTGCTCAATCGGCGCCATGAGGTCGTCGCCGTCCGCCTGCTCGACCCGCGCGAGATCGAGCTGCCCGACGTCGGCTCGCTGATCATGGAGGACGCCGAAACCGGCGAGCAGCTCTATGTCGACACCCACGACGCCGCGTTCCGCCGCCGCTTCCGGGACGCGGCCCAGCGGCGTGAGGCCGAGGTGAACGGCGCCTTTGGGCGAGCTGGCGTGGAGGCCCTCTCACTTTCCACGGACGAGGACCTCGTCCGCGCCATCGTGCGCATGGCGGCGCTTCGCCGCCGGCGCCGGAGGTAGGCGATGTCTTTCATCTGGCCGCCCATGCTGCTCACGGTGGCGCTCGTCCCGATCGGTGCCCTGCTGTACTGGGCACTGGACAAGAGACGCCACCGTCTCCTCGCGACCCGCGGCGGAATGGGGCTCGGGCAGGGAACCACCCGCCGGCCGGCAGGCGTGCGCAGCCGGGCTCCTTCGGTGCTGATCCTGGCCGGGATGGTCCTGCTGACGGTCGCAATGGCCCGGCCGCAGGCCGTCGTGGACCTGCCTCACGTGGAGGGCACGGTCATCCTCGCCTTCGACGTTTCCGCCAGCATGGGCGCAACCGACATGGCCCCGACACGAATGGATGCGGCCAAGGCCGCGGCGAAGGACTTCGTGGCGCGCCAGCCGGACGGCATCTCGATCGGTGTGGTCGCGTTCAGCGACTCGGGCGTCTCCGTCCAGACGCCGACCAACGACCAGGCCACGGTGATTTCGGCGATCGACCGCCTGACGCCGGAGCGTGGGACGTCGGTGGCCCAGGGCATCACGGCCTCACTCAACGCCATCGCCGTCGCGGAAGCCGGGCCCTTCGCCAACAACTACTACAGCAACGGGAGCCCCGCCCCGACACCCACGCCCACGCCGACGCCGGTGCCGGCCGGAACGCACGCCCCTGCCGTCATCGTCCTGCTCAGCGACGGCGAGAACAACGAGAATCCCGACCCGCTCGCTGCCGCCCAGACGGCCGCCAACATGGGCGTCCGGATCTACACCGTCGGCGTCGGCAGCGCCGCAGGTACCACGCTGAACCTGGACGGCTTCCAGGTCTTCACCCAGCTCGATCAGGCGACGCTCCAGCAGATCTCCCAGCTGACCGGCGGCACCTACTACGGCGCGACCAACGCCCAGCAGCTCCTCTCGATCTACGACAACCTGGACACCCAGCTCGTCGTCCAACCACAGGAGACGGAAATCACTTCGCTCGTCGCCGGCCTGGGCCTGCTGTTGCTGGTCGCGGGCGGCCTGACCTCACTCATATGGCTCGGTCGACTGCCATGACATGGCCTGCGCGCCTCGGGCGCCAGGAAGGACGGGACTGATGGACTTCCAGTGGTCGAGCTTGCTGCTCCTGCTCCTCCTTCTGCCGGTACCGGTCGTGGTCTACGTCTGGAGCCTGCGCCGGCGGCGCCGATCCGGCGTGCGCTACTCCAGCCTCGCCCTGGTCCGCGAAGCCGAGCCCGGATCGTCACGGCTGCGCCGGCACCTGCCGTTCGCCCTCTTCGTTGCCGCCCTCGCCGCCCTGGTCTTCGCCATGGCTCGACCCGTGGCCGTCGTCGCCGTGCCCACGAACCAGACGACCATCATCCTCACCATCGATGTCTCGGGCAGCATGTGCTCGACCGACATTCCGCCCAGCCGTCTGCAGGCCGCCGAAACAGCGGCCGCTTCGTTCATCAACAGCCAGTCCACGACGACTCGATTTGGGATCGTCGCGTTCAGCAGCTTCGCGGAGGTCGTCCAGGCGCCGACAAGCGATCGGACGGCGCTCATCGAAGCCCTCGACAGCCTGGCTACCGGACGAAGGACCGGCATCGGCGACGGCATCCTCGCCTCGATCGACGCGATCTCGGAGATCGACCCCGCCGTCGCCAGGAGCCAGACCGACTCGTCGACGGGGGTTGCGCCGGCGCCCGTGCCCAAGGGCGACTACGCCCCCGACATCGTCGTCCTGCTGACCGACGGCGAGAACAACACCGGCACCGATCCGATCGCCGCCGCCCAGCAGGCGGCCGATCGGGGCGTGAGGGTCTACACCATCGGCTTCGGGACGGCCAACGGCGGGGCCATGAGCCCGACCTGCGCGCCTCAGTTCGTCGGCCGCGAACCGGGCGGCGGAGCGTATGGCGGCGGGGGCGGGTTCGGCGGCGGAGCCTACGGGCAGGGCGGCGGTGGCGGCGGCGGTGGCGGTGGCGGCGGCAACTTCTCCCGAGGGATCGACGAAGCGACGCTGAAGCAGATCGCGGCCATGACCGGCGGCACCTACTACCCCGCCGAGTCGGCGAGCCAGCTCGACAGCGTCTTCGCGAACCTCCCGACGAACCTGATCACCAAGCATGAGGTGACGGAGGTCAGCTTCGTTTTCGTGGGGGTGGGCGCATTCACCGCGGCGCTGGCGATCCTGCTGAACAAGGTCTGGCGCCCACTGCCCTGAACCGGGCGGCCGCGCCACAGGTCAGGCGCTACAGCCGGCCGGCGGCGATGATCCGCTCCAGGAACTGCTGCGTCCTGGCCTCGCGCGGGTGGCTGAACATGTCCGCCGGCGCCCCCTGCTCGAGGATCACTCCTCCGTCGAGGAAGCAGACCCGGTTCGCGACGTCGCGCGCGAACCCCATCTCGTGGGTGGCGATGACCATCGTCATGCCGCCTCGCGCCAGCTCGCGGATGACGTTGAGGACCTCCGCCACCAGCTCCGGGTCAAGGGCGCTCGTGATCTCGTCGAGGAGCAGCAGGTCGGGCGCCATGGCCAGGGCGCGGACGATCGCCACGCGCTGCTGCTGGCCGCCCGAGAGCCGGTCGGGGTACTCGTTGCGCTTGTCGGCCAGGCCGAACCGCTCGAGCAGGTCGGTCGCCTCGGCCTCGGCCTGCGCCTTCGGCTTGCCGGCGGCCTTGTTGGGCGCGAGCGTCACGTTGCGCAGGACCGACATGTGCGGGAAGAGGTTGAACGACTGGAACACGATCCCGATGCGGCGGCGCATGCGGTTGACGTCCACCCCAGGTGCCGTGATCTCCACGCCCTCGACCAGGATGCGGCCGGCGTCGATCGGCTCCAGCAGATTGACGCACCGCAGCAGCGTCGACTTGCCGCAGCCGGAGGATCCGATCAGGCAAACGACTTCGTGTTCGGCGACGGTCAGGTCGATGCCGCGCAGGACCGTCAGCTGACCGAATGACTTCCACAGCCCCGAGATCTCGAGTGCAGGCCGCGCAGCCGCAGACGATTCCGGGCGCGCCGCCGCAAGCCCGCTCATCGGGCGCTCGCCAGGAAGCGCCGCCGATCCCGAGCCACGAGCCAGTCGGTGAGCCGCGCCAGCGGGATGGTGATGACCAGGAAGACCAGAGCCACAACCACGTACGGGGTGAAGTTGAACGAGGCCGCCTCATCGATCTGCGCTTGCCTGAAGACTTCCACCACGCCGATGTAGGACACCAGGACGGTGTCCTTCTGAAGCCCGATGAAGTCGTTGAGAAGGGGCGGGATTACCCGCCGGATGGCCTGCGGCAGGACGACGTAGCGAAGTGCCTGGAACTGGCTGAGACCGAGTGATCTGGCGGCGGCTTCCTGGCTTGGGTGGACCGACTGGATTCCGGCTCGGTAAACCTCCGACACATAGGCCGAATAAACAAGCGTCAGGGCGACGACCGCGTAGAAGAATGGGTCGGTCGGCACTCCCGCGATCCCGAGACCGGGGATGCCAAAACCGAGGATGTAGATGATCAGCACGCCCGGCACGGCTCTGAAGAAGTCTACGTAGATCGTGGTTATCAACCGGACGGGGAACAGAACCGCGCCCGGCAGGCTTCGCAGCACCGCGATCGCGAGAGCCAGGATCAGGATCAGGACCTCGGCGATGCAGAAGAGCTGGACGTTGGTCAGGAACGCCGGAACCACATCCGGCACCGACTCCTGCCAGACCCTGCCGTTGAAGAAGGACTGCTGAACGGCGCTCCAGCCGGGCGCGTTCACCGCCACGAAGCCGACGAACGCGAAAAAGACGACCGTGCTGATCAGCGCCACCAGCGTCGAACGGAGGGCCGACTGGTCGAATCTGGGCCGGACAGGGGGGCGCCCGCCCGACCTGAGGATCGAGTCCCCGGAGTCGAGCGGGCCGCCGAAGCCCAAACCTCTCATGCCTGGAGGAAACGAACGACTACTGACCGAATATTGGCGCGCTGGCCTTGTCTGACAGCCACTCCTTCGTGATCTGATCCAGCGTTCCGTCGCTCTTGAGAGCAGCAATCGCCTGGTTGACGCACGTCGTCAGCGAGCTGCCCTTGGCCAGGACCAGGCTGAAGTGCTCGGCGTTGGCCCCCTGGGTGGCCGGGAACTGGCCGACGATGACGCTGTTGTCCAGCTGGGCCGAGGTGATGTAGAAGGCCGTCGGCAGGTCGACGACCAGGCCGTCTATCTGCTTGGCCTTGAGCGCCTGGATGGCCGCGTCGTTGGTGTTGTAAACGGAAGTCTTCGCCGTCGGCGCGATCACGTTCTGGATCGTCGTGTATGCGGTCGTGCCCACCTGGGCGCCGAACTTGTACTGCTTCAGGTCGGCGATCGTCTTGGCGGAGGCGATTGGGTTGGACTTGAGCGCGACGACTGACTGATTCACAAAGTAGTAGCCGTCCGACATGTCGACGGCCTGCGCGCGCTCGGGCGTGTAGGAGACCTGTGCAAGGTAGAAGTCGAAGGGCTTGGCACCGGGCGCGTAGGAGTTATCGAAGGGGACGACGGTCCAGGCCACGTCAGCCTGGGCGAAGCCCAGCTTCTGGGCGACCGCATAGGCGACTGCGCTCTCGAAACCCTGGCCGTTGGTCGGGTCGCCGAGTTTCCACGGAGCGGGGGCGTTGCCGCTGGCGGGCGGCTGGAAGTAGGGCGGGTAAGCCGGGTTGTCGGTGCCGATGGTCAGCTTGCTGGCGGTCAGCGTCTTCAGGAGCGACTTGTCGCACGGGTTCGCCGTGGGTGTCGGCGTGATCGTGACCAATATGGGCGTGGGCGCCGCCGTCGGGGCCTGAGTCGGGGCCGGCGTGGGCGTCGGCGGCGGGGTCGGCGTGGCGGCAGCCGAGCACGCGGCGATCATGGCCGCGAGCAAGGGCAGTGACAGAATCCTCACAGGGCGACGAGCCATTGGGCCTCCTCGAAGTTGCGACAGTCCGAAGACAAGAGTCTAACCGAGACCGCGCCCCCAAACGCGATCGGCGGCCGGTCAGCTCCGCCGCCGCAAGCCCGCTCATCGGGCGCTCGCCAGGAAGCGCCGCCGATCCCGAGCCACGAGCCAGTCGGTGAGCCGCGCCAGCGGGATGGTGATGACCAGGAAGACCAGAGCCAGGGCCACGTAAGGCGTGGAGTTGAAGCGGGCCGACTCGATGATCGAGGACTCGCGGAACGCCTCGACGTTTCGAGTTGAAGAAGTAGTTCTGAACCGCCGGCCAGTTGGGCGCGTTGACGACGATGATCGTCAGCAGGCCGAAGAAGACGACGCTGCTGACAAGCGCGATCGAAGTCGACTTGACGGCGGCTCGGTCGATCCGCTGGCGGGAACGAGGCGGCCCGGTAGACGGAAGAAACCGCTCACGCGGACTGGCCGCGAATGGCGGCTACTGGGTGAAGATGGGCACGCTGGCCTTCTCGGAGAGCCACTGCGTGATGATTTGGGCGAGCGTGCCGTCGGCGTTGAGCGACGCGATGGCGCTGTTGACGCATGTCGTCATCGAGCTGCCCTTGGCCAGAACTAGGCTGAAATGCTCGGCGCTGGCGCCCTGCGCGACCGGGAACTGACCGACGATGACGCTGTTGTCCAGCTGGGTCGAGGTGATATCGAAGGCGGTCGGAAGGTCGACCACCAGGCCGTCGATCTGCTGGGCCTTGAGGGCCTGGATGGCCGCGTCGTTGCTGTCGTACACGGAGGTCTTGGTCGACGGCGCGATCACGTTCTGGATCGTGTCGTATGCCATCGTGCCCTGCTGAGCGCCGATCTTGTAGTTCTTCAGATCGGCGATCGACTTGGCGCCGGCGATCGGGTTGGCCGCCAGCGAGACGACCGCCTGGGCGACGAAGTAGTAGCCGTCGGACATGTCGACCTGCTGGGCGCGGTCAGCCGTGTACGAGACCTGGGCCAGGTAGAAGTCGAACGGCTTGGCGCCGGGCTTGTACGAGTCGTCGAACGGGACCACGGTCAAGACGACGTCGGCGTTCGCGTAGTCGAGCTTGCCGGCGACGGCGTACGCGACGGCACTCTCGAAACCCTGGCCGGACAGGAGCCGCTGGATGTTGTCGGTGCCGATAGTGAGCTTGCCGGCGGTCAGCGTCTTCAGGAGTGACTTGTCGCACGGGTTCGCCGTGGGTGTCGGCGTGATCGTGACCGATATGGGCGTGGGCGCCGGCGGCGGGGTCGGGACCGGGGTCGGCGTGGCGGCAGCCGAGCACGAGGCGATCATGGCCGCGAGCAAGGGCAGTGACAGAATCCTCACAGGGCGACGAGTCATTGGGCCTCCTCGAAGTGCGACGGTCCGAAGACAAGAGTCTAGCCGAGACCGCACCCCCAAACCCGATCGGCGGCCGGTCAGCTCCCTAGGATCGCGACGGCCAGGCGCGGCAGCAGCCGCCGCCTCTGGTATGTGCGCCGCGACACGCCGGCGACGTCAGGCCGCCAGGCCGCTCTCAGCTTCCGGTCGGCCTCGAGGCTGTGAAGGGCCGGGTAGAGGAAGGCCTGATCGCCGGCCTTCACCCCGTCCCTCAACCCGTCTCCGATCGACCGGTCGCGCATCCGACGAAACACTGCCGGGCCGGTCATGGCCTCGCCGTCGAGCGCCTCGAGCACCTGCCTGCGCTCGTTGGCAAGGGGCCTGGCGCTCCCGCCCCACAAGTGGATCAGGCTCATTGCGGGGCCGTCAGCCAGTCCCAGGCGGAGCCCTTGAAGGTGGTGAAGTCGCTGTACCCGAAGTCCAGCCGGTAGCGGTGACCGTCCGGGCCTAAGGCCGTGAGGACGACCCACCACGACCCGGCGTCTCGGAGCCGCTCGAATTCGAATGTCGCCTGGAGCGAGTCACCGTGGAGCGCCGCGGGCTGGACCTCGAATGGGCTCGCATAGCGCGTGTCGATTCCGCCCGGACCCGACCCGTCCATCGGCAGCGCGTGCCAGGCCTCGAATCTCAGGTCCCGCCAGTTCCCCAGGGCGGGTCCGATCGGAAGCGTCGACTGGCCGGAGATGCTTTGGGCGTCCATTACGGCTGCGCCCGACTCCGTGACCCACCCGTCGTCGGTGATCCCATCCCCGGGGAGCCAGGCCGCCGGCGCCATCGGCGCGACGGTGTCCAGGTGGAGGTCGGACATCTGGAAGGGCGTGGCCTGGCCAGACGCGGAGCCAGAGCCGGGCGAGATGATTGCGGCGAAGCCGAGGAGCGGCACGGCGATGAACGCAATCAGCCCGACCACGATGGCCCAGCGGGGGGCACGGGGCAGCGGTCGCTCGATCCGGACGAAGGCGCCCGCGACCGCGGCAACGGGAATGCAGAGCTCGGCGGCGACGATGGGCCAACTCTGGGGGCCGCTAAGGCCGAAGAGAGCCCACCAGCCGAACACGAGCCCGCCGGCCAGGGCCCAGACCACGGCGACAGCACGCGGCGTCCGATGGCTCAGGCTGGCCGAGGTCCGAACGGCGTATCGGGTCGCGACCCACGCCGCGATTGCGAAGGCCAGAGCTATCAGGATGGAGTTGCTGCTGCTGCCTGTGGGATCCGCCAGAAGGTCGGGCAGGCGCAGGCCAACCGCGGCGAGACCGGCCGTGACGGCGAAAACCGCCAGTGCCAGTGCCACCACCACGAATCCTCCGCCGATGTAGCCAAGCACGAAGCCGCCGCCCGCCGCGAAGACGCCTCCGCCGGCCCCGGCCAGGAGTCTCCTGGTCGACTGGTGGGCGGCCCGAATCTGCCGGCCGAGCTCGGCTGCCGGTCCAAGGCGCCCAAGTGCCTCGCGGATCGCCGTCTCACGGTCGAGCCCTTCGGCCTCGAGTGACTCGATCGAGTCCAGCAGGTGATTGGCCAGCTCCGCCCTGACCTCGGCGACATCGGCTGCCGGCAGCGCCAGCTCTCCGCTCATTCGGTCGAGATAGGCGGCTATCGGGTCAGTCCCGCCATCCGGTCCGGGCATGCTCGGAGCGGATGGGGCACCCGGCCCGCGTCCGAGCCGGCGCTCGCTGCGGCGGACGAGCAAGACCGCCGCGACCACGAGCGCAAAGAAGCCGCACGAGAGCGAGATCGCCAGCAAGTCGACGGTCATTGGTCGGCTCCGCCCACCGCGCGGGCCATGCCGAGCGAGAAGGTCGCCCATTCCTGGGCGTGCTCCTTGAGCATCCCAAGGCCCGTCTTCGTGATCTTGTAGTAGCGCCGGCGCGGCCCCCGATCGCTAGCCTGCCAGCTGGCCTCGAGCGCACCGGCCGCTTCCAGGCTGTGAAGCGCCGGGTAGAGCGACCCCTCGCTCGGGACGAACGCGCCGCCGCTCCGCTCGCGGATCCGCTGCGCGATCTCGTAGCCGTACAGCTCGCCGTCGCGGAGCACCGTCAGGACGAGCAGCGTCGTGGTCCCCTTCAGGAGCTGTCCCTTGATCCGGCCTTCCATCAGTGTCTGCTACCTCAAATCACCGTATATCAGATAACGAGGTAGCCCGAATACTAGCGCCCGGGCGGCGGGTGTCAAGTTGGCCCAGGCGAAGTCAGTAGCGCGGGCCGGCGGCACAACCCCTGCCCATCGGCCGCGGCCTGTCCGCGACTATCGCGCGACAATGTCGGAGCCGCTCGTTGGCCCACCGACAGGCCGGGCACGAGCAACCGCCCCGCCTGGTCACGGAGGCCCAATGGAACCAACGAAACCCGCCGGCCGCCACGCCGTCCCGCTTATCCAGGACGGGATCGATCGCCCGTACCTGCTCCAGGTGCCGCCGACAGCAGGGACGGCCGAGAGCCGCCTGCCGCTGGTGCTGGAGCTCCACGGTCGAGGCATCGGTGCGGAGACGTTCGATCGGATGACCGGCTTCGGCGCCCTTGCCGGCGAGGAGGGCTTCGTGCTCGCTCTGCCGAGCGCGGTCGGCGAGATCTGGAACGACGGCCGCGAGGCCGCGCCCAAAGGACGAAGGCCGGACGACGTCGGCTACCTGACGGCAGTGATCGACGACGCGACCGCCCGACTGCCCATCGATCCGGGGCGGATCTACGTCGTCGGCATGTCGAACGGCGCCACGATGGCGGGCCGGCTCGCCTGCGAGCTGGCCGAGCGCATCGCCGCCGTCGCGCAGGTGGCCGGCACCGCCGCCGCCGCCGTCGCAGCGACGTGCCATCCCGCCCGTCCAGTCCCGATCCTGAACATCCACGGCAGCGCCGACGACTACGCCCCGTACGAAGGCGGAGTCCGCCACAGTCTGCGCGGGCGGGTGGTGCTCAGGCACGCTGCCGGACCCAGCATCGGCGTCGACGACTGGGCCCGGTTCTGGATCGCCGCCAACGGCGCGCTCGAGGGTCCGGTTCTCAGCGCGCTCCCGCCCGACATCACGATCCGGACCTGGCACGGCCCGACGCCGTCCGCCGACGTCGCGTTCTATCGGGTCGAAGGCGCCGGGCACACCTGGCCCGGCAGCCGCTTCACGCTGCCCGCTCTGCTCTTCGGACGGACGAGCCGAACGTTCGATGCGACGAGGGTGAGCTGGGACTTCCTGGCGCGCCACTCCCGGTAGCGCCAGTCCCCGACTCCGGTTCCGAACCCTCGGGCTACGTCCCGTGCGTCAGCGGGGCCAGCGCCCGCAACTCCGCCAGCGGCGGAGCCGACGCGTCGGCAGCCACGAGGTTGAGGGCGATCTGGTCGGCGCCGGCCTCGAAACGCTCGCGCACCGCCTCGCCGATTCGAGCGAGGTCGCCCCAGGCGACGATAGCCTCGAAGAGCGCGTCCGAACCCGGTTTCTCGAGATCGGCCTCCGACCAGCCGATCCGCAGCAGGTTGTTGCGGTAGTTGTCGGACCCCAGGTAGTAGGCGAGGTGGCGATCGCCGATGGCGCGCGCGGCGGCCAGATCGCCGGCCAGGACCACGGGCAGATCCACGGCCAGGAACGGCTCCGGCCCGAGGATGCGCCTGACCTCGCGGACGTGCTTCGTCGTTGTGAAGTACGGGTATGCGCCGGCCGCACGCTCGTCGGCGAGGCCGACCATCTTCGGCCCCAGCGCAGCCAGCACGATCGGCGGCAGCGGGGCCTCCGGCCCGCGCCAGGGCGCCGCGTCCATCGCGTCGAGGTACTCGCGCATCGCCGTGTAGGGCCGCTCGTAGTCGTGGCCGCGCATCCTGACCAGCGGCGCGTGGCTGACGCCGATGCCCAGGATGAATCGCCCGGGCCACGCTTCGGCGAGGGTCCGGCCGCCATTCGCCATGGCCGCCGCGTCGCGGGCCCAGATGTTGGCTATGCCGCTGGCGACGACCAGCCGCTCGGTCGCGGCAAGGTAGATCGCGCCCTGGGCGAATGCCTCTCTCGCGAGCGCCTCGCCGTACCAGAGCGTTCCATAGCCGAGCCGCTCCATCTCGCGCGCGAATTCCCGCTGGACTGCCGCAGGCTGGCCGTTGAGCGGACCGGCGAACACGCCGATGCGCCCGGGATCGATGCCGTGAAGTCTCGTCAGGCTCATCGTCGATAGAGTCTACGACCCTGCCGTCGCAGCCGTCTCGGCCGGGCTCGGCGCGTCCCGCGAATCGCCAGAGACCTCGTGGCCCGGATCTCTGAACTCACGGGGGGCCAGTCTGACCGTGGAGGGCGCGCCTGCCCGTCCCGTCACCCACGCGTCGAGGGTTTCGTGCCCATCGACGCCGGTGCTAGCATTGGGCGACATCGCGGGGGACGCGCGACGTATGGCGCCGAGTGCGGGAGGAGAGATCCGGAGGCGAGCCCGATCGCGACCCTGTTGATCGCGTCGCCATGATGGCAGTCCCGCTTGCCCCTGATCCCCGCCAGTCCGGTCCGTTGCGGCGCGACCGTGGGGAAAGGAGCGGGGTACCGTGGGTGCATCGATGTCACGCTGGGGTCGTCGACCGCGAGCCTGGGCAGCGCCGGCTAGAGGGATCCTCGCGGCTGCTGTCCTGGTGGCCGGGCTGTTCACAGCGACGCCGGCGCCGGTCCGGGCGGAGACGGGTGGGGCGACGCACTTCGTTTTCTATGACAACCTCGACCCTTGCGTGACGGCTGGCATGCCATGCAGCTTCTATGTGCTGGCAGAGGATGCCCAAGGCGAGATCATGATCAACTTTAGCGATGGCGTCCACTTCACCAGCAGCGATCCTCTTGCAATCCTGCCGGCGGATTACGTCTACCAGTGGGGAGATCTAGGCGACCATGGCGGCCACGAGTTCAATTTCATCTTCAGGACCGCCGGGCCGCAGACGCTCTACGTCACGGACATCTCCAGTCCATCGATTACCGGCATCCTGACCAACATCTACGTCAGCCCGGGCCCGGCGACGAGCCTGACTGTCTCGGACCTGCCGGCCAGCACGGTGGTGGGCGCGGAGACGCCGTTCCGGGTCACGCTCAAGGACGAGTTTGGCAACCTCGCCACCAACTACACGGGCACGGTCGGGTTCACGTCGACTGACGGGAGCGCGACGCTCCCGGACTCGTACACGTTCAACGCGGGCGACGCAGGGATGCACACGTTCACGGTCGTCTTCGCATCGGACACGCTCCAAACGGTCACCGTCACCGACGCCGCCAACGCGTCCCTCCACGCGTCCGCCACGACGAACGTAATGCCGGCGGGCGGCGATTTCTACGTCAACTGCAACAGCGCCACGGCCGGCGTCGCGACACCTTGCTGGGTGAACGCCCAGTACTCGGACTATCTCGTGAACACCAGCTACACCGGCACGATCCACTTCACGAGCTCCGACAGCAACGCCGCCAAGCCCGTCGACTACACGTTCCAGAGCACGGACCAGGGAATGGCTCCCGTGTTCTACCCGACGTTCTACACAGCCGGCTCCCAGACGCTCACCGTCACCGATACCGACAACTCCGCCATCACCGGGACCTCGGCCGGCATCGTCATCAGCCACGCCGGTTGGGACCACCTGGGCCTGAGCCCCTCTAGCGCGACGATCGCCGCGGGTGGGAGCCACGCCTACACGGCCCGAGGCTTCGACGCATACGGCAACTCCTGGGACGCCACCTCCGATACCACCTTCACCATCGACTCCGGCACCCCCTGCCCCGCTCACTCGTGCACGTCCACCGTGGCCGGCACTCACACCGTCACCGGTAAGGATGGCTGGCAGGTGAGCACGGCCACTCTTCACGTCACTCCCGCCGCCGCTACTCACCTGTCCGTCGGCACGTTCAATCCCTAT
>PMXQ01000047.1 GCA_003171065.1 Chloroflexota bacterium
GCGGGCGGCGACCCCGAACGATGCGGCGCGGCGGGCGGCGTACGAAGCGAAGAGGCGAGCTCGGCGACGCGACCCGTTTCACCGGCGACGCGTTCCGGGTCCTGGTGCTGCTGGCGCTGGTGCCGGGTTTGCTCGCTGTGGCGACGATCGTCGTCGGCCCGCGGGACGTCCCGCGGGCCTCGACCGGGGGTTCGGCGTCAGGCTCAGGGTAAGTTTCGGGGGCGCGGGCGCGGCTGGTGGTCGTCTGCAAGGGCCACTTCTGCCTCGACATCGGGTGGCGTCCTGACGAGCTGGGCCCCGCCCCTGGGTCGGGTCGTCACGCTGGTGCCAGTTTGCCTGACGTACCCGCCGTTCCCTCCTGCGCGACTTGAGCGGCAGAAGGTCGCAGGATCGCTAAGGTACGTCTGACGCGGCAGGGGAACGGCCGCGGCGAGGTCCCGCCAAACGAAACGTCGGGCGGCCGGGGGGACGGTCGCACGAAACTGCACGAGGTGCGCCATGAGGGCACTTGACGTCCGCGTCGAGGCCGCGCTCGCTACCGTCGATGAGGACTGCCGCTGGGAGTTGATCAGCGGCATCGTCGGGGAGTGCCCTGACGAAGTCCTCGAGATGTGCCAGCGGTTGCTGGGCGATGAGGCGGCCCGCGAACGAACCCTTGCGGCAGACATCATGGGTCGTCTCGTTGGCGTCGATGCGGGCGCCCGTCCCGCCGCGCTGACCGCGCTGCTGGAGACGCTATCCTCCGAAACCGATGCCTGCGCGATGGCGTCGATGGTCGCCGCGCTCGGTCATGTGGGGTCCGCGGAGGCGCTCGGTCGAATCGTGCCCCTGGCCGGCGACGCGGACCCCGGCGTGCGACTCGCCGTCGCCTTCGCCGTCGCCACGCTGAGCCCCCAACCGCTGAGCCGCGACGCGAGGTTCGCTCTGATCAAGCTTTCGGACGACTCCGAGCCTGAGGTGCGCGACTGGGCAACCTTTGGGCTGGGCACGCTTTCGAACGACGATGGGCCGGACGTGCGCGCGGCGCTGCTGGCTCGGGCCGAAGATCCCTACCACACGACGCGTGCCGAAGCGCTCTTCGGCCTGGCAGTCCGGCGCGACCCGAGGGCGGTGCCGCATCTCATCCGGGCTCTCGAGTCGCCGACGGTCGTCGGGCTTGAACTCGACGCCGCCGCCGAGGCCCGCGACCCCCGACTGTTGCCGGCCCTCTGGGCGCTGCAGCGGGCCGGTGTGGCCGATGCGCTACGAGTTCGCCGCGCGATCGACCGCTGCGCGGGCCACGAAAGGCCGGTTCTGCTGGCCTAGACTCCGGCGCCTGTAGGCACGACCTGCGCGCCGGCGGCGCGTGGCTGCCGCGCTGTGCGCCACTCGGGCCCGCCAAACACCCGGGCGGCGGCTCGGGTATCCTGCCCAACGTTTCCGCCCGCCGTCACCCGGCACCTGCAACCCCAAGCATTCGAGGGTCTCGTGCTCAGCTTTCTCGACACAGCCGTCATCCCGTTCCTGACCAATCTCTACGCCACCGTTGGGTATCTGGGCGTCTTCCTGGCGATGACGATCGAGGCCACGCTGCTGCCCCTTCCGTCTGAGCTGATTCTGCCCATGGCCGGCTGGATGGTCAGCGATCCCAAGCAGATCGAGCCGCTCACTCATGCCGGCTGGAACTTCTGGATCGTAGTTGCGGTCGGGGTGGCGGGCGACCTCACCGGGGCCTGCTTCGGCTACTTCCTCGGGTCGCACCTTGGCCGGCCCTTCCTCGACCGCTGGGGCCGGTACCTGCTGATCCGCAAGCACGAGATCGAACAGGCCGAAGGCTTTTTCGGGCGCTGGGGCGCCCCCACCGCCTTCATCGGCCGCCTGCTGCCGGGCGTTCGGAGCGTTATCGGCTTTGCCGCGGGGGTCGCCCGCATGCCCTTTCGGCAGTTCGTCCTGTACTCCGCTCTGGGCGTGATCCCTTGGACGGTGGCCCTCGTCTACGCCGGCACCGTCCTGGGCTCGAACTGGACCCAGATCCGCGATGCTCTCCGGCCGTTCGACACCCTCATCATGGTCACGTGCGTCCTTGCCGTCGTCGCTTTCGTCTGGTGGCGTCTCGGCCATCCCGGCTGGCGCCGCGCGGAGCAGGGGGCCTAGCCCGTTCTGACTCGAAAGCAACCCGGTTTCGGCCGGGATCCCTCGTACCGGGAACACGCCCGCGTGCGCCGTCGACCCGATCCGTGGCAGACTGGGGGCGACGCCCGGGGAAGACCGGGCTGTCGGCCATCAACGGCACGGAGCGCGTCCCACATGCTGAACGAACCGATTAGCACACTCGCGGCGTGAGCAGCATTCGAGGCCGCGACACGTCGGGCGGGTCCGTCCGAGACCGAGCGGCGCAAGGGCAAGGTGCCAAGGACGGCCCATCGGGCGGTGCGCGTCAAAGCCGCTGGCTCCCCACTTGGCTGCGCGCCATCTTCTTCCTGCCGGCCGCGCCGCGGCCCATGGCCCACCCGGACCCGCACCACGTGGCCGAGTCGGCCAGGCACATGGCGCGCCCTCCGCGCAGGTTGCATCTGGGCTGGTTGGGCACGGCGTCCGAGGCGAACCTGACGGGTTCGACCGGAGGCAGCGGGAGCGCGCCGGGGGCGACGGGTTCGGGGGGTTCGGCCGGCGGCGCGGGATCGCCCGTCTCGACCGCGTTCGTTCAGATCGGGCGCCGATTCCTCCCCGGGGAGACGAGGCGGCGAGAGGTGGTTGCGGTGCTGACGCTGCTGATCGTTGCGTCGCTGTTCTCCGTCACGGGCCAGATCGCGGGCGCCGGTTCGATGTCGCCTTCGCCCAGCAGCGGGATGGTTGCCGGTGACATCACGGCCGATCCGAGCCCGACACCGGCCACCACGCCCGAGCCGGATGGCACGGCTTCGCCCGCCCCGGCCACGCCGGCTCCGACGGCGACCCCCACGCCGAAGCCCAAGCCAAAGGCGCCCGCCAGGAAAGCGGCCCCAAAGTCTGTGGTCGTTCGGACTTTCGTCGCCCTTGGAGACTCGCTGACCGCGTGGCCCGACACGCCGTGGCCGTCGCGGCTGGATGCGGAGGACGCGACTCTTCGCCTGATCCACAACGCCGGCGTTCCCGGCGACACGACCGCTCAGATGCGAGCGCGGCTCACCAAAGACGTGTACGACTACAATCCCAACGTGCTGTTCGTGCTGGGTGGCACGAACGACCTCGGGTTCGGAATCAGCGGGAGCGCCACGATCGCCAATCTGCGGGCGATCATAATCGGGGCCAAGGCACACAAGATCATGGTCATCCTGCTGCTCGTCCCGCCCGACTCGTACACCTCGATGGCGGCCCGGGTCAATTCGCTCAACGCGGCGATCGTCAGCCTGGCCAACTCGCAGCGGGTCACGTACGTCAACATCCACGCGCCGCTCGCCAACGCCGACGGCGTCTACTACCCCAAGTACACCTCGGACGGCCTGCACTTCAGCGACCTCGGAGCGCAGACGGTAGCGAACACGGTCAGGGCTCGAGTCAGGCTCCTCGGTCTGTAGCCTCGGCGAGCGCGTCGGCGGCCGGCGGCGCGGCGGCTGGAAGGGCGGNNGGCGGCGCGGCATTCGGCGCGGCTGTAGCCGGAACAGGCAGAGCCGCGGCGGCGCCGGCTCGTGCGGCCAGCATCGCCCGTTCTCGGGCCACAGGCAGAACGGCAACGGCGATCGTCACAACGCCAAGCGCGCCCAGGCACGCGGAGACGAAGTACAGCCCGCGAATCGTCAGCAAGCCCGCCAGCTGACCCCCGACGCCCGAGCCGAGGATCGCGGCCAGGCTGGCCGTCACCCCGCTCAGAAGTCCCTGGGCCGTGGCCGCGGTCCCTTTTGGCGCCTGGAGCGAGACGAATGTCACTCCTCCAATCAGGATCAGGGCGTAGCCCGCGCCCTGGATCAGCGAGCAGGCAAGGAGCAGGGCCGGAGCCGTGAAGACCACATTGGCGACCTGGCGCAAGAAGGTGATGGCGGCCCCGATGACGATCAAACGCTCGACCCCGACGCGTCTCGCCAGCCACGGGAAGAGGAACATCGTCGGGACCTCCAGTGTCGCGGCGATGGCCCATGTCCAGCCCACCACGCTGCCCGGCGCACCGAGGCTCCCGAGATAGATCGAGAAGAACGACGTCTGCGCGGAGATGGCCGTCCAGGCCACCAGCGAGCCGACGAGGAAGAGGGCGATCGGACGATGGCGCAGGACGGTGCCGGGGGCTTTGCGGAGGCTGGACGGGCGCACGGAATCGTGGCGCGGAGGGAGCGCGATTGCGGAGGCGCCGACCAGGGCCAGAGCCGGGACCATCACCCAGAACAGAGCGCCCATGCCGCCACGGTCGACCAGCAGACCGACGATCGGCGCGAAGACGATGAAGCTGGCCGATCCGCACGCTCGAATCCAGCCATAGCGGGTCCGGTCCGCGCCGACCATCGACAGAACGCGGACGTCCATCATCGGGCCCATGCCGGCCATTCCCACGGCCCACGTCCCCGCCGCGACGACGATCAGCGGGGTGGCTCCTGCCGTGGCCAGGCCCACGGCCCCAACCGTGGCGATCATGGCGGCGAAGGGGATCAGCAGCCGTGAGGCAGGAACATGGTCGTGGATCGCGCCCCAGATCGGTGCCGCGCCCACGACCACGGCCGAGGTGAAGGCCGCCAGCAGACCAATGGCGGGCAGTGGGAGGCCGAGGCTCTGGTAGTACTGCTGGAGGAACGGCGAATACGCGCCGACGGCGGCGAACAGGATTACGTAGGCCGTCGCCGCGCGAAACACCCGGTCAGGTCCTCCATACCGTCGATCGTGGCAGTCCCACTCCGGGCCAGTCTGCCACTCGCGGCCCGGCGGCGCAGATGGCCACACGGCCGGGGGCGGCCATTGGCGGCGCGGGACGCCGGCGAGCCTGTGGATATCCGGGCCGCGGACACCCGATCGGTCTAGCCCCAGGGCGCCTCGCCCGGGCATCGGAGATGGCCGACGTCGTTGGCGAGGATCAGCTGAGCGCCGTCGGGCGGATCGCCCCGCTCGTAGCGCAAGACCGTGAGATTGACCCGATCTTGAAGGAAGCGGCGACGGTAGTCACGGACGGGGATGCCCAGCGCCACGCACAAGAGGATGCGGTCGAAGGTCCCGTGGGCGACTACGAGGGCGCGGCGCTCACCCTCAGCCTCGGCCTGGGCTTCGGACACGATCGCCCGCGAGCCGCCCGGATCGGGCGAATGCCGGCCGTCTCGTGTGCCGGGCGTGCCGGGCGTGGGCGTGTTGGCCGTGGGCGCGCCAGCCGTGCCGTTCGACGCCGACTCTTCGGCCTCGATCAGGTCCACCAGGAAGTTGAGCGCCCGGGCCGCCACGTCATCCCCCGATTCGCCGCCGGGGGAATGCGTAGCCGCCGGATCGTGCTCCCAGCGAGCCCTCAGCTCCGGGTCCTGGGCGTCGATCTCAGCGTAGGTCAGGCCCTCCCAGCGCCCGTAGTCGAGCTCGCGCAGCCGCTCGTCCACCTCGACCGGCCGTCCGGCGGCGATCGTCTGGGCCGTCTCGAGCGCCCGCAGCATGGGGCTCGAAACGATACGGTCGATCCGAACGCCCGAGAGCCGGCGGGCCAGCGCCTCGGCCTCCTCGCGCCCGCGGGGGAGGAGTGGCACGTCGAGCTGCCCGCCGAGCATGACGTCGCCCTCCGCAGCCTGGCCGTGACGGGTGAGAAGCAAAGTCAGCATGGTGGAAGTCTACGGTGGAGCCGGCGGTGCGGTGTGCGCAGGATTCCCGCCCTATGAACGCTATGCAGAGCACGGCCGTCCGATCCCGGGTGGACTGGCCCGACGCGCCACACTCGCCAGCCCGGGAGGTACCTCCTGCGCTCCGAATCGCCACCTTTCGGCGGGCAGACTGGGCCCGACGCGCTGCCGCCGGCCGCTCCGGGCGGGTGGTCTCTGAACAACGCCCGTCATGTGAGAATCTTGCAGAAATGGGCCGCCCGCCGCAGCGCCCCGCGCCGCGCTCGCGCCGGCGCCCGACCGTCGCCGGCGCGCCTCTGGGCCCCCGCGCCGCTCGGCCCGCCCCGCGCCGCGCCTAAAACAGCCCGACGATGTTGCCTTCGGCGTCGATGTCGATCGATTCGCCGGCGGGGTGCGAGGGCAGCCCCGGCATCGTGCGCATCTCGCCCAGGAGCGGCGTGACGAAGCCCGCCCCGGCCGAGAGACGAACCTCGCGGATGGGGACGCGGAAGCCGGCCGGTCGACCCTTGAGCGAGGGGTCGTGGCTCAGCGAGAGGTGCGTCTTGGCCATGCAGACCGGCAGGTTGCCGAAGCCGAGGTCCTCGTACAGCTTCAGCGCCCTGGTGGCGGCCGGCAGCTCGTCGACGCCGCGTGCGCCGTAGATCCGGACCGCCACCGTCTCGATCTTCTCGCGCAGGGGGATGTCGTCCGGGTAGAGCAGCCGGAACTCCGGCGCTCCTTCTTCCGCCGCCGACCAGACGGCCCGGGCCAGGTCCTCCGCCCCGGCCCCGCCCTCCTCGAAGTGACGGCTCACAACCACGTCGCGCGCGCCGGCGGCCATCGCCACTTCCCGGATCGCGGCGACTTCCGCCTCCGTGTCGCCGGGGAAGTGGTTGATCGCCACGACCACCGGCACGTTGAACACGCGGACGTTCTCGATCTGGGCGGCCAGGTTGGCCGAGCCCTTGCGGACTGCCTCGACGTTCTCCCGCTCGAGGGCCGGGTCCAGCGGCCTGCCGGCCACGATCCGCCCGACGCCGCCGTGCATCTTGAGAGCGCGGACCGTGGCCACCATGACGGCAGCGTCGGGTCGCAGCCCGCTCTGGCGGCACTTGATGTCGAAGAACTTCTCGGCGCCCATGTCCGCCCCGAAGCCGGCCTCGGTGCAGGCAATCTCGCACGTCGCCAGCGCCAGGCGATCGGCCAGGACGCTGTTGTTGCCGTGGGCGATGTTGGCGAACGGGCCGCAATGGACGAAGGCCGGACCGCCTTCGAGCGTCTGGAGCAGGTTCGGCTTGATCGCGTCGAGCAGGAGGACCGTCATCGAGCCGGCGCACTTGAGGTCTTCGGCGGTGATCCGTCGGCCGTCGAAGCTGGTCGCGACGACCATCCGCCCGAGCCGGCGGCGCAGGTCCTGCAGGTCCGATGCGAGCGCGAGGACCGCCATGACTTCGCTGGCGACGGTGATCTGCCATTCGGTCTCGCGCGGGTAGCCGTTCTCGCGGCCGCCCAGGCCGATGATCGCCTTTCGAACAGCGCGGTCGGAGATGTCGACGACACGCGGCCAGAGCACGCCCAGCGGGTCGATGCCGAGCGGGTTGTTGTGCGTAAGCGAGTTGTCGACGAACGCGGCGAGCAGGTTGTGCGCCGCACCCACGGCGTGGTTGTCGCCGGTGAGGTGGAGGTTGAAGTCCTCCATCGGGATCACCTGGCTGTAACCGCCGCCGGCCGCGCCGCCCTTGATCCCGAAGACGGGCCCGAGTGAAGGCTGGCGGATGCAGACAGCCGCGCGACGGCCGATCCGGTTGAGCCCCTGTACCAGCCCGATGTTGGTGGTCGTCTTGCCCTCGCCGAGCGGCGTCGGTGTGATCGCCGTGACGACGACGTATTTGCCGTGCTTGCCCTTCGCTGCCGCCTCCGCTTCCAGGCGAGTGATGCCGGCCAGGCTGATCTTGGCCTTGTACGGCCCGTAGAGCTCGACCTCGTCGTCGTGGAGGCCCAGCTCGCGGGCGAGCTCCATGATCGGCCGCGGGGTCACCGACCGGGCGATCTCGAGGCTGTTGGGCATGGGGCCGCTCATCGGGCTGCGTCTCCCGTCGTCGCAGCGCCCCGCTCCGCCTGATCCGTCGCCGCCCGCAAGAGATGCGTCAGGAGCAGCGCGTTGGTGAGCGGCCCAACGCCGCCGGGCACGGGCGTGATCGCCGAGACGACGCCCTGCGCGGATTCGAAGTCCACGTCGCCGACGAGGCGCTCCGCGCCGTGGCCGTCCGGCACGACGTTGATGCCCACGTCCACCACTACTACTCCCGGCGAGAGCATCTCGCCGGTGACCAGGCCCGGCTTGCCGGCCGCCACGATCAGGATCTCCGCGTCGCGGGTGTAGTGGCCCAGGTCGCGCGTCTTCGAGTGGAGGATGCTGATCGTGCCGTGCTCGCGCAGAAGCAGCAGCGCCGCAGGCTTGCCGACGACGTTCGACCGCCCGACAACGACCACGCGCTTCCCGGCGATCTCGATGCCGGACCGCTTCAGGATCTCGACCGAGGCCTGGGCCGTTGCAGGCAGGAAGCCGTCGTAGCCGAGCGAGAGCAGGCCGGCGTTGCGGGGATGAATGCCGTCGATGTCCTTGGCCGGGTCGATCGAATCGATGACGGTCCGCAGCGGAACGTGGGCCGGGAGCGGCATCTGGACGATGATCCCGGCCACAGCCGGGTCGGCGTTCAGGCTCTCGATCTCGTTGCAGAGCGCATCGGCGGTCACGTCCGAGCCGATCTCCACCAGTCGTCCCTGGACGCCCACCTTTTCGCAGGTCCGAAGGATCTGCCCGAGGTACACGGCTGAAGGCGCGTCCGCGCCGACGAGGACGATCGCGAGTGTGGGCACGTAGCCCCAGCGCTCCTTAAACGCGGCGAAGTCGGCGGTCAGGCCGGCGCGAATCTCAGCCGCGATGGGGCCGCCGGCCAGCAAGCGCGGGCCCGCCGTCGCGGCGGTCGCGGTCTCGGCCACAGGCGCAGGGGTGGTTGGCACCGTCGCGGCGAGTCCGGTCGTGACGATCGTCCCGTCGCGGCGGTCGCTCACTCGTCCTCCGGGTCCCTGGCCCCTTCGGACAGGACGATCTCGCGGATCCGCGACGCCAGCGCCGAAATGTCATGCAGCGTTTCGTCGAGCTGGCAGCTCATCATCTCGGAATACTCTTCATCGCCGGTCGAGGGCAGGTTGATGCGCACGTTCTCCGCTGCTCCCCTTGCGCCCGCTTCGGCGAGCAGCGCCGCCACCAGCACGTCGCTGGAGGCGTTGACGTTGCTCCGCCCGGCGAGCGCCTCGACGACCTCCGCCAGCCGCCGGCACGCGCGAACGCAATCCCACGGCGCGTCCGACGCCACCCGCGCCGCCGCACGAATTGTCGCTTGCCGCGCCTCGATCTGCTGATCCGTGTCCCGCGGCAGCTTGAGTGCCGCGGCATACACGGCGTACGCGTCCGCGTCTCGATCGGAGATTGCCAGCAACTCAGCCGCGAGTTCCTTGCCCGCGGCGTCGGCTCGAGCAAGCGTGGCCTCGTAGGCCGAGTACTTGGGCCGGCCGGCAGAGAGACCCGCAACCATCGATACAAGCGCCGCACCCAGCGCCGCCGCCAGGGCGGAAGCCGCTCCTCCTCCAGGAACGGGTTCGGCCGAGGAAAGGCTCTCTACGAACTGGCCGACGGTCAGATCTGCGAACGAGACGGACTTCCGCTTCTTCTCCATACCGCGATTGTAGGGAACAAACCACCATTCCCGTTAGTCGCTCGCAGATTCCGCCGGTGGGCGGCGGCAGATTCGGCCGGGCGAGCCCTCACGCCAGGCCCACCTCGTCGTCGACCCCATTAACCGTCCAACGGTGCGACCGATGCGTGTAGCAGAGCGCCAGCTTGACTCCCGGCGTTTCGACCTCGAAGAACGTGCGGGGGCCGATGGCGGCTCGAAAGGCCGAAGTCTCACTGCGCACCGCAGTCAGGCGCGTCACCGGCAGGCGAACGTCGCCCCAGGTGATCTCGCGCGGGCTGCCATCCAGCCAGCCAGCTCGGACACGGACACTGACGGGTTCCATGCGGACGATGGCCATCGCGGACTCCTCTTCGCATTGGCGGGCCGTCGTTCGCTCGGGGGCACTTGAGCAGAAGAACGGACGTTCTATTACACTGGCAGCCTAGTCGAACAGGCGTTCGATGTCAAGTCCGGGCGCTCAGCGCCTTCATTGACGCCGCAATCGTGCCGGTTGCGTGTGACAGCTACAGTGTCACTGGAAAGCGGACGCCCGTTCGATTACGGTCGCGGGCCTCGATCGAGCCCTGGATTCGCAGCCAGCGGCCGGACCGGCCTCGGTTCTTGCCGGCACACACCAGGGAGACATTCGGCAGTCTCGGCCCCGCCTTCGGCACCTGCCGCCCCCGGAAACAAGTCCCTGGAAGCGTCCCCAGAGCGTGGGCGGCCCCAGAAGGGCACTCGAGGGCGCGATCACCCTCCCAACCACCCCAGAGCGGGCCCTCCACCCACGGATCCCTTGCCCGATGTCGGTGTGGTGTGAAGTAGGAAGCTTCGGCGGCGAGCGACCGGCGCCGCCTGGCCTTGCTGACCACCCAACAGCCGACGAACCGACATGGCGGTCGCCTCCAGCTGGCCGGGTTCGACCGGCACGACGATGTCGAGCACCCAGCCACCGCTGGTCAGTGCACGGAGAGTGGCCGATCGCGCCCGAGGGCCGCTGAATCGGCCCCAGCCAGACCCGGTCGGATGATCGACCGGTTCAGGCCCTCGCAACCCGCGGCCCACTCGATCCCGCGGCCCACTCGATCCCGCGGCCCACTCGATCCCGCGGCCTATTCGATCCCGCGGCACACTCGCCCGCGGCCTATTCGATCTCGTCCTCGATCCTGGGGATGCCGACGCGGCCCTCGACGGCGGAGGCCGGATCGCGCTCGAAGGGAGAGGGCATCGGGCGATGGAGCAGGCTCGCGCGGGTGACGGCCCGGTCACCGAAGCGGCGGCGGACCGCATCCGTCGCGTCCACCACGCGCCGCTGCTTCTCGTCCACGATCTCGAACATGCTGGTCTGCTCGGGCTGGCCGAACCCGGTCGCGGCCACGCCGAGCAGCCGGATCTTCTTGCCTCGAACCTCCGGCCGGGTCAGCTCCAGCGCCGCCCGCCAGATCGTGTCCGTCAGATCGCTCGGCTCCGGCAGCGCTTTCTGCCGCGTGATCGTTCGGAACTGGGAGTCTCGAATCTTCACCGCCACGGTGCCAGCGCGAATCCCCGCCGCCCGAAGTCGGGCCGACACGCCTTCGGTCAATGCCAGCAGCGTCCGTTCGATTTCGGCCGCATCGGTCACGTCGACCGCGAACGTCGTCTCATGGCTGACCGACTTCGCCCCCTCGCCCCCGCCCACGACCGGGACCGGATCGATGCCGAGCGCCCGCTCATGAAGTGTGGCGCCGTGGTCGCCGAGGGCGCGCGCGAGCGTCTCAACCGGCAGCGAGGCCAGCTCGCCGATCGTTCGAATGCCCAGGCCGTGCAGTCGATCGGCCGTCTTGGGCCCGATTCCCCACAGCCTCCGGATCTCGAGCGGGGCCAGGAAGGCGGCCTCTTCGCCGGGTTGGACCACGACCAGCCCGTCGGGCTTGCGGAGGTCGCTCCCCACCTTGGCCACGAGTTTGGTCGTCGCCACGCCGACCGAAACGGTGAGGCCGGTGGCCACAACAACGTCCGCCTTGATGCGCCGGGCGATCTCCGGCGCGGGCCCGAAGAGCCCTTCCGAACCGGCGACGTCCAGGAAAGCCTCGTCGATCGAGACCTGTTCGACCACCGGCGTGAAGCGGCGCAGCACCGTCATGACCTCACGGCTGACGCGCTGGTACTTGGCGCCATCGACCGGCAGGAAGATGCCGTCGGGGCAGAGCGAGAGCGCCGTCCGCAGCGGCATCGCCGAATGCACGCCGAACTTGCGCGCCTCGTAGCTGCAGGTGCTGACGACGCCTCGGGACCGCGGGTCTCCGCCCACGATGACGGGCTTGCCGCGCAGCTCCGGCCGGTCGCGCTGTTCCACCGCCGCGAAGAACGCGTCGAGGTCCACGTGGATGATGGTGAGGCGGCCGGCGGTCATAGCCAAATCATGGCGCGGGGCCATTGCCGGCGCCTACCATTTCGACATGCGCTACGCCATCGACATTCCCAACTTCGGCGATTTCGCCGACCCACGACTGACTGCCGAGATCGCCCGCGACGCCGAGGCCGCGGGCTGGAATGCGGTGTGGGTCTGGGATCACGTTCAGCGAGACGCCGGCGTGCCGTATGCGGATCCATGGGTTCTGCTGACGGTCATCGCCCTGGCCACCGAGCGCGTCCGGCTGGGTCCCATGGTCACGCCGCTGCCGCGTCGCCGGCCGTGGCTGGTCGCGCGCGAGGCGGTCACGCTCGACGTCCTCTCCGGCGGGCGGTTCACGCTTGGGCTTGGAAACGGCAACCCCATCCGCGAGTTCACCGCCTTCGGCGAAGAGGCTGACCTGCGCATTCGAGCGGCCAAGCTCGACGAAGGGCTCGCGATCATCGAAGGGCTCTTCAGCGGCAAACCGTTCAGCTTCGCGGGCGAGCATTTCACGCTGGGCGATGTGGAGTTCCTGCCCACGCCACTGCAGAAGCCGCGAATGCCGATCTGGCTGGCGACCACCTGGCCTATTCGCGCTCCGATTCGTCGAGCCGCACGCTTCGACGGCACGTGGCCGTTGCGTCGCGCCCCCGACGGCACGAGTCGGCCCATGTCCCCCGACGACGTTCGCGGCGTGTGCGAGATGATCGCCGAGGAACGCGCCGCGGCCGGCCTGCCACCGGGCATCGGCGAAGGCCCGAACGCGCGCCTGTACGACGTTCTCGTGGCCGGCGTGACTCCCGCCGATGACCCGGCCCGGGCCGGGGAGATCGCCGCCGAGTTCGCCGCGGCCGGGGCCACCTGGTGGACGGAACGAATCAACTCATCACGCGGCTCGCTCGCGGAGATGCGGCGCCGCGTCGAAGCCGGACCGCCGAGGTTCTAGCGCCGGGCCCGGGTCAGTACGGCCTGCGCCGCCCCACCCAGACCAGCGCGAACGCCCCGAGCGCGGCGGACCCCGCCAGCATGATCGCCGACTCGAGCGCCACGACCCGCCAGTAGTTGTCACCGGTTACGACATACCAGGCCAGCTGCGGGCCGATCGACGACGGATCCGGCTCGTCACCCGGGGCGTACTGGCACCCGGGCACTCCATTGAAAAGCGTGCAGTCCGTCCCCGTGTAGACCTTGCCGTCCAGGTACAGAACGTCTGACTGGTACACGAGTAGTTCTCCCGGCGAAGAAGCACCCGGCATCTGGAGAACCGCCATGCCGTGGAGCACATAGGCGTCCGTCAGCGGCTCCCAGGTGGCACGGGCAAAGAGGCACGCGATCAGGGCCACGACCACCACCGGCATCGTCCGGCCGAACAGCGCTCCCAGAGCCACGGTGCCCATTAGCGCAGCTACTCCCCATAGAACGAAGAACACGCCGCGCGAAGTGAAGTAGTCGAACGAGGCGTGGGGATCGATGCCAGGCTCCTGAGCGCCACGCAGAACGTCGGCTGCCAGACCGGCGATCAGCAAGAGCGGCACGATCAGCAGCAGCGCCGCAAGGATCTTTCCCGCCAGCCACTTCCAACGTGCCCCGGCAAGGGCCCAGGAAAGCGGCGCAGTTCCCTGTTCGAGTTCCCGGGCCACCAACGGCGCGCCCATCGCGATCCCGACAAAGAACGGCAGCACGTCGCCCAGCGACGACACGATCCGCACGTCCCAGCTGCTCAGCGCGTCGGTGAACCGCTGGCTTGGCAGCTGGCAGGCACCGGGTATCCAGGATGAGTTCGAGGGTCCGTTCCAATAGGGCACGTGTCCGCCCACCAGACACGAAGCCGGCACGCTGACCGAGTTGAGATGCCAGCTTGCCAGAAGCGCCCACGCCGCGGCCCCGAGGCACGCGACCGCTACGGCCAATGTCTCGAACCGCTGCTGCTTGTAGGTGAGCCAGATTCGATCGAACACGTCGTCCCCTGCCCTCAGGTCAGTATGGCCGCCGCCGATCCACCCAGACAAAGGCGATCGCGCCGCAGAACAACGATCCCAGCAGCAGGAGGCCCGACTCGAGGGCGACGGTCTGCCAGTACCACGACCCCGGGATGACGTACAGGACCTGCTGGGGCATGTGGCTCGGATCGAAGGCCGGGCCCTGACACGCTATGCCGATGTCGCCCATCTTCGAATTGTCCGGCGTGGCCGACGCACCCGGCGAGCTCGAATCGGCAGGAGAGGTCGAGGCACTCGGCGTCGGCGTCGGCGTCGACATCGGCACGCACACCATGTTCTGCTGGTACCAGTCATTGACCTGAGCGTCGGTGACTTCCTTGCCGTCGATGAACGACTTGTAGTAGACGTACATATCGGCGCTGCCGCCTCCCGGGCCGTAGACGACATACCCCTGCTGCTGCTGGTCCTGCTGGACCTGCTCAACGGCGAACGGCCTCAGGACGAAGTGGGTCATGCCGGCATCCCACGCAGCTCTCACGAAGAAACAGACAACGAGCGCGAGAACCACAGCGGGCATAGTCCGACCGAGAATGGTGCCCAGGGCAAAGGTCCCGGCGAACGCGGCCAGCACCCAGAAGACATCGATGACGCCCCGGCCCAGGTAGTTGGAGAATGAGGCGTTGGGGTTGAGACCGGGGTTCAGAGCGCCTTCTAGCACGTTGGCGGCCAAACCCACCGCGAGCATAAGCGGCGCGAGAAGCAGGACCCCTGTCAGAACCTTGCCCAGGAGCCAGCGCCGGCGCGAGCCAGACAGAGCCCAGGAGAGCGGCGCCGTCCCCTGCTCGATCTCGCGAGCAACGAGCGGCGCGCCGAACACGATCCCCGCGAGCAGTGGCGCGAACAGAAGCAGGAGCTGGACAAGGTTCATGTCCAAGCTTCCCTTCGTATCGAAGAACGACTTCGCGAGTTCGTTGCAATGCGCCTGGGCCGGGCTAATGGGCGCCTGCGACGGATCTATGTACCCGCCTTGATAGCTCTGCAGGCACGACAGCGGCACGTTCAGGGAGTTGAGCCGGTAGGCCTCGATCAGAGCGGCTGCGGTAAGCCCCAGGCAGACGATCGAAATCGCGATGGTCTCGAAGCGGTGCTGCTTGAGGGTAAGGCGAATTCGGGTGAGCATCTTCCCCTCAGTTGAGCTGCAGGCCGGCGGTGCCTCGCCCCGCGGCGAGGTAGCCGAGCACGACGTCCTCGAGGCTGGTGGTCTCCGGAGCTGCGCTCTGGCCGTCTGCGCCATCGGCCGCGGCGGCCGCGAGCCGCCACAGCGTCATCACCTTCTGACCGCCCTTGCCAAGGAACGAGCCTACGGCGGTCGCACCGGGCGGTGGCGAGTCGGCGTCGGTGAGCCGGTGAGTGCGCCGGGCCTGCTCGAGCGGGCAGTCGAGCCTTATCTTCCCGCCGCCCAGGATCACCAGACGATCGCAGGCGTCTTCGACGTCGGTGACGATGTGCGAGGAGAGCAGGGCGGTCGAACCTTCGGAGCGAACCGCGTCCAAGAGGACCTGGATGAACTCGCGACGGGCGAGCGGGTCCAGGTTGGCGAGGGGCTCGTCGAGCAGCAGGACGTTCGCCCGCGTGCCCAGCGCGATGGCGAGCCCGAGCTGCGCGCCCTGGCCGCCGGAGAGCGTGTCCGCTCGCTGGTCGAGCGGGATGCCCAGCTGGTCGAGCCGGCGGCGGGCGTAGTCCGCGTCGAACCCCGAATGGAGGCTGCGGGCCATCGCCAGGTGGTCTTCGACGCTCAGCCCGCGGTACACCGCCGGCGTCTGGGGCACGTAGCCGACCCGCCGCAGGGCTTCGCTGCGATGCCGCCAGGGATCCACGCCGTCGACTTCGACCCGGCCGGCGTTCGGACGCTCGAAGGCCATGCAGACTCGGATCAGCGTCGTTTTGCCTGCTCCGTTCGGACCGACCAGCGCGGTGATGCTCCCGGCAGGTACGGACAGGTCGACCGAGTCGAGCGCCACCTTCTTTCGGAAACGCTTGCTCAGCCCGTGCGCCACCAGGGCCGCTGTCGCCGTCGAAGCCCCTGCGTCGGCACCCATGCCCCACCTCCGACTCTTCGGCGCCGTTCGCGGCGCGACTCCACCGACCCTGCGATTCACCGCAGCGGACAGTCTCAACTCGGGCGAAAGATACCATCCGGCAACAGCCGAAGAACGGCGGGAAAACCCGCAACTGGTCGCGGTGAGGTCCCGAGCCTGCGGCGAGAGGCCGCCTCGGGCTCAGCCCTTGGGTTCGACGACGACCGTGACCTCGGGCGTCATGCCCGAATAGACCTTGACGGCGACCTTGTACGTGCCCAGCGACTTGAGCGGATCGGGCAGCTCGACCTTGTGGCGGTCGACGGTGATGCCACGACGAGCCAGCGCGTCGGCGATGTCCTTGGCGGTGATGGAGCCGTAGAGCTTCCCGCCTTCGCCGACCTTGACGCCCATCGTCAGCGTCGTGCTGCCGATGCGGGTGGCCGCGATCTCGGCCTCCTCGCGTTCGCGCTGTCGCTTCTCTTCGCGACTGGCGATGTCGTGCTGCCAGGCGCGATAGGCGCCGCCGGCGGCGGGAACGGCGACTTTCCGAGGGATCAGGAAGTTGCGGGCATAGCCTTCGGCGACTTCCTTCATCTCGCCGCTCTTGCCGAGCTTGTCGACGTCGGCGGTCAGGATGACCTTCACGCGAAAGATTCCTCCTTAGGGATGAGCGATCGGACCCTGGGGCCGAGCTCTGCTTTGGCGATGAGCCGGCCTGCCGAATCGATTGCGTCGGGCAGCCGGCGAATGATCCTTCTTATTGGCGCGGGGGTGAGCCGTCGCACCTGATCGATGTCCCGCCGGAAAGCCTCGCGGTCGATGGCGAGCTCTTCGAGCTTTTCCTCGAGGATCTCGTCGGGAATGCCGTCGAAGAATACTTCGACTGCGAGGATGACCACAGCCAGATCGTCGAGCCTGCCCAGGACGGGAATGTCGTCCGGGATCAGGTCCCGACCCACGAGCACGTAGCCGGCAGCTCCGACGAGAACGACCTTTCGGCTGGTCGGGATCCGCGAGTCCATGGCGAGCGCCCAGATGAGGCGCGCGTACATCGGCGCGCGACTGGCGAGCGGCATGAAGGCGAGCCATTTGAGGGCGCGCAGCAGTCCGCTCTTGCGGCCGCGACGCTTCTTCCTGGTTACGACTCGACCCCTGCCTGCCATCAGTCCTCGGCTCTCCGGGCAACCCAACTCACGGGTCCGCTGCGGGGAATCGTGAGTCTATCAGGCGCGACTGCGGACGACGAGGTCCGCGGCCGACGTGCCTGGCCCGCGGCGTCTCCACGCCCGGGCGCGAAGGGCGAGTTCCGCCCCGGCTCGGACGGGCCGAGACTCGCCCGACGCTCCCGCCTTCGCCTGCTTGACAATCGAACGGGTGTTCTGTACTCTCCCGCTCGGAAGGAGGCGCCGGTGACCAAGCACGACGCCGAACGCAAGCGCAGGATCCTCGACTTCATCGCCGCGACGCTGCGAACCCGCGGCTATCCGCCCTCAGTGCGCGAGATCGCGGTTGCCGTCGATCTCGCCTCCACATCGGCCGTTCATCATCACCTGCAGATGCTCGAGCGCGAGGGTTACCTGGAGCGGGGCGCGGCCCAGTCGCGCGCCATCCGCCTGACGCCGCTGGCGGCGATACGCCTTGGCCTCTCGGGCGAGCTGATGCCCCAGGCCACCGCCACGGAGGCGCACGTCCTGCCGATCGTCGGTGAGATCGCCGCCGGCGGCCCCATCGAGGCCTACCAGGACGCGTCCGAGAGTATGGCCGTGCCGGACCTGCTCGCCCCCTCGGGCGACGCATACGTCCTGCGCGTGCGGGGCGACTCGATGATCGACGCCCACATCCAGGACGGAGACTTCGTCCTGATCCGGCCGCAGCAGACGGCCCGCGACGGCGACATCGTCGTCGCCCAGGTAGAAGAGAACTCCGTAACGCTCAAGCAGTTCTTCAAGGAGCAGGGCCGCATTCGCCTGCAGCCTGCCAACGCTGCGTACGCGCCAATGTTCTACTCGGACGTCCGGATCCAGGGCAAGCTAATCGGTGTCATCCGCCGCCTGGACTAGATCATCTGGCCGTCAGACGGCCGATGCTTTCGTTGCCTTCTGCGCTCCTTCGCTCACGCACGCTCGGCGTGCTCGCTGCGGTGCTCGGCGGCGCCTCGGCCTCGGCCTTCGGGCCGGCCAGATGGGTTGAGGGCGAGT
This sequence comes from Chloroflexota bacterium, assembly GCA_003171065.1. Taxonomy (GTDB): domain Bacteria; phylum Chloroflexota; class Limnocylindria; order Limnocylindrales; family CSP1-4; genus Fen-1039. The sequence continues at coordinate 18,066 of PMXQ01000047.1, forward strand.
TCGGGTGAGAAATCGGGTGAGCCATCCACAACGGATCTCCACAGTCCGCCCACAGGGGCGGCGAGTTCGGGGATAGATGAGCCGCCTCCCGGTCGGTTCGTGGACGCGCCGGGGTTCGGCAAAGCCACCATTGCGTCGTCACCGTCACCGTCCACAGTCAGGCTCAAGGGGTCCGCCCACCCGTGATCGACCAACTGCCACCCCAGAACCTCGACTCCGAGCAGGCCGTGCTCGGGTCCATCCTCATCGACCGCGACGCGATCATCGAGGTCGCGGACTTCCTCCATCCGGAGGATTTCTACCGCCAGGCCCACGGCCGCATCTACGCCGCGATGTTGGATCTCTTCGAACACCGCGAGCCGATCGACGTGGTCACGGTCGCTGAGGCGCTCGAACGTGCCAGCGAGCTGGATGCGGTGGGTGGCGCCAGCTACCTCTCCACCCTCGGCAACGACACTCCTACCGCGGTTCACGTCGGCCAGTACGGTCGAATCGTCGAGCGCAAGGCCCTGCTCCGGCGGTTGATCCAGGCCGCCGGCAAGATCGCGGCCATCGGCTACGAGGACGGGCCGGACATCCAGGAGTCCATCGATCGGTCGGAGGCCGAGCTCTTTGCGGTCAGCCAGCGCCGCTCCGGCGACAGCTTCAGCGCGCTGCGGACACTCCTCCACGACGCCTACGACCGACTGGACTACCTGCACGCCCATCGCGGCGAGATAGTCGGCATCGCCTCGGGGTTCACGGACCTGGATCTGCTGACCACGGGCTTTCAGGCGAGCGACCTGATCGTCCTGGCGGCCCGGCCCAGCGTCGGCAAGACCAGCCTGGCGCTCAACATCGCCGAGCACGCGGCCGTGCGCGAGGGCAAGACGGTCGGCGTCTTCAGCCTGGAGATGAGCAAGGAGCAGCTCGTCCTGCGCCTGCTCTCAAGCGTCGCCTCCATCGACTCGCAGCGGCTTCGGTCGGGATTCCTCGAGGAGATGGACTTCGCCCGCATCGCGCCGGCGATGAACGCCCTGAGCGAGGCGCCCATATACATCGACGACACTCCGAGCATCAGCACGATGGAGCTGCGGACCAAGGCCCGCCGGCTCCAGGCGGAGCGCGGGCTGGACCTGCTGATCGTGGACTACCTGCAGCTCATGCAGGCCACCACGAACAGCCGCGACGCCAACCGAGTCCAAGAGGTCTCCGAGATCAGCCGCGGGCTCAAGTCCCTGGCGCGCGAGCTCAAGGTGCCGGTCCTCGCCCTATCCCAGCTGTCGCGTCAGCCGGAGATGCGCGAGTCGCGCGAGCCACGCCTCAGCGACCTGCGCGAGTCCGGCGCCATCGAGCAGGACGCGGACCTCGTGCTCTTCCTGTGGAGGGAGAGGGACAAGCCCGGCGAGGAGGTCGAATCGGACGGCGAAGTCGTGAACCTGCGCCTGGCCAAGCATCGAAATGGCCCCACGGGCGAAGTCAAGCTATGGTTCAAGAAGAGCCAGACCCGCTTCGTGAGCTACGCCGCCGAGCGCTACGCCGAGGCGGTCTGATCTTGGGCGGCGCGAGCCGCCCGCCTAGTGAGGAGACCGATGGGCGCGATGATCGTGCGAGAGATGGTGGGCACGAGCTCTCATTCGTGGAGCGACGCGGCGCGCCAGGCCGTGACCCTGGCGTCCAAGACGGTCCGCAACATCCGGACGGTCGAGGTCATCCAGTCGACCGCCCGCGTCGAGAATGGCGAGATAGTCGAGTACCGAGTCCAGATGAAGATCGGCTTCGAATACGAGGAATAGCCGCGCGAGCTGCCGCCGGTGTGGCCCGCGCCGTGGCAATCCGGCCCTCGTGATAGGCTTCCGGGCATGAGATTCGGGGGATCGCTCACGCCCCTTCGCGGCCTTCTGTCGTCCCGCCCAGCAGTGATTGGACGATCGTTCGCGTTCGTTCGCCGCCTTTCGTCCCGCCGTCCCGCGGTCGTCGGGGCCGCGATCGCGGTCGCGGTCGCCATCGTCGGCAGCACCATCGCCGTCGCCGACATCTCGGCCGGCTCGGCGGCGCCGACTGCGATTCCCACCGCATATGCGACAGGCACGCCGACGCCCACGCCCCTGGCCTCGCTCGCGGCCTCTCCCACGGCCTCGCCCACGCCTTCAGGCTCGGCTGGGCCTTCCCCCTCGCCGTCGGGCTCGACCGCCCCAGCAGGCATGGTGGCGGCCACCACCGATGGTGTATGGCTCCCGGCGAGCGAGGCCGAGCTGGCCACCCGCAAGCCGATCGCCGTCATGATCGACGACCACTGGGATGCCAGGCCGCAATCGGGCCTGTCGATGGCGGACATCGTCTACCAGGGTCCGGCCGAGGGCGGCATTCCGCGCTACATGGCGCTCTTCCAGACTCAGGCCCCGCCGGCTATCGGACCGGTCCGCAGCGCCAGGCTCTACTTCGTCGCCTGGGCCGAGGAGTGGCGCGCCGGGTACGTGCACATGTGGGGCGCGCCGAACGCGATGAACCGTCTGGCACAGGACGCCGGCAAGTACATCTACAACATCGACGGACTCCGCTACGGCGGGAAGAGCGGCTACATGTGGCGCACGTCGTTCCGAGCGGCACCCCACAACCTCTACACCTCGTACGCCAGGCTGGAAACGCTGACGAAGAAGCTAGGCGGCACGGCGCCCCTCACGACGTCCCCGTTCACCTTCGAGGACGCGCTCCCCGGCAGCGCCCGACTCGTCGGCGGCCAGATCGTGGTGCCGTACGCACAGAACGACGTCGTCTACAACTACGACTGGGAGACGAACACGTATCCGCGCACCGTGTCCAAGGAAGGCCCCGAGATCGATGCCGCCACCGGCCAGCGCATCGCGCCCTCGAACGTCATCTTGCTCTTCATGACCGTGGGACTGGCCAACGACACTCCGGCCGAGCTGCATAAGCATCGCCTCGACGTGCAGTACGTCGGCCACGGCTCAGCGATGGTCTTCAACAACGGACTCGCCACGTCGGCGATCTGGACCAAGAAGAGCCAATATGCCACCACGGTCCTGACGTACGCGAGCGGTCCGAACAAGGGCCAGCCGGTTCCCATGGTCCGGGGCCAGATCTTCATCCAGGTCGTGCCGACGTACGTACCCGCGAGATGGACCGTGGGCAGCACCCCGGCGCCGGAGATCGGGACGCAAGGCAGCTAGTGCTTCTCCCGCTGTTTCAGCACGGCACAAGATGTAGTGTCGGGGTATGGCTCGGCCAGGCTTTCCTCGATCGCTCCGCGATTTCCAGCCGACATTCGCTGACGAGGAAGCCCGTGCTCGCTACATCGCCGCCTGTCGCTGGCCCGACGGGTTTCGTTGCCCGAAGTGCGGACATGACCGCGTCTACGTCCTGACCGCCGCCCGATCGCGTCAGCCGACCACAGCTCCAGGCCTACCTCGACGAGTTCGTGTTCCGCCACAACCGCCGCGGCAACCCAAAGGCCGCATTTCAGACGCTCCCGGGCTCAGGCACGAACCGGAAGCCCGTGCCGCTGTCGGTCGTTCGCGGCGCGACGGACATGCCCACCTTTCCCCTGAGGAGCTGAATGAGGGGTGGCTGGCGGGTCAGAGCCGCAGCTTTCCCGCGGTTCCGACCCGCCTGCGTGAAATCGGCGTTCTCCGGGTGAACCTGTGGACTCGTCGTGCTCGTCTGTAATAACGGGGAGATGTTCAGAAAGGCACGAGAATGGTGGACCGGGATCTCGTCGTTCGAGCGCAGCTCGGTGATGCGGACGCTTTCGAGCTCGTCGTCCGCGCCTCGCTGGAGTCGTGCTACGCGACGTGCGTGAGCGTCCTCCACTCCCCGGACGACGCGCGTGACGCCACACAGGAGGCACTCGTCGCTGCCTGGCGGAGACTGCCGTCTCTCCGAGATCCCGACCGTTTCGACGCCTGGCTTCAGACGATCGCCCGAAACACAAGCCGCGATCTCCTAAGGCGTCGCAGTCGACTGCGCGAAGTTCAGCTCGACGCCTCGACAGCCGAGCTCGAAGCGCCGACCGGGCCCGTGAACGGTCTCATCACGATTGTCGACCGTCTGCCTGGGCCGGCCCGGCAGGTCGTAACCCGCCATTACGTCGACGACGAGCCGGTCGCCGGGATCGCCCGATCGCTCGGCGTCCCGGCCGGCACGGTGAAATCTCGGCTCTTCCATGCGCGGACCGCGCTCCGCGCCCTCATCGACAAGGAGCGAGCACGATGAAGGTGCAAGGCGTTTCTGAGCCGACGCTCGGTCGGCTCGAGTCGGACGAACTCGTCTACTCGATCATGGATGGCGTCCTCCGCACACCGCAGGAGCGCCGGCGAACGCCGGGGTTTGTCCGGACCGTCTACGTCGTCGCCGTCGGCGTCCTGCTTGTGGCGGGCGGGCTCATCGCGGTGCCGCGTCTCACGTCTTCCGGGACGACCGGCGGCAGCGCGCTCTCGACCTACCACGCCGACGGGCTGCGATTCGACTATCCCGCCGGCTGGACGTTGACGCAAAGCTCGACCGTCATCGGCGCCACGGGCGTCGTCGCGTTTGTGGGCACCGGGGAAGGGGCAGCGGAGTGTAATCCCGTCGCCATACCGACCGGCGGCGGGGAGCGGCTGTGCTCCCTGTTCAGCGCCAGTCTTGCCCCAGGCCAGATCGTCCTCGAGATCGCCGTCGACGACACAAAGCCGTGGCAGCCTACGAAGTGGCTGAACCCTCCTGATTCGACGCGCAGCATCATCGTCGGCGGCCTCCCCGCGATCACCGGCCCGAGCGTCGTCGTGCCGCACCGAATCGGCGCGGATGTCGTCACGTGCTGGGTGCTCACGTCGCTTCAGGACATGAACCGACACTACGTGTTGACCGCCGCGATCCGTGGCCCGAATCTGACAGGTCTACAAGCACAGGTCGACGCGTTGCTCGCCTCGGTCACGTTTGATCCGCCGAACTAGCGGCGCCGGGGCCTCCCCTGAGCGACTATTACCCATAGTGGTCTGCTGAGCCAACGGGAGAAGCACCAGGCAGCTAGTCGGAGCGACTGGTCGGAGTAGGGAGCCCGGCGCAGAGCCCGGCCCGGGAGCGGCCTGGGAGCGGCTTGGGAGCGGCCACGGAGCACGGAGCGCGGATCCTAGCGGCGAGCTAGAACGCGGAACATCCGTACGATCGTTGTGGCCGGTGGGGCGCCGGGGATCGCCGGACAGCGATCGTGGGCGGAGTGCCTTCGGTTGGGCTGAAGCCGGACTGAGGCCAGATCATTCGCAGCTAAGCGGCAGATGATCGGGCGCGGCCATCATCCGGTAATGCAAGCCTCCGCCGCCAATCCGATTGACACGCGCCAGTTCGGCTTTCTATCCTACGCGCCGTCGGTCGGGGGTCGACTGGGGATAGAGGAGTTGCGGGTGTCAGTCGAGCCCGGGACCGGCGATCGCGTCGCCGGCGATGCCGAGTACGTCCGGCCGAGCTTCCCGCTGCGCCCCGGCAAAGTCCAGCGGCCACTTCTGCCCCCCGAGACGCTCCGGCGCGACCGCCTCTTCGCCTGGCTCGAGGCCCGGGCCAGTCGCCGGGTCGTCTACGTGGTCGCAGAGGCAGGCTTCGGCAAGACGACCCTTGTCGCCGATTTCCTCCGCCGTTCGCGGGTTCGAACTTTCTGGTATCGGTTGGACGAGGGCGACACCGACGGCCTGGTCTTCCTTCGCTACCTGGTTGCCGCGTGCCAGGTCGTTGACCCCAGACTGCTGCAGCGATCCGCAGCTCTCCTGTCCGAATCGGCGGCCGAACCGACTCGGGAAGAGACGGTCCTGCGGACGCTCCTCGCCGAGATGGATTGCCTTGGCGAGGTTCCGTCGGCGATCGTTCTAGACGACTTCCACGTGGCCGAGGACGTACCGGAGATTGGGGCGGTGGTCGAGCGTCTCATCGCCCGGTCACCCGCCCAGCTCACCCTGATCCTGGCGAGCAGGCGAACCCCAAACCTGTCCGCGGCGGCTCTGCGCGTCCGCGGCGAACTCGCCGAGCTGGGACGCGAAGAGCTTCGGTTCGATGAAGCGGAAACCGACCGGCTCTTTCGCGAGTCCTATCGTCAGCCGCTCGAACCCGACGTTCTGCATGACTTGCAGGCGCGCACAGAGGGCTGGGCGGCATCGTTGCAGCTGGTCAAGACGGCCGTCGACGGCCGATCGACCGCCCAGGTGCGCGCCTTCGTTCAATCCCTGAGCGGCGCTGAAGGCGACCTATACGACTACCTTGCGGAAGAGGTGGTCGGCGAGCTGAAGGCTGACCTGCGCGGCTTCCTCATGCGAGTCGCGCTCCTCGAGGAAATCGACCCGGACATCGCCGCGGTGGCAGCCGACGTTCCCGTCGTGGGAGCGCGGCGACTCCTTGGCCACGCCCAGCGACTCGGGCTCCTGTCACGAGGGGCCGGGGCGGTCGCGTCGTGGCGACTTCACCCCCTCGTGCGGGAGTTCTTGCTCGCCCGGCTCGAGGCAGAAGTAGGGCAGGCAGGGATCACCGACCTTCATCGCGACCTGGCCTCCGCCCTTGAACCGCAGTCGTGGCGCCTCGCCGCCCGCCATTGGGCCGCGGCCGGCGACGCGGATCAGGTCCGCCGCATCGTCTGCTCCGCCGTCCCCACGATCATCGGCACCGGCGACTTCGCCGCGGCCGAGGAACTGATCACCCGCTTTCCCGACCTCAACCCAAACCCCTGGTACGACATCCTTCGAGCCAGGATGAGATCAGCTGTTGGTCGGTACGACGAGGCCCTGGAGCTGGCGCTCAAGGCTGCGAACAATGACCTGACCGGAGCAGGCGGCGATTCCTCCCTCGCGCTCGCGAATGCGCTGAACCTCCTGCATTACGGGGTGGAGATGCAAGATCCCCAGCTCCGCGCGAACGCGCTTCATCAGCTCGTCGGATCCAACGACTCTGAGCTTGCCGCGATTGCCCGAGCCACCCAGGCAATCATGGACTCCTCTTGGAGCGGAAGCTTGGATGAGGCCCGGCGGCTGGTTCTCGAGACCGCACGACTCAGCGAAGAACGGGGACACCGGCACCACGAGGCAATTGCATGGATCAACCTCGCGAATTTGGAGAGGGCTCGTGGCGATGCGGCAGCAGCCGTGGAGGCAGGCACAGCAGCGCTCCGCTGCACGGCATCTCCGGGCAACGAGAGCGATCGCCGGGCAGCTCATATGAACACGGCGAAGGGACTCGCCCACCTGGGTAGATGGGATCTGGCCCAGATACACATGGACGCCGCCGTGGGGGACAACCAGGAGTGGATAGAGCCCATGGTTATCGGCGAGTGCGCCGAGTTGCACGCCATGTACGGAGACCCAAGCCGAGCGAGTCAGATTCTGGCGCGAGCCTTTGCCGAGGATGAACATCGGCGCGGAGATTCCCTCTGCCGCCATGTGGCCGCACGGCTAACGCTCCTGGATGGGAACCTGGCGCACGCCAGGGAACTGCTCGATGCGGCCACTGGCCCCACCTTCGAAGCGGGCTTCCGAAGCTCGTGGCTCGCCCTGGATGTCGCGATTCGGGCTTATGAGAGCGTTCGAGACCCATCATTGATGCCCTCTCTCGAGGAGGCCGTTCGGTTCACCGAGCATCAAAAGGCGTGGTTCTGGTGGAAGACGATCCGTTTGACCAAAGCTCTCGTATCGAGCAGCGCTGAGTTGGCCCTGTTCCTCCGCTCGCTGGAGCCCGCCGACTCGGCCTATCTGTCCATACAGGCGGAGCTCGTGGTCAGGCGCCTCGCAGACCTCGATGGGGCCGGCTTCGCAATCGTCAGACAGGAGGCAACGCAACGCCCCGAACGATGGCGCTGGGCCCTCCGGCAGCTGCTTTCCAACCAGACCGCCAGAGCGGGAGACCTCAGGCGATCGGCCGAGCTCCTGGACCTGGTCGGGGACGCGAACGACATCAAGCTGCTGCGAGGGCTCGCCAAGAAGAAGAGCCTGCGGATCCCAGATGCCGGTCTTGTCCTGACGCGGCGGCTCGCCCCGCCGGCTTTCATAGACGACCTCGGTCGTGTGACGGTACACGTTGGCGACCGGTTACTTCCCGGGACAGAGATTCGCAAGAAGGTGCTGTCACTCCTGACCTTCCTGCTGACCCGCCCGCAGTTCACGGCATCGCGCGAGCAAGTTGTCGAGGCGCTTTGGCCGCAGATGGAGCCGGAGGCAGGAGCCAACTCCCTCAACCAGACGTCGTACTTCCTGCGTCAGGTTTTCGAACCCACGACGACGGAAGATGCGACCGCCGGATACCTCAACAGTCGTGCGGACCTGATCTGGCTGGATCCGGAGTTGGTACACAGCCGGAGCTCCGACTGCCTGAAGCTCATTGGAACGATTCGCCGCGATCCATCACCCGAGCTCGTCACCAGGCTCGCCGAGTCCTACACCGGGCGCTTCGCGGTCGACTTCATCTATGATGATTGGGCGTCCGCCTTCCGGGACACCCTCCACGCCAGCTTCCTCGATCGAATCGAGCGGGCCGTTGTGGCAGACACCAAGGGGGGCGCATTCGACCGGGCGCTTTCGGTCGCTCAATTGGCGTTGCAGGCCGACCCTGACGCAGAGCAGATCGAACTCTGCCTGCTCCGGCTGTACAAGCGAACGGGCGCCCACGCCGCTGCGGCCGAGCAGTACGCGCACTACGCCAGTGTCATGCGCGAGCAGTTGGGGATCGAGCCTCCGCCACTGGAGTCGATTTGACCTTCCGGGGTGAATCCCTAGGCCAAGTACCGTATTGACCCAGTACCTTTGGCTTCCTAACGTGCCGAAAGTCCGGGGCTGACGTCACCACATGCCCTCCGGACGAGAACGCTCGGACGCTAGGCGGCCCCGGCCGAATTCGGGCACTTGAGCAGGGACCCAGCAGCTAGTGCGACCCACCGCGCGTCGCTGCCTTTCAGGAGCGGACTCCCGTGTCCCTCGACCAGAACACTCGACCGTGGCTGCCCGACCAGAACACTCGACCGTGGCTGCCCGACCAGAACACTCGACCGTGGTGAGCGAAATGCGCCAGCGCATCGTATCGATCCTCCTTGTCGTGGGAGCGGGCCTTCTGGCTGCCGCTTCCGGCGGGGCGTCCTACAGGCCCTTCTAGGTACATCTCTCCCATAGCCTCTCGGTTCTGAGCCGGGTAGATTGCCGCGCCGGAGAGTGGAGTGGCATTGAACCGTCGGCTGCGGGTTTTGCTGGCCGTCGTTGCGCTCGTCAGCGGAGCCCTTCTGGTGGGCGCCCTTCTCGCGTGCCAGCCGGCGCCGGATATCTCTGTTAAGATCAACGGCCCCATCGACAATGTCTTCCTTGGGGTCGTCTTTTGGGTGGGATTGTCGCTGGTCGGTTCCTCGCTCGCGGTGCGGATGCCCGGCGGCAGCGTCGTGGATGTCGCGTTCGCCCCTGTGATCGCCGCCGTGAGCCTTGGAGGTCCGGCCGTTGCGGCTTGGGTAGGTCTGTTCGGGACTGCCCAGGGTCGCGAACTGCGCAGACAGGTGCCCTGGTACGGGGTAGTCGCCAACCACTGCGCGATCCTGACGCCGGCGATCCTGAGCGCCTTTGTCCTCCAGACCGTCCCCTTTCGCAAAGACACCGTCGTTGATTTCGCCGCGACGGTCGCCGCGGCGGCGATCTACTTCACGCTCAACGTCCTGATCACATCAGCCTTCATATCAGTTCGTGAGGGCGAGTCCATAGCAAAGCTGCTGCGCGGGTCTGGCGGCGCGTACCTGAACATGCTCGCCCTTGCGCCGGTGGCATGGCTGATGGCGCAGATGTACCTCACCGCGGGATGGTGGGCGGTGCTGCTGTTTGCCGTGCCTCTGTACACCACCAGGCTCGCCTATCGGCGCTTCGTGGAAGTGCGCGAGATGTTCACCGAAACCGTGCGCAGCCTGGCGGAGGCGGTGGACAAGCGGGACAAGTTCACGAGCGGCCACAGCCACAAGGTCCAGGAGATCGCCATGGACATCGGGCGGGTGATGAAGGTGAGCGACACGGACCTCGAGGCCCTGGAATGGGGCGGCCTCCTGCACGACATCGGCAAGATCGGGGTGCCGGACGCGGTGTTGCTCAAGCAGGAGCGGCTCACGCGCGACGAGCGCGCGACCATGAACCTGCACCCGGTCCTGGGCGCCGAGATCATCGCCCCGGTCAAGCACCTGGCCCCGGAGCTGCCGATCATCCGCCACCACCACGAGTGGTTCAACGGATCGGGCTATCCCGATCGACTGGTGGGCGACGAAATCCCAAAGCTGGCTCGAATCCTGCACGTCGCCGACGCCTTCGAGGCGATGACGGCGGCCCGGCCGTATCGCATGACGCCGCTCGCGCCCGAGCAGGCGCTGGCCGAGCTGCGCAAGTTCGGCGGGATCCAGTTCGATCCGGACGTCGTGGATGCCTTCGTCCGGACGAGGTGGGCGCGCGGGCTGGCCGATCCAGGGCGCGACGAGGTCCGAGACGTCCCGCTCATCGGCGACGCGGCTGGCTCGATCGCGAGCCTGGCGGCCGGCGCGACCCCTTCCGGCGCAGCCAGCTGACAGGTGCCCGCCCTCGGGGTACTCCTCGGGTTTGGCCTCGGTCTGGCCGCCGGCGGGCGGCTGGACAACCTGCTCGACGTCCGGCTGCGCTGGTGGCCGGTGCTGCTCATTGCGGCCGGGGCGCGCTTTGGGCTAGATGCCGCCCTCGCCGCGGGCGGCATTCCGGACGCCGTGCGGATGTGGCTGGTCCTGGTCGCGTACGTGCTGCTCACGGCCATGCTGCTGGCCAACCGGAACCTGCCCGGGCTGACGGCCGCCGCGCTCGGCACCGTGGCCAACGGGATCGCCATCGTCGTCAACGGCGGTTGGATGCCGGTCTGGCAGCCCAGCCTGGCAGCCGCCGGCTTCGATTCGACCGCCGTGCATTCGAGCTTCCACGTCCTGCTGACCGGCCCGATGGACGCCGGTTTCTTCGCCCACGGCGGTCCGCTGGCCGACGTCATCCCCGTCCCGATCCCGATAATCCAGTCCGTCGCCTCCGTCGGCGACCTGCTGCTCGGAGCGGGCCTGGCCTTCTTCGTCTTCGCCGCGGTCGTTCGGGCGCCAGTGCTTGTCTCTGTCTCGGTCGGGTCGGCTCGAATGGGCGCGCTGCGCCATCCGTACGTCCGGCTTGCCACCAACGGCCCGTTCTCGGCCATGTGGCTGGCGCAGGTCATCAGCTCGCTCGGAGACCGAGTCCATCAGATCGCGCTCGTCTTCCTGGTCGCGCGCGCCACCAACGGGTCGCCGCTGGCGCTCGGCCTGGTCTTCGCCGCGATGACGATCCCGACTTCCCTCGTCGGCCCGCTGGCCGGAGCGCTCGTCGATCGCTGGAATCGCAAATGGGTGATGGTCGGCTCAGACCTGGTTCGAGCCGGGCTGGTCTTCGCCATTCCGATCGTTTCGGGGCTGCACATCAGCCTGGTCGTCGGCCTGGTCTTCCTGATCGCGGTCGCTTCGTCGTTCTTCCGCCCCGCAAGGGCGGCTGCACTGCCGCAGGTGGTCCCGGATGAGGACCTGCTTACGGCCAACTCGGCGATGTGGGTGGCCGACACGGTCAGCGACCTGGCGGGCTACGGCCTGGGCGGGCTCTTCGTGGCGTTCCTGGGATCGGCGCTGTCGCTGGCGTTCTGGATCGACGGGGCGAGCTATCTCGCATCGGCGGCGCTGGTGGCGGCGGTGGTGATCCCGCGAATCGTTCCGGCGGGGGGCGGTGAGGCCGGGGCGGGCCCGGCTGGAGCGGTCGCCTCGCTGGCGGCCGATCTCGTGGCGGGTTGGCGGTTCCTGCGCGCCGAGACGGTCCTGTTCGCGACCACGGTCCAGGCCGCGATCGCGGAGTACGGACTCGGGGCGTTGATGGCGCTCTCCCCGCTGTTCGTGGCAGCGCTGCCGCTGGGCAGGCTGGACGCGCCCACGGCATACGGCTTCTTCGAGATGTCGATGGGCGTTGGGCTCCTGGGCGGCGGCGTGGTCATCGGAGCCGTCGCGACGCGCATTCCCAAGGGGCCGGCGATCGTGACCGGGTTCACGGCGCTGGGCGTGTCCCTGATTCTCTTCTCGGTGACCGGCAGCCTGTGGCTGGCACTGGTACTGGCGGCGGTCGTCGGCCTCGCCAACGTCGTCTTCGTCGTCCCGAGCCAGACCATCTTCCAGCAGCGCACTCCGGACGAGATGCTGGGGCGAGTGGTCGCCATCCGCCTCGCACTGGTGAACGCGATGCTCGCCGTTTCGATGGTCACGAGCGGGCTCTTTGCCCAGATCTTCGGCCTCGATGTCGTCCTGGCGGGGTGCGGCATCCTCGCGACGGCCGCCGGTCTGGCCGGGCTCGCTTTCCGCGCCATCCGCGAGGCCTGACGCGGTCGGGTCGCGCCGCCGCGCGACATCCGCCGGAATGCGTCGGCCTTCCGAGCGAGATGCAAGCGGCGATCTGTGGATTCCGGCTAAACTGCCGCGGGAGGGTCGCGCCCGAACCGTCATTGTGCGGGCAGCCCGCACCCGGCGAACAAGGCACGTGCGGTGCCGACACCAACACAGGAGCGAAGCCAGGGCATGTCGGAGCAGGACAAGGACGCCCTCGAAACGGGCGAGCCCAACGAATTCATGCCAGGCGAGGACGAGTTCGACGAAGACATCGAGGCCAGCGACGAGGCTGAGGCTGGAGTTCCGATCGAGCCCAGCAAGCCCGGCCGTCGCTTCGGCTTCGGTCGTTCGTCCGCCGAGATCGAGGCCCATCCACAAGGCTCGGTCCGGGCGACGCACGAGCGCGTCCACATCGACGACCGCGCCTCGGGGCTGTTCGCCCTGGTGTGCGCCGTGGGCATGCTCGCGATCCTGGTCGGCTCGTTCGCGCTGTCGGCCTGGCCCGCCGGTGCAGCTCCTACGCTGCCGCCTCTGATCCTGGAGACATACTCGCCTCCGCCGGCGACCCCCACGCCGGTACCGACTCCAACGCCGGTGGCGACACCCACGCCGGTGGTTACCGTCGCGCCGTCGGCTTCGGCCGCACCCACGGCGACAGCCTCCTAACCAGTTCAGCCGGCCGAACGCCGGCCGGCAACTCAATCGCTCAGGATCGCCCCGCGCACAACCTCGCATGCGAGGGCCCGGCGAGGGCGTATCTTCGACGCGTGGACCCCGCGAGAGCTGCCTCGCTGCGTGCGGAGATGGTCGAGCGCCAGCTCCGCAGCCGCGGCATTCGCGACGAGCGCGTCCTGGCCGCGATGGGCGAGCTGCCGCGCGAGCTGTTCCTGCCGCCGGACCTCGCCGGCGACGCGTATTGCGACGCCGCCGTGCCGATCGCCTCGGGCCAGTCGATCAGCCAGCCATACATGGTCGGCCTCATGACCGAGCTGCTGGAGCCGCACCCGGGCATGCGGGTCCTGGAGATCGGCACCGGCTCGGGCTATCAGGCCGCCGTCCTGGCCCTGATCGGATGCGACGTGCTCTCGATCGAGCGCCATCCCGAGCTAGCGGCGGCCGCGCGCATTCGATTGGCCTCGCTTGCCCTGGCCGACCCGGGTGCGTCCAATCCGGACACCAGGGGCCCGCGCCTGGCCGACCGTGTCCGGATCGAGGTCGGCGACGGCAGCGTCGGCTGGCGATTGCAAGCCCCATTCGAGGGCATCCTCGTGACCGCCGCCGCGCCTCGCGTCCCCGACCAGTTGCGCCGGCAGATGGCGGACGGCGGCCGGCTGGTCATTCCCGTCGGGCCGCTCGGCGGGCAGGAACTGATCCAGGTGATCCGGCGCGGCGAGGGCTTCGAGGAGCGAGCGTTTGGAGGCTGCGTCTTCGTGCCGCTGGTCGGCGCCGCGGCCTACGACGAGGAGGAGTTGCTCCGGGCCCGCCGCTGGCCGGGGCCGTTCGGCGGCGCGCGGCGCTGACGCCTCCGCGGCGAGCGGAGCTGGCGGTCCGCTACCGCGCCACTCCCTCCGACTGGCGGATGCGCAGGGCGGCCTCGTCGTACAGGTCGGAGACGGACTTGACCATCAGCTCGACGCAGAAGCGCTCATGGACGACATCGTGCCCGCGGCGGGCGATCGTGTCGGCCAGCGGGTGGTCCGTCAGCAACCGGACGATCGCGGCCGCCAGCGCCTCGCAGTCGTGCGGCGGGACCAGCAGCCCGCTAACTCCGTCTTCGATCATCTCTGGGATCCCACCCACCGCCGACGCCACGACCGGCCGGCTCAGCGCCATCGCCTCGAGGACGCTCAGGCCCTGCGCCTCGCGGTACGACGGCAGGACGGAGACGTCCAGCGCGGCCGTGACCGCCGGCACGTCCTCGCGGCGACCGGTGAAGACGACCCGCTCGGAGATGCCCAGGATGTCGGCCTGGGCCTCGAGCGAGTCCCGCTCCGAGCCTTCGCCGACGACGAGCAGCCAGGCTTTGGGGACGGCGGCGAGGACCAGCGGCCAGGCTTCGAGCAGGGTGCGGTGGCCCTTCTCCGCCTCAAGTCGAGCCACGACTCCCACGATTGGGGCCTCGGCGTCGATGTGGTAGTCCTCGTGGAGCGTGCAGCAGGGCTGCTGGTGGTTGTAGCGCTGCAGGTCGACGCCGTTGTAGATGAGGCTGATCGGCGCGCCCCGGCGCCCCTCATCGGCGATCTTCTGCTCGATCGCCTTCGAGACGACGATGAGGCGATCCATCAGCGGCGTGAGCTGGCGGAGCGTTTCGCGATCCTCGAGGCAGCGGACGCGGCTCGAATGCACGGTCGAGATGACCGCCGGCCGGCGGCAGCCTTTCTCACCGAGATGGAGAGCGGCCTTGGTGCCGACGACCTCGGCCCGGAACATGTGGTTGTGGACGATCTCGGGCTCGAAGGCGCCGAGCTCCTCGGCCAGCGCCAGGACGGCCAGCCGGTCGTCCGGCTCGTCGATCACCGAGGCTTCGATGCCGGCCTTCTGCAGCCGGCGGACGCTGCTGCCGTGGGATAGTGAGATGACCCGGACGTCGTAGCGGGCCGGGTTCAGCCGCGAAGCGAGAGAGAAGACGTGCTCCTGCGCTCCGCCGTTGGTGCCGGTGGCCATGACCTCAACGACCCGCACCCGCCCACCGGGGAGTGGTCCGCGTTCGTCCTGCTCGAGACAGGGCTCCTCGTGGCCCTCGTGGCCCTCGTGGCCCTCGTGGCCCTCGTGGCCGTCGTGGCCGTCGTGGCCTTCGTCGGCGCCCATCGCTAACGGCCCCCCGTGGCGGTCGGGCCCGCCGCCGAGCCCGTGCCGTCGCCCCCGGCCGCCCCTTCGCCTCCGGCCGTGCGCAGGACGAGCAGCCGTTCGATCGGCTCGTCGACCGCGCCCCATTCGTATTTGTAGGGCTCGTTGCCCCGCATGAAGTCGAGACGGGTGCGACCCAGCTCGATGGCTCGTTGGATGTAGGACGCGACCATGACCACTCCGGGGGAAAGCTCTCTGGCGTCCGGCTCGACGCCGGCGTTGTAGTAGTAAACGGTATGGCCGTCGTCGAGGATCACCCCGGCCGCGATTCGGCGCCCTCCGACCGTCAGGAAGTCCAGCTCGACGATCCCGGTCGGCGCGCAGCTCTCGAACAGTTCCGCGAAGAAGCGGCGGCTCGCAGCCCCGCCTTCGGTATCGGGGAAGAGCCCGTCCTCGCCCCAGCGCTTCTGATGCAGGTCGATGAACGCCTCCAGGTCCGCGAAAGGGGCCTCCGACTTGCGCAGGGCGACGGGTCCGACCGCCTCGGCACGGCGGATCTTGCGCCGGATCTCGTGCCGCTCCTTCTTGTCGAGCGTGCCGAGGTAGCCCTCGAAGTCCATTCCCGGCGCCAGGGTCAGCACCGGGCAGACCTCCTCCTGCTCGCGGGTCACCAGCCAGCCGCCGTGCGGCGCGACCCACTCGAAGGCGGCGACGAGCGCGTCCGTGGCCGGATCGCCGGCGCGCAGGCGGCGCAGGTCGATCACGTCCCAGCGCGAGGGATCCTCGTCGGCGAGAGCTGCTGCCACCGCGTGGCACACGGCCGGCAGGTCCGCCGGCGCCGCCAGGATCGTGGCGTAGTCCGCGTGATACGAGGCGCCGAAGAAGACTGCGGTCGCGGAAGCGGACACGGGGCGGAGAGCCGGGCCGACCTGATGGCGGAGCGTCGTACGTGCCGCCACGTCCCCCGGCTCCAGCTCGTGGCGATGCATCAAGGGCGCGATCCCGACGATCTCGTCCGAGACGGCCTCGTCTACGACGACGAGCGTCTGGTCGTGGGCAGTGTTGCCGTATGCGTTCCACCATGCCCGCTGCACGCAGTGGCGCGAGAACGGGGTCGCAGCCGGCGACCGATCGACGAGCGCGTCCCACGTCCCTCCGGGTATGGAATCGAAGGCTCGACGGCGGGCGACGAGACGGCGCCGCCGCTTCTCCGGACGGGCAGGCCCGCCGGCTGAGGTGGAGGGGATGGTCACTCGCCGAGAATAGCACCACGCCCCTGGCGCGCTCGCCGGCGCGCTCGCCGGCGCCTACGCAGCCGCCGCAGTGGCGCGAGCTGTACGCCGTTCGAGCGCGGCCTCCCACAGCAGGACCGCCAGGCAGGCGAAGAACGTGATCGAGACGCTGGCCGTGGGAAGCCAGGCGTCGCCCGCGAAGAGCGCGATCCAGCCGGCGAGCGGGAAGACGACCGCCCACGTCCGACCGCGCCCGATAAGCCAGGCCGTCGGCAGCAGGAGCAGCACGGCGTAGTGGTCGCGCAGCGGCGATGAGATGAGCTGGCTGGCCACGATCGTCACCTGGAGGCTGAGTTCGGGGCTGGCATAGCGCCACGCAACCAGGAGGGCGCCCACCGCCAGCGCCGCCGACGTGAGCTGTATCGCTGCGGCCACCGCATCCGAGGCTCCGGCCATGTGGGCGACTGCGCCCGGCGAGTAGTTGTGCGGCGTCGTCAGCTGCCCGCCGAGATCCCGCAGCAGGTCGGCATAGGTGCCCCACGCGGCCAGGCCCGTGACGAGGGTCGCCCCGGCCGCGAGCGCGAGAGTGGCGGCGACGGCCACCACGGCCGCGCGGAACCGTCCAGTGGCAATGGCCCAGACGCCGAGCAGCGCTGGCTGGACCTTCACCAGCGCCCCGATCGCCGTCACCGCGCCCACCACCGCGGCTCGATCCATCCACCGCCACACCGCCGCAAAGCCCAGGAAGAGGAGCGGCTCCACCTGGCCGAGCTTGACCGCGTACAGGAGCGGCCAGTCGAGCGCGGCCACGATCACGAGCAGCCAGCGTACGTCGCGCCGGACCGGCAGCAGCGCCACTCCGGCCAGGAAGCAGGCCGCCATGGCCAGGCACCACAGGCCCGCGGCCGCTCCGCCCAGGGAGAGCCACGGGACGAGGGCGGCCGCGAAGGCCGGCGGGTAGGTGTAGGTGCCGGGGCACGTGCCGACGTTGACAGAGAAGGCGACGTCGTAGATGGGGCGCCCGTCGCGCAGCGCCTGGGCCGCTCCCTCGTAGCAGTGGTAGTCGTAGCCGAGGGTGTTGCCCGCCGAGGCGAGGACGAGGGCAAGCATCCCAATCAGCAGCGCCACCGAACCGACGGGCACGAAAGCCTCGGCCAGCCGCGAGCGCGACCTCGCCTGCGCCTCCGGCGCGGTCATCGCTCGGTCATCGCGGCGCGTTCATTTCGCCGGCGCGCCCTCGGCGGCGGCCCGCTTGAGGCCGCGATGGAGGAACCTTATGCGCAGCAGGTCCCAGCCGACGCGAAGGGCGAGGCGCGGGCGGGCGTGCATGCGCGAGCCGCGCCGATCGGCCCAGACCACGGGCACGATCGCCATCGGGTAGCCGCGCCGCCGCGCCAGGAAGATCAGGTCCACGTCGAAGACGATGCTCGTGATTCGCAGCCGGCCGAACAGGTCCCGCGCCGCGTCATGCCGGAACCCCTTGAAGCCACACTGCGTGTCGTCGATCGGGCCGGTCACCCAGATCCGCGCCGCGAGGCGAAAGAGCTTGCCCACGAGCCGTCGAAAGCGGGGTTGCGAAGCCCGCATGTCCGAACCGTCGGGCTGGATCCGGCTCCCGAGAGCGAGGTCGTTGGACGCCAGCGCCTGCACGAGCCGGGGCAGCTGGTCCGGCGGCGTGGCCATATCCGCGTCGGCGAACACGATCAGATCGCCCTGGGCGGCCAGCATCCCCGCCCGAACCGCTGAGCCCTTGCCGGCGTGCGGGACGGTCAGCAGTCGCAGCTCGGGGCAGTCGCCCCTGGGCGCCCTGCCCTCGCCGACGTATTCGGCCCGCGCCCGAACCAACGCCGCCGTGCCGTCAATGCTTCCGTCGTCAACGACCAGCACGTCCACCTTGCCGGGCAGCGCCCCCTTTGGCGCGGCGCAGAGGTAGGCGAAGAGTTCGTCCAAGGCGGGCCCGAGCCGGGCCTCCTCGTTGAACGCGGGCAGAACGATCGAAAGGCTGCTGAAAACCATCTTCGGGAGTTTAGCCGGGTCCACCGGTCACGCGCCGCTCGTTCGGTGCCACGCCGGGTCCCTCCTCATCTCTGCCCGGGCGACGTCAGGTGGCGGGTACGGCCATGACGGCCGACAGCCGGGCGATCCACTTTCTCACCGCGCGACCCCCAAACCCGATGGCGCCCGTTGTCGCCCTCGCCGGTCGGGGCAGCCCGATAGGTCCTTAGTACCGGTGGAGTGGGACCCGGTCGATGCTACGCTGCGACGCCGTGCGGATCCCCTTCGCTCTGTATGCGTTCGCCCTGGCGGCTCGGGCCGTGCTGTTCGCCGTGCACGCTGACGCGGCGTATCCGGATTCCTACTACTACGTCGACGTGGCCCGGGCGCTGCTGGCCGGGCACGGTTTCAACATCGACTTCATCTGGTCGTTCGTGGACGTGGGCGGCCGAATCCCGGCCCAGCCGATGCTGCCGATCCCGAGCAACGCCCATTGGATGCCGCTCGCGTCGATCGTGCAGCTGCCGACGATGTGGCTTCTCGGCCCCACGCCGCTGGCGTCGGCGATCCCGTTCCTTCTGATCGGGGCGCTGGCGGCGCCGATGACCTGGTTCCTGGCCCGGGAAGTCGGGGCGGGCGATCGAATCGCTCTGGCGGCCGCGATCGCCGTCTCACTCCCGGCGGCCGCGGCCATCTACATGGCCCAGCCGGACAACTTCGCGCTCTACCAGCCGCTGGGCACGGCCGCCCTGTGGCTCGCCGCACGCGGCCTGCGGGGCCACGCCCGATCGTTCGCGCTGGCGGGCCTGATGGTCGGCCTTGCGACCCTCGCCCGAAACGACGGCATCCTGCTGGGCGCCGCGGTCGGGCTCGCATTCCTGTGGGATCGATGGCGGTCCTGGCGCTCGAAGGGCGGTCGAATGCCGGCGATTCCAGGGCGCTACGCCTTCGCCTGCTTCGGCCTCTTCCTCGTCGTCATGGCGCCCTGGTATCTGCGCCAGCTGGCCGTCTTCGGCAGCCTCTCGCCGTCCTCGACCTCGGGCCGAATCCTGTTCATCGCGAACTACGACCAGATGAACAGCGTCACCACCGACACCTCGCTCGCGGCCTTCCTGGGGCAGGGAATCGGGCCGCTGCTGACCAGCCGAATCCTCGGGCTCGTCTCGGCGATCCAGATATTCTCCGTCCTCGCCTGCTCGATCGTGCTGGTGCCGTTCGTGCTCGTGGGCGGGTGGGCGCGCCGGCGATCGATCGATTTCGGGCCGTTCTTTCTCTACGCCGGCCTGCTCTTCGCCGCCTCGGGACTGGTCTTCGCAGTCCACGTGCCCTACGGGACCTTCCTCCATTCGGCCGAGGCGCTGATCCCGTACACGTACATCGCCGGGCTCGAGGGGGTCGTGGTCGTCGCGACATGGGCCGCCCGGCACAGACGCGGCTGGCAGGAGGAGCGCGCCGCCCGGCTGTTCCTCGCGGCCGCGGTGGCTACCGTGGTGCTCAACGCGGGCGTCTTCGCGTTCCTGGCAGGGCGGTCTTGGGACCAGGACCGCGACCTGCGGCTCGACGCGGGCGCCGCTCTCGACCGAGCCGGCGCCCCGGCGACCGACCTGTTGCTCAGCGCAGACCCGGCCGGGTTCGAGTACTTCACCGGCCACGGTGGCGTCGTCACGCCCAACGACTCGCTCGCCGTGATCCATGTGGTGGCCGCCGATTACGGCACGCGCTGGCTGGTGCTGGAGCGAGCCCACATCGTGACTCCGCTCATCCCGATCCTGGAGATGAAGCCACGGCCGGATTGGATCGGGGCGCCGACCTACACGGTGCCGTACACGGGGCCTGCGACGGGCGATCCGGAGGCGGACGCCGCGCCGGCCCTGGCGATCTTCCCGATCTGCACGACCGCCGGTGACACTCGCTGCGCCACGGGGGCGACGCCGTGAGCTTCCGTCCTGGCCGCCGCGAAGCCTGGCTGAGCGCCGGCGCCGTCTTCGCCCTGGCCCTCGCGGTCCGGGCCGTGGCCGCGGCCACGTTGAGCTTCCCGGTACCGGAGGACACCGCGTACTACGCCGGCGTCGCCAGAAACCTGGTCGAGGGGCGCGGCCTGGTGAGCGATGCCCTGTGGAGCTATCAGACGCCGCCCCTGGAAGTGCCGCGCGCCGCGTTCGAGGTGTGGCTGCCGCTGCCTTCGCTGCTCGCCGCAGTCCCCATCTGGCTGGCGGGCGCCGCCAACTGGTTCCGCGCCGCGCAGGTGTTCTCCGTTGTCGTCAGCGCGATCGGGGCCGCGCTGGCGTGGCGGCTCGGCGCCGACGTGGCCACTGAGATGAGGCTGCCGGTGGGGCGGGCACGCACGCTGGCGGTGGGCACGGGCGTGGTGGCGTGCCTCCTCGGGCCGCTGGTCGTGTACGGGATGCTTCCCGACTCCACGGCGCTCTTTGCGGCGCTCTCGCTGGCGGCGTGCCTGCTCATGACACGAATCGGGGCGCGGACGCCCGAAGGTGGCCGTCCTGCCGAGGAGGGCAGACTGCCCGACAGCCCGGCCGGAGGAGGCCGTCCTTTCGATCGCCGTCTCGACCGCCTTTTCGACCGCCGGCTGGTCGCTCTGGGTCTCCTCATCGGCTTCGCCGGTCTGACCCGAAGCGAGGCCGTCTGGCTCGGCCTGGCCTGGCTCGTCGTCGCCTGGCGCTGGACCTCGACGCCCGCCGGAGAGCGGCCGTCCCGCCTGGAGCGCCTTCGCCTGGTCGTTGTCCCTGCCGCCGTCGCCGCCCTCGTCTTCGCCCCGTGGGCCGTCCGCGACTGGCTCGCGTTCGGCAGCCCGCTGCCCGGCCAGACCCTCGCCAACGCCCTCTCGGTGAACCCCACCGACATCTACGCCTACCAGGATCAGCCGACCCTCGCCAACTACCTGGCCCAGGGTCCGGCAGCGCTCATCGGCATGCGCGTCACCGGCATCGTCCACAACCTGCTCGACGTGTTGATCGTGCCGGGCTTCCCGATCGGCTTCCTCGGCCTGCTGACGCTGCCGCGATGCGCCAGCCTCCACGCCCTGCGGCCGCTCGTCCTGCTCGCCGTCATCACCTTCCTGGTCACGAGCCTGGTGTTCCCTGTCAGCACGATCTGGGGCACCTTCCTCCATGCCGCCGGCGCCATCTACGTTCTGCTGATCGTCAGCTGCCTGGTGGCGCTGGACGCGTTCATCGCCTGGGTCGGGAGACTGCGCCACTGGTGGCGGCCGGTGGCGTGGCTCGGTCCGGCGCTGGCGACCGCCGTCGTCGTGCCGCTGCTGTTCGTCTCGGTCATCTCGCTCGATCGCGGGGCCGACACGACCCGGGCCCGCTTCGAGGCCCTGCCCGCGGCGCTCGACCGCGCCGGAGTCCCGCTGGCGGCCAACGCCCCGATCATCACCGACAACCCGATCTGGCTCGCCGAAACCGCGCACGTCACCGCGCTGGCCCTGCCCGAGGAATCGCCCCAGGCCGTGTCGGACCTGGCCCGCCATCTCGGATCGAAGCTGCTTATCGTGGTCCAAACCGACGGCGGCGGGGAGTGGCCGGCAATCCTGAACGACGGCGGCCCCGCCGCACAATGCTTCCGCGAGGTTCCGCTGACCGATAGCTCGGGCGAGTCCCTTTCGAATGGTTCTCCGTTGTATCAAATACGCGCATTCCGGATCGTCTGTTGATGAGAGACGCCCCGTATACTCAAGCCGGTATGGACGCTGCCCGCGGCGCCGCAGAATCGCGTGACCCGCGCTTCGACGAGCTTTACGCCGAAGCGAAGTCCACGCTGGGCTACGGAGCCAACAGCCTCCGCTCCGTGACGGAGCGATACCGCGAGGCCTACCGCGACTCACTGGCCCGCTGGCATCGCCTGCGAG
This sequence comes from Chloroflexota bacterium, assembly GCA_003171065.1. Taxonomy (GTDB): domain Bacteria; phylum Chloroflexota; class Limnocylindria; order Limnocylindrales; family CSP1-4; genus Fen-1039. Next base: position 40,318 of record PMXQ01000047.1, read on the forward strand.
ACCTCGTCGATGCCGCCGATCGCGCCCCGTTCCTCGCGGCCGAGGATGGCGACGCGGAATCCGCGGCTGAGGCCGGCGCCGAGGACGCCCGCCAGAGGACGATGCGTACCGACGTCGAGCGCCAGACCGGGGACCTGGGCAAGCACCAGCAGGAACTCTCCAAGCTCGAGCTTTCGGTCCGCAGCATGGAGAATGCCTGGCTGTTTCTGGAGCGCGGTGACGCCAGCCTCCTCGCCGAAGTCGCCAATTCGGGTCTGCCGACGGACCTCCAGATGCGCATTGTGCAGGCTCAGGAGGCCGAGCGTTCGCGCCTGGCCCAGGAAGTCCACGACGGACCCGCCCAGGCTCTCTCCAACGCCATCTTCCAGGTCGAATACATCGAGCGGGTGCTCGACGAGGACACCCGCGCCGCGCACAACGAGCTGCGCTTCCTGCGCGAGCTGCTGCGCCGCGAGCTGGGCGAGGTCCGAACCTTCATCAGCCAGCTCCGCCCGCCGCTCCTGGATGAGCTCGGCTTGGACGGGTCGATCATGGACGCTGTGGAGGGCATGGCCGCGCTCACCGGTGCCACGGTCGAGACCGACCTGCATGCGCCTGGAGAACAGCTCAGCCCGAGCCAGCAAACCGCCGTCCTGCGGATCGTCCAGGAGGCGCTGCAGAACGTCCGCAAGCACGCCGGCTCAAGTCATACCGTAGTGTCCACTAAGCTCGACGCAGCGAACTGGATTCTGGAGGTCAGCGACGACGGCCGAGGGTTCGACGTCGGTACCGTCGCAGCGCGAGGCCGTCGCAACTTCGGCCTCCAGTTCATGCGAGAGCGGGCAGAGCTCATCGGTGCCCAATTCGAGGTTCGCTCGCGGTCGGGCGGTGGGACCGTCGTCTGGCTGTCGATTCCAGTGGGAGAGGAGAGCGCATGAGTTCGATGGATTACAGCGGGCCGGACCGGCGCCGGCCGGGGACGCCGGCTCGAAGCGGTGAGAAGACGACGATCCTTCTCGTCGACGACCATGCGCTCTTCCGGGTGGGAGTGCGCAACATCCTGGAACGAGAGCCCGGCTTCGACATCGTCGGCGAAGCGGACGATACGCGCGGCGCCTTCGACCTTTCGGTGCAACTCTCGCCGGACATCATCCTTATGGACCTCTCCCTGCCGGCTCCGGGCGGCATCGAGACGACACAGCGGATCAAGCGCGAACTGCCCTCGGCGGGCATCATCGTCCTGGCCGTCAACGAGGATGAGGACGCCCTTTTCGACGCCATCAAGGCGGGCGCTGCGGCCTTCATCCTCAAGGACGTCACCCCCGACGATCTCGTCGCGATCATCCGCCGCGTCGCCGCCGGCGAGTACCTGATCAACGACAAAGTCTTCGCCAAGCCAGCCGTCGCGAGCCGCGTTCTCAAGGAATTCCGTGAGCTGGCGATCTACGGCCAGGAGGCCGCTCCGATCTTCGCCCCGCTCTCTCCTCGCGAGGTCGAAATCCTCGACAACATCGCCCAGGGCATGACCAACAAGCAGGTCGCCTACGCCCTGTCGATCAGCGAGCAGACCGTCAAGAACCACATGTCCAGCATCCTGCGCAAGCTCAGCGTCAACGACCGAACCCAGGCCGTCGTCTACGCCATGCGCCAGGGCTGGATCAGAATGCCGGAGGACTGATCCCCCGGTGACTGCCCCCGAGCCACTGCCACTCCCGCTGCTCGAGATCGCGGAGCGGGCCAGACGTGAGGTCGATCTCCTGACCCGGGAGATCGGCGAGATCGAGTTGCTCGTCCAGCAGGCTCGAACCGAGGCGACCCGCCACGAGACGAAGCGCGCGCAGTCGGCCGACAAGCTCAAGACCGCGGCCGGCTACAACCCCGACAGCGACGGAGCTCAGCAGACCGAGCAGCTGCTGGCTCTGACCAGGCGCTCCGCCATCATGGACGCGCAGGTCGACATCCTCGAGGGCAAGCTCAAGGTTCTGTCTCGCTTCCGCGAGAGCCTGCGGCGCTACAGCTCGGAGCTCGACCGGGCTTCGATGGGCGGCGCGATGCCCCAACACACGGCCGACAAGCTGGACTCGACCACGCCGCTCCCACCGGCGGTCTCGCGCTTGGTGATGGCCGCGCAGGAAGATCTGCGTAGGGACATCGCCCGGGCCATGCACGACGGCCCGGCCCAGAGCCTGACCAACATCGTCCTGCAGGCCCAGATCGTGGAGCGGCTGCTCGACCGCGACCCAGCCCAGGCCAGGACGGAGATAGGGCAACTCGTCGGCATGGTCCAGCGGACTCTGGACGCGACCAAGGCGTTCATCTTCGACGTCCGGCCGATGGTCCTGGACGATCTCGGGCTCGTCCCCACACTGCGACGCGTAGCCCGCGACCGCGGCCGTCGCTCGCAGGTCCCGATCGAGTTCGAGTCGTACGGAACCGACCGGCGCCTGCCGATGGACGTGGAGAGCACCCTCTTCCGCATCATCGACGAGACGATCACGGGGTTCCTCTCCTGTCACCCGGACCTGATCTCCATCAAGATCGAGTGGTCGGACCACAAGACAGAGGCCCACGTCGCAGCCAGGCGCGAAGGGGCCGAGCAGCTCGAAGAGGAGGAACCGGAGGAGGAGGCCAACGAGGAGAAGCGCGGCAAGGGCGGCGACCGCGAGATCCCCGAGGCGCTCCAGGTCATGATCGACGAACAGCGCGCCGGCGCCGCCGCGGCCCGCAATACCAGGAAGCAATCCCAGGTCCTCGCCCTGCCGGCCTCCACATGGCGCGAGGTTCAGCAGCGGTCCGACACGATCGGGGTCGCGGCCGAGCTCGTCGACGACGGCCGTGAGCTCGTCCTGGTGCTGGCCGGTCGGTGACCCGGGATCTCCTGGCCCGGATACGCCGGTCAAGCGCCGCAGATCACCGTGCCGACGCGTGCAAGCGAAAGCGGCGAAGAGCACCGCAGCGGGCGCCCTCGGAATGGTTCGCGAGCGAGAGGCGAGGAAGCCAACACAGGAATGAGCCGGCTGACCGGACGGGACGCAGGCGGCGACCGGTGGATCCGGGCTCAGGCGACCGTTCCGCGAAATGCTCACGCCAGGCCGGCCAGGGGCTCGTTGAGTACGGGCTCATCCTCATTCTGGCGGTCATTGTGTGCGTCGCGTCGTTGCTCTTCTTCGGCGACGAGCTGTCGTCGCTGCTCAGCCTGATCGCGTCCGCCGTCTAGGCTGGCGCGCTGGGCGCCGGCGCGGGACGCGCCTGGCGAGTGGTCCACAGACCGTTGCCCCTCGGCGCCAGGACCGGCGACCGAGAGAGTCGCTGCGAGTGCGGAAAGGTGTACTCCGGACCGGTCCCATTACCATCTTGCTAGTGGCTCCGCCGATCCCGTTCTCTCAGAATGCAGCGCATCCTCCCATTGGAGGGCCGTTCTCATCAGGAGGCCATCATGCTTCTCCGGTCCAAGGGCCAGGGTCTTGCGGAGTACGCCCTGATTCTCGCGCTCATCGCCATCCTGGCAATCACCGCCCTGATCTTCCTCAGTGGCAACATCAACACGATCCTGAGCACAATCGGCCACGCTCTGTAGCCGCTGCTCTGCGACAAACTAAGGGCCGCGCCTCTGGCGCGGCCCTTTTTCATGCCCTCTGAACACCGCCGACCACGCTCGAAACCCCTCGATCGGTGGCGTAATTGCGGAGAAACGTTCCTAGCCGGCCTAGCCCATTGGTATAGTCGCGTTTAGGTACACTGCAAGGCTACTGTGGTGACTCTTGTCACAAGCCCTCGGGAGAGACGTCGTGAAGCGATCAAATCGGCTCCTCATTCTGTTTGGGGTGTTCCTCGCGGTCCTTGCGATGGTCGGGGTGATCGTCGTCGCCGGTGGCAGCAGCTCCGGCGGCGGGGCGAAAGGCACGCCGACCCCCACACCGGAGCCGCAAGTCTCGGTCGTCATTGCCGCGACGGACATTGCCCTGGGCGACAAGATCACCGCGGAGATGGTCACAACTGAGGCCATGTCGGTCTCGGACCGCGACGCTCTCCAGGGGGACACCTATACGACGCCGGACCAGGTGATCGGCAAGATTGCCGGCGGCACCATCACCAAGGGCAGCATTCTGTATGCCGACACGTCCTTCCTGCAGCCCGGAACGTTCGTCGCAGGCCAGGACCTGTCCTCCGGCATCGCCCCCGGGATGGTGGCGGTTTCCATGGAGGTCGACCAGGTCAACGGCGTCGGCGAGCTCCTCGTGCCGGGCGACCACGTTGACATCATCCTGTCCGTTTGGGTAAACGAGCTCAACCTCGTGTACGTTGGAACGCCCACCGACAAGTTCAAGGTCACGCTTGGCACGGGGCAGGACGTGACCACGAAGACCGTCATCCAGAATCGCAAGATCCTGGTCACGCTTCTTCCCGCGCCCACAGCCGCTCAACCCGGCGCCAACACCGGTGCCTCTCCGACGCCAGTGCCCCAGGCAACCGCCCAGACGATCACCAACACCGGCGCCCACATGATCGTCGTGGTCGAGGTCAAGCCTGACGAGGCCGAGATCATGCGCTGGGCTCAGCGCGAAGAGAAGCTCGACCCGCAGAACTACATCACCCTCGGCCTGGCTCTGCGCTCGGACCAGGACGACAACGCCCCTGACGTCACGACCCCTGGGATCACGCTCAAGCAGCTGGTGACGATCTACGGCGTTCTTCCGCCCGATCCGCGAGCGATCATTCCGGCCGACCTGGCCAAGGAGCTTTCCTGGTAACGCGCCCCGCCGCAACACGGCGAATGCGACAGCGAGAGGCCGAGCGATCGGCCTCTCCGCCACCTCTGGGGTAACCAACACCCAATGGCAGACCGGATCAGGGTCCTCATCGTCGACGACATTCCGGAGACCCGCGACCACCTCGCCAAGCTCCTGGGCTTCGAACCGGACATCGAGGTGGTGGGCGCGGCGTCTTCCGGAACCGAGGCGATCGCGCACGCGACGCAACTCCTGCCCGACGTGATCCTGATGGACATCAACATGCCCGACATGGACGGCATCACCGCGACCGAGCGCCTCTCTTCGCAGGTCCCCAGCGCGGCTGTGGTGATGATGTCCGTTCAGGGAGAGGCCGACTATCTGCGTCGCTCGATGCTGGCCGGAGCCCGCGAGTTCCTGGTCAAGCCCTTCAGCAGCGACGAGCTGACGGCGTCAGTTCGGCAGGTCTACTCCCGCGAGAGGGAGAAGGCCGGACGGATCGTGGTGGCAGCGGCGCCGCGTGGCGCAGGGCCGGCCGAGCTCGGCTCCGTGGTGGCCGTCTTCAGCCCCAAGGGCGGAGTCGGCCGCACGACCATCGCCGTCAACCTGGCCGTCGTCGCCGCGACCGAGCTGAACAAGAAGGTCGTCCTCGTCGACGGCTCGTTCCAATTCGGCGACGTGGCCGTCCTGCTGAACCTCAACCCCAAAGACAAGTCAATGTTCGAGCTCGTGTCGGACCTCGAAGCCGGCGGCGACGTCGACGCCGTGGACACCTACACGGTGACCCATTCGTCGGGACTCCACGTGGTCCTGGCCCCGCCTTCGCCGGAGATGGCCGACGCCATCACTCCTGCAGGCGTAAAGCACGTGGTCGAGGCGCTGCGGCAGCGGTACGAGCTTGTGGTCATCGATTGCGCAGCGTGGTTCAACGATACGACTCTGGGTATCCTTGATCTGGCGGACATTGTGCTGACGGTCCTGACGCTGGAGATCACCAGCATCAAGAACATCAGGCTCTTTCTCGAGGTGGCCGAGAAGCTCGGCTACGAGGACAAGGTCCGGCTCGTCCTGAACCGGGCCGACACGACGCTTGGGATCAGAGTGGCCGACGTAGAGCATTCGATCGGCCGGAAGGTTGACCACACCATCGTCAGCGACGGCCGCGCCGTCGTTTACGCGCTGAACCGGGGAGTACCGTTCGTTCTCAGCAACCGTGAGGCCCAGGTCTCCCAGGACGTTCTCCGTCTGGCAACGGCCATCACAAGCAACCGAGAACCTCGCGAAGAGGATCACAAGTCGACCCAAAAAGGCAAGTCACTCTTCGCATGGAGATGACCCTTCGGGCGAGCAAGGGGTGTAGGCGATGTCCCTTCTGAAGCGAATCGAGAGCGCGCGACCGGGCGTGGCGCCAGGAGCGCCAGGCGGCGGGCCGAGCGCACCTCCCGGAACACCTGGAGTTCCCTCCGCACCCTCGGGTCAACGACTGCTCAATCAGGCTCCCGTTCGGGAATCCCTGCGAGAAGTCAAGTTCCGGATCCAGTCGCGGGTCATCCAGGACCTGGACCCCAAACTCGATCTGGCCAACCAGGTCGAGGTGCGCCGCCAGATCGAGGAGATCTTCGGACGGGTCATCGACGAGGAGGGCCTGGCTCTCACTCGCGCCGAGCGCGTTCGCATGCTCGAGCAGATCACGGACGAGATCATCGGCCTGGGGCCCATGGAGCCGCTGCTCCGCGACGAAACCGTGACCGAAATCATGGTCAATGGCCCGCGCCAGGTGTACATCGAGCGCGCCGGCCGGCTGGAACTCACCAACGTCGTCTTCCAGAACGACGACCACGTGATGCGCATCATCGATCGGATCATCGCCCCGATCGGCCGCCGCATCGACGAGTCGAGCCCGATGGTCGACGCGCGTCTGACGGACGGGTCCCGCGTCAACGCCATCATCCCGCCGCTGTCCCTGATCGGGCCGGTGATCACCGTCCGAAAGTTCTCCGCCTCGCCGTTCACCGTGGACGACCTGATCCGTTTCGGCACGTCGACACCCGAGATGTTCGACTTCCTGCGCGCCTGCGTCGAAGCGCGCCTGAACATCTTCGTGTCGGGCGGCACCGGCTCGGGCAAGACCACCACCCTCAACGTCCTCTCCTCGTTCATCCCGAACGACGAGCGCATCATCACCGTCGAGGACGCGGCCGAGCTGCAGCTCCGCCAGGAGCACGTGGTCACCCTCGAGTCGCGGCCACCGAACATCGAAGGCCGCGGCGCCGTCCCGATCCGCGAGCTCGTCCGCAACTGCCTCCGGATGCGGCCCGATCGAATCATCGTCGGCGAGTGCCGAGGCGGCGAGGCGCTGGACATGCTCCAGGCTATGAACACCGGCCACGACGGCTCGATGTCCACCGGCCACGCCAACAGCCCGCGCGACATGCTCGCCCGACTCGAGACGATGGTGCTCATGGCCGGCGTCGACCTGCCTCTGCGAGCCATTCGGGAGCAGGTCTCCTCCGCCGTGGATCTCATCGTTCACCAGTCCCGCCTGAAGGACGGCACCCGCAGGATCGTGAACATCACCGAAGTCCAGGGCATGGAAGGCGATGTCATCGTCATGCAGGACGTCTTCGTCTGGGAACAGACTGGGGTCGTCGAGGGCAAGATCCAGGGTCGCCTCCGCCCGACCGGCATCCGGCCCAAGTTTGTGGAGAAGTTCGAGGTCATGGGCATTCACCTGCCGCGCGGCCTGTTCGGCTTCGCGTAGAGGAACGGAGGCAGGGAGGCCGCTATGGTCATCATCGTCGCGTTGATCCTCGCCATGGGGATCATGCTCGTCTTCATCGGTCTGGCGACATCCGGCGGCGGATCGGGGATCAGCGCCCGACTCGAGCGCTACACCGCCAGCAAGCCCGAGGCCTCCACCACGACCGTCCAGTCGGGCGTCGGAATCGGTGACGTGCTTGCACAAAGCGTCGCCCTGGCCCGCCTGAACAGGATCGTCGAGCAACGCGACTTCGGCGCGAACCTGGCGCGTGACATCGCCCGGGCCGATCTCAAGCTCAAACCGGGCGAGTTCATCGCACTCTGGATCGGGTCCATCGTAGGCATCCCGTTCTTGTTCCTCTTCCTGGGCCTTATTCTGCAGCCGCTGGGGTCTCCGCTGGGGCTCCTGGCAGGGGCCGCCATCGGCGCCTGGCTGCCGCGGTACTGGCTGGGCCGCCGGCGCGCGTCACGCCTCAATGCCTTCAACAAGCAGCTACCCGACACGATCACGCTGATCGCGAACGCCCTGCGCGCGGGCTCCTCGTTCCTGCAGGCCATCGAAATGGTCGTGCGCGAGGCCCAGCCCCCGGTGACCGTGGAGTTCGGTCGCGTGGTCCGCGAGGTAAACCTCGGCCTTGCCTTCGATGTCGCGCTTGAGAACATGGTCCGCCGCGTGCGCTCGGACGACCTGGAATTGATGGCCACGGCGATCACGATCCAGCATCAGGTCGGCGGCAACCTCGCCGAGATCCTCGATTCGATCGCCTTCACGATTCGTGAGCGCGTCAGGATCAAGGGCGAGATCAGGACCCTCACGGCCCAGCAGCGGATGTCTGGCTACGTGGTCGCCTTCCTGCCGATCGGCCTGGTGGGCGTCCTGTTCGTCATCGCTCCCAAGTTCATGGAGCCGATGTTCATGAACCCGCCCGGCATCATGAATCTGCCGGCTGGTCTCATCATCCTCATCTTCGCCGGAATCATGATGTTCATCGGGTTCATGATCATCCGCAGCATCGTCAGCATCGAGGTCTGAAATGGTGTACGTCCTCGCCGGTGTGGCGGGCCTCGGGATCTTCCTGATCTTCGTGGCTCTTGCCAGTGGTGGATCGGTCGACCCGGTGCAGGCCCGGCTAACTCAGCTGGGCAACGTCCAGGCTCGCAACCTAGAAGAGCTCGAGCTCCAGCAGCCCTTCGCCGAACGCACCCTGCGCCCGCTCATCGCACGACTCTCGCGGACCGGCGGACGTCTGAGCAGCGCCTCATCCGCCGAAACAGCCGAGAAACGGCTTGCACTCGCGGGCAATCCGGGCGACATGCGCCTGGCCGACTGGATGGGCGTCAAGATGTTGGTCGGCATCGGCACGGGCACGGTCCTGTTCGTGCTCCTCGGCGTCCTGGCCGCGGGTGGCATCAGCGGCGTCGGGTCCATCGCCAAGGCGCTCTTCTTCGGGCTCATCGGCTTCTTCGTGGGTTACCTCGCGCCCGAGTTCTGGCTCGGCCGCAAGATCAAGGCCCGCCAGAAGATCATCCTCAAGATGATCCCGGACACGCTGGACCTGCTGACGATCTCCGTTCGCGCCGGTCTCGGCTTCGACGCCGCGCTGGCCAAGGTGGTCGAGAAGCTGCCCGGCCCGCTGACCGACGAGTTCCGCCGGGCCCTGGCCGAGGTGCGCGTGGGCAAGGCCCGACGCGAGGCTCTGCGCGACATGATTCCGCGGACCAACGTTCAGCCCCTCTCCAACTTCATCGGCGCGATCATCCAGGCCGAAACGCTGGGCGTCTCGATCTCCAAGGTGCTGCAGGTTCAGTCCGAGCAGCTCCGCATCGAGCGCCGCCAGCGAGCCGAAGAGATGGCCGCGAAGGCGCCGATCAAGATGCTCTTCCCGCTTGTGGGATGCATCTTCCCGTCGCTCTTCGTCGTCATCCTCGGCCCGGCCATCATCTCGCTGGTGAAGACCTTCGCCGGCGGCGGCATTCCGACCAGGTGAGCGGAGCTCCGGGCAGGTGAGCAGGCCACTTCTGGTGGCCCGCAACACCAGCCGGGGAACCGTGCTGGCCGAGCGGCTCGAGGACGGTTCCTCTTTCTGGGCCAAGTTCATGGGCCTCATGGGTCGCTCGTCGCTTCCGCGAGGAGACGGACTGTGGCTACCCGGCGAGAACGGCATCCACATGCTGTTCATGCGTTTCGCGATCGACGTCGTCTTCGTTTCACCGCCGGCGGGCAGGCGCGATGGGCCGCGCCGGGTCCTGTCACTGCATCGGGCCGTGCCGCCGTGGCGCGGAGTTGTGTGGCGTGTGGGCGGCGCAAAGGGAGTCCTGGAGCTGCCGCCCGGCACGATCGACCAATCGGACACGGCCGTGGGCGACGAGATAGCGATCGAGCCCCGATAGGCACCGCGGAGGACGCGGCCGTGGACGCGGCCGTGGCCGCCCCAGCGGCGGCCGCCGGTCAGATAAGGGCGAAGTACGTGGCGCGTAAGCAGCCTGCACTAGCTTCCCGACATGGCAGCGCAGGCGTCGACGAACAGGATCGGCGGCGTGGCGCGGGCGGCTCGCCTGGGCGGAGCGTTGCTCGATCTGGCGTTGCCGGCAAGTTGCGCCGGCTGCGCGGCCGAGGGAACCGTTTTGTGCCCGAAATGCCGGGGCGCTCTGGACGTTCGACTGGCGCTGCCGCCGGGCGTGCCGCTCGGCCTGCCCGCGGCGATGCCGATGCCGCTGATGCAGCTGGAGTGGTGCGCGCCGTTCTCGGGAGTGATCCGAGTGGCGCTGCACCGGCTCAAATACTCCGGGGAGCGGCGGCTGGCCGCGCCGCTTGCGGACGCAATGGCGGCTCGCTGGGAAGCGGCGGGCGTCGGCGGGGACATGCTGGTTCCCGTTCCGGTGCACGCAGAGCGGGCAAGGAAGCGCGGCTACGACCAGGCGTTCCTGCTCGCGTCCGGCGTCTCGGACCGGCTCCACGTTCCATGGCAGGCGTCACTCGAACGGACGCGCCACACGACTCCCCAGTTCGAGCTGGGGCGCCGCGCCCGGCGCGCCAACGTCAGCGGGGCCTTCGCCCTGCGCGCCGGCGCGGGTCCAGTGGTGAAAGGCAGGTGGCCGATTCTCATCGACGATGTCGTCACTACGGGCTCGACGCTGGTCGCCTGCGCCGAGGCGCTATACGACGCCGGGGCAATCGCGGTCTCGGCTCTGACGGTGGCGCGAGAACGTTGATCCGCCGGGAACGACAGGGGCCGAGAGCCGGCGGCGGCTCCTATACTGGCCGCGTGGCAGCGGCTGTTCGAGACGCGCGCCAGTGTCGGCCGACGGTCGGCGCGACGCGCCAGGTGCTTTGCGGAGGTAGGGCGTGAGGACGATCGTCAAGGGCAAGAACATCGACGTCCCGGATTCCGTGAGGCAGTACGCCGAGCGCAAGATGCGCCGGCTGGAACGCTTCCTGGACGATCGATCGGAGGCAGTGGTCGAGCTTTCGACCGAGCAGCACCGCAGCAACACGGATTCGCAGATCGTGGAGGTGACTCTCGTCGTCGACGGCCGGCCCCTGCGCAGCCACGCCGCGGGTCCAACCTACCAGGCCTGCCTCGACATCGTGATCGACCGCATCGAGCGCCAGGCGGTGGACTCCCGCGAGAAGCCCAAGGGCAAGGCTCGGCCGGGCGCCGGCAAGGGCAAGCGGATCGTCGACGATGGCGAGCCGATTCTGTCCGGTAAGGCCGCGGCTGCGGCGGCAACGGAGGCCGCGGGCCCTGAGGAGGAGGCGCGGCGCTCGCGCATCGTCAAGACCAAGCGCTTCGCCATCGAGCCGATGTTCGAGGAGGACGCAGTCGCGAGGATGGAGGAGCTCGGACACGTCTTCTTTCTGTTTGTCAACGCCGAAACGGAGCGTCTGTGCGTCATGTACAAGCGCAATGGGGGCGACTACGGGCTGATCGAGCCGGTGATCGCCGGCCAGTACACGCCCGGTCGAAACGGCCACAAGGCAGGCTGACGACCATCGACAGCCACCGCGCCGGGAGGGGCACGACCTAGGTGACGGCCGAGTCGAGCCGGCGCGTCGAGCTGCCCGGCGGGCGCCGGGCGGGGCCGCACCTGCCCATGGGATCCGGCCTCCTGAAGGTCGCCGAACGCGCCGGCGAGATCGGCGCGTCGGCGCTGCAGATATTCAGCGACAACCCCACGGCGTGGCGGCGGCGGCCCGAGCCACCGCCCGAAGCGTCCGCTTTTCGCCAGCGTCTGGCCGAGCTGGACATAGGGCCGCTGGCGATCCACGCCGCGTATCTGGTGAACCTGGCCGGGGCCGACGACGTCCTTTTCGAGCGTTCCGTCGACGTTCTGCGTCATGAGCTGGCTCACGCCCCGGCCTTTGGGGCCCGGTTCATCAACGTCCATGCCGGCTCTCATCGCGGTGCCGGCGCAGAGGCTGGCATCGCTCGTCTGGTCGACGGCCTGTCGCGTGCTCTGGCCGAATCGCCGGATGGTCCGGATGCGCCGCTGGTCGTCCTCGAGAACTCATCCGGTGGCGGCGACGCCATCGGGGTCAGCGTGGAGCAGCTGGCGGCGGTGCTCGAGACGGCCACCGCGCGGGGCCTGGACGGGCGCATCGGCTTCTGCCTGGACACGGCTCACCTTTGGGGCGCCGGCTACGACATCGCCGATCCGGCCGTGATCGATTGCGTGCTGGCCGAGTTTGACCGCTTGCTCGGGCTGGACCGGCTGGCCATGATCCATCTCAACGACACCTCGTCCGGCCTCGGATCGAGGCACGACCGGCACCAAAACCTGGGCGAGGGACGGATCGGGCCGGTGGGAATGGCGCACCTGCTCCGACATCCGGCCCTGGACCATGTCACTTTCTACCTGGAGACGCCCGGAATGGAGGAAGGCTTCGACGCGGTCAACATGGCCCGGGTCGGCGATCTCGTCGCGGGTAGACCGCTCACACCCGGCCCCTTGCCTCGGCCGGGGACCGGGCCCGGGGCAAAGCCGCAGGCCAGGCCCACGCCGCAGGCCAGGCCCACGCCGCAGACGCTGGGGCGAGCGGGGAGTCAGGCGGGGCCATGAGCGGGCTCGTGGGTCGGAGGTCCGTGCTCGCGCGCTGCGTCGGGGGCGCCAGCACTCGCCTGGGAGTGCAGGTCCGCGAGCTCGGCTGCCTGGCCGCTATCCTCGCCGTGGCCGCCGCAGCGCGCTTTGCGAACCTGCCGGCACGAGGCGGCTGGGATTCCGACCAGGGCACCGAGATGCTGGCGCTACGGAACGCGATCAGCGGCGGTGGCCTGCCCACCTTCGGGCCTCTGGCGATCAGCGTCGGCGGCACCTTCCACCACGGCGCCCTGTACTACGACCTGCTCCTGCCGGCGGCGTGGCTCGGCAACGGCGACCCCACCTTCGTCGTGGCGGAGATCGCGCTCCTGAGTCTGCTCGTAGTCCCGATCGTATGGTGGATCGCACGCTCGATCAGTGGAACCGCGGCCGGCTTGATGGCGGCCATCCTGGCCGCGGTATCGGCCAGCCTGATCGGCTACGCCACCTTCATCTGGAACCCCACCCTGGTCGAGCCGGCAGCGGCGGTGGCGTTCCTCGGCGCCTGGCAGGCATGGCGCACGACTCGGCCCCAGTGGTGGCTCGTGGCGGCCGCGGGGAGCGCCGTTGCGATGCAGTCGCACGTTGCCGCCGGCGTGATCGTAGTGCCGATGGCGGCCGCGTTCCTCGCCGATCTGCGGCGCGCGCCGGGTCGTCGGCGTCGCATTGCGGCCTGGGGAGCGGCCGGGGTGGCCCTGGTCGCACTCTCCTACCTGCCACTGATCGCCTACGAGCTGAGCCACGACTTCGCGGAGACGCGGGGCATGATCGGCTACTTCACCGGCCCGGATTCCACCCCGGCAGCTGACCCGCTCACGCGGCTCGTCTTCAGCGCCATCCGGATCCTCGCCTGGCCGCTCACCCGATGGCCGCTCGTCGATCTGAAGCCGTCCGTCCTGCCGTCCCTGGCGGTCGCCATCGCACTGGCCGCGACGCTGATCTGGCACGTCGTCAGGACGGGCGCCCGGGCCTCCAGCGCCAACGCAACGCCGGGCGCGCCGCACCGCGCCCCCGGCGGGGCCGAGCGTGGCGCGGCCGAGGAGCTGGCGGGGCTCCGTTTCGTCGGGGGGATGCTGCTGCTCCTCGTCCTCGCCCTTGGCCTGGGCCTCAAGGCAGTCTCGCAGCTCCAGGAGCTGCCCACTGAGCAGTACCACGTAGTTGCCGACCCGCTGGTGCTCGTGGCGGCGGGACTCGCCCTGGCGGCCATCTGGCGGGCGGCCGACGGCGGCCTGGCGAGGCAGATGGGCCGTGGCGCCGCCCTCGTGGCCCTGGTCGGCCTGGTTGCCTGGAACGTCGGCCACTGGCCACCGCTCACTTCGCCGGACGGGGGCTGGCCCGCGGCCGAGGCTGCGGCGACGAGGATCGAACGCATCTCCGCCGGCGCCCCGGTAGCGCTCATCCCTCTCTTCGAGGAGAAGGGCGGCGATGCCTACGCATACCCGCTGGCGCGCGATGGCACTATCTTGGTTGATGTGGACCGGGCCAGAGTCGTGGTTGTCCTGTGCGATTCTTTCTGGCTCGAGGGCTGCGGCGGCCAAGCCGAGGCTGAATGGCTCGCCACCCAACCCGGCGGACTGACGCAGGTGGATCGATTCGCGGCTGCCCCGGACAGGATCATGACCGTCTACTTTCGATCACCGTGAGAGTGGGCTTGGAACCAGCAAACGTCGCGCAGGGCATGAACGATGCCGCTCAGCCGGACTCACCGGAGCCACCGGACTCCCCGGAGCCGCCGGCCCGTCCCGGCTCGAGAGGTCGATAGGCGTCACTGCGACGGCGCGAAGCATCAGAGCCCGCGTCGGCTCGAATGGCTCGGAGGCGGCGTGCCCGGCCGCAATCAGCGCCGGGCGCGCGCAACGGCGTCTGCGAGTGGCGGCGATAGACGAGCGCCCGGTCAGTCGCGGGCGGAGCGTGCGCGAGGAGGCAGCTGCCGGACCATCGGGCGGGCCGCGTGGCCGGCGACCGCCGACATGACCGGCGCGTCGCGGCGGTCGTCCAGGAGCCGGCGCGGCTCCATGGGGCGTTCCTCGGTCCGCATGCCGATGTAGCCGCGGCCGAAGCGGCGCATCCGCACCGCGAGGTAGTACTCCATGATCTGGCGGACCTGCGGCTCCGTGAGCACATCGTCGGCCCGGAGGGCGTATTCGACGCGAGCCGTCGGATTGATCGTTCCGCCAGTTACGACCCCCAGGTACTGCGGCGCCTCGGCGTCGTCTCGGATCTCACGCAGTCCGCGGGCCAGCTTCGTAGCCGTTCCCAGGGACGGCATCCGGTCGCCGCGGATCAGCCGGGAGATGGTCGAATGATCAACGCCGGATTGCTGAGCCAGCTGGCGCTGCGACATCTTCTTCGCTTTGAGCTGGGCCCGCAGCCACTCGTTGAAGCCTCGCCCGTTCTGTACGGCCATGCGCTTCGTGGGCTCCGATGGTCGGGCAATCTGCCCGGATACTGGAACTATCGGAGCGGTCAGCCAAAGCGTGAATGACTAATTGGTACCGCACGTGCAGCGACTGTCGGTTCTCCCGGCAAGGTGGCTGTAAGGTCAAGCGCGGGCAGATTCGGCGCAGCGCGGGCGCCGGCCGCCGTCGGGGCGCTATTTCGAACCGTCCGAACGGCGCCGAAAGGTCAGGCCGGCGGCCGGACCGGCGTGAGCGAAGGCCCGATCTCCTCGACTTCCATTCCCCCGCCGCGCGGCTTGGAGGAGAGCATGTATGCAACGGCGCCCAGGACGACGATCGAGAAGACGGAAATCGCCCGGTCGACCACGACGATCGCGGTCGCGTGTACCGAGTTCTTGGTGAAGAACGTGGTCAACACGCCGAACATGCCCGCATCAACGAGGCCGAGGCCTCCCGGAGTCAGCGGCACGGCCGTCAGCAGCGATCCGATCAGGGCCACGAACATCGCCCCGGAGAAGCCGAGGTCCACGTCCGCGAATCCGAGCGAGCGGACGACGAAATACAGACGCAGCGCCTCGGTCGCCCAGATCATGAAGGTCAGGAGGCCGAGCACGGGCAGGCCACGCAACCCTACGGAACCGAAGACCCCTTCCTCGAACCGCTCGTACAGCTCGACGAAGCGGGCCGGCAGCGGCAGTACGCCGATGACACGGCGACCGAAGCTGCGCATCGCAACCATGGCCACGATCAGCACCACCACGATCACGACGCCGAAGGCGAAGATGTACTGCGTGCCGCCCGGCAGATCGTTGAGGCTGCCGCGGAACCTGATGTACCCGGCGGCTACGCCCAGCGCCGCGATGGCGACGAGATCGAGGATGCGCTCCATGAAGACCGTGCCCAGCGTTCGCGTCGCCGAGACCGGGCTGTTCTGCTTGACCAGATAGGCGCGATACAGGTCGCCGAGTTTGGCCGGGACGATGCAGTTGACGAACCAGGAGAGAAACAGGATCTCGGTCGCGTCACTGGTCTTGACCCGATATCCGGCGCCGCGCAGGAGCTTCGTCCAGCGGAAGCCCCGGAGTGGGAAGCCAAGGTAGTAGATCAGGAAGGCGATCAGAATGAAGCGCGGGTCGGCGCCCGCGATCGCCCCGGGCACCTGGCCCATTTGGTCCCGGTTGAGAGCCACGGCGATGGCGATGACCGCGACGGGAACGGCGATCGACAGGATCGTTCGGGGCTGGCGCAGCCGGCGGACGAGCGACATCTGCTCAGCGGGTGGGACCTCGACCGCGGCCTCCGGATTGATCAGCGCCTCGGCCTCTTGCTCGAGCGGTTCGCCCATCGGGTGGCGGTGATGGTCTGACGGCTCGGTCACCGGATCTCTCCCCTGGCTTCGTGGGCCCGGCGCCGTCCGTTCCCCTTCATCGACTGGATCATCTTGGCAAGCGGCGTCCAAGCGCGCACGTAGAAACTCGCGCGTCCGGGTACGAAGTCCACTGCCGACAGCGACGCCAGCAGGCCCGCCGGAGTTCCGGGGTCTCCGGTCACGATGTTGCAGGTGACGGCGACCTCGAGGACAGTGTGCGAGTCGGATGCGCCGACCCCCGGGAGCCCGTGCTCGTGGGCGAACCGCGCCGCCTTCTCGTTGGCCGAGCCACCGATCACCCGGGCGTTGTAGGCCTCTACCCAGTCGACCAGATGGGCGATCGATTCGAGCTCGGCACCGCTCTTTCGACCGAACCCGCGCAGCCCGTCGAATGGGTGCGGGACCCCCACCAGGCCGCCCTGCGCTCGGACCGCGGCGATGGTCTCCACGGCCGACATGCCCGGCGGGACGACCTCGCGCAGGAAGACCGCTATCAGGTCGCCGTCGGCCGTCTTGACTTCCTCGCCGACGATTACCGTCAGCTCGGGCGGGGCGGCGTCGAGAAGGCGGAGCGCGGCATCGATCCGGTCGTGGTCCGTGACCGCCAGATGCGTCAGGCCACGCCTGGCCGCGGCCCGAGCCACAGCCAGGGGATCGGCCAGCGAGTCGAAGCTGGCGTTCGTGTGACAGTGCAGCTCGATGAACGCCCGCCGTGCGGGGGTCGCAACGCGTTCCTCGGGAACGCCCATCACATCTGCGAGCCGAGGTACTTCTTGTAGAAGTCGAAGTGCTCCAGGGCGAGGCCGGTGCCGCGGGCGACGCAGTTCAGGGCGTCGTCGGCCACGTGGCAGGGCACGCCCGTGACCTGAGTAAGCAACTTGTCGATGTTCCGCAGCAGCGAGCCGCCGCCGGTCATCACCATGCCCTTGTCGATGATGTCGCTCGAGAGCTCGGGTGGCGTCTGCTCCAGGACGAGGCGGACAGCCCCGATGATCTGCTGGAGCGGCGGCTCCATCGCCTCCATGACCTCGGAGCTCGTCATCGGGATCGTGCGGGGCAGGCCGGCGATCAGGTCGCGGCCGCGGACATCCATCGTCAGCTCGCGCTCGAGCGGGAGCGCCGTCCCGATCTGAATCTTGACTTCCTCGGCGGTCCGGTCGCCGATCATCAGGTTGTACTTCTTGCGGACGTAGCTGGCGATGGTCTCGTCGATCTTGTTGCCGCCGACCCGAAGGCTCGTCGACACCACGATCGCGCCGAGCGATATGACGGCGATTTCGCTCGTGCCGCCGCCGATGTCGATGATCATCGCGCCAGACGGGCCGCTGATCGGCACGGCCGCGCCGATCGCGGCGGCCATCGGCTCCTCGATCAGGTACGCCTCGCCCGCGCCCGCCTTGAGGGCCGCGTCGCGGACGGCGCGCTTCTCGACGCTGGTGACGCCGGCTGGCACGCTGATCATTACTTCGGGCTTGCCCCATCCAAACCGCCGGCCCGTCTGAACCTTCTGGATGAAGTGCCGCAGCAGCGCCTCGGTGATGACGTAGTCGGCGATGACTCCTGCCCGCATCGGCCGGATGGCCTGGATGTTGGCAGGAGTGCGGCCGATCATTTCTCGGGCTTCCGCGCCCACGGCGACGATCACGTTATCGTCATCGACGGCAACTACGGAGGGCTCCTGCATCACGATGCCCTTGCCCTTGACGTAGACCATCACATTGGCGGTGCCCAGGTCGATACCGATCTTCATGCCGCTTCGCTATGTCCCTTCCGCAAGCCGTTCGATCCTGGCGCCGAGCTCCAGGAATTTCGTGTCGATCTTCTCATAGCCGCGGTGTACGTGGTGCGCGCCGCGAATCGTGGTCACGCCCTCGGCGGCCAGAGCCGCCAGGATAAGGGACGCGCCGGCTCGGAGATCGCCAATCTCGACATCCACGCCGTGAAGCCGCGTCGGGCCGTGGATGGTCGCGTGATGCTCGTCCAGGATCTCGATCTGGGCGCCCATGCGGCGAAGATCGCCGAGCCACTCCAGGCGGTCCTCGAAAATCGTCTCGGTGACGTGGCTCTCGCCTTCCGCCTGGGTGAGAAGCACGCATGTGGGCGGCTGAAGATCGGTCGCCAGGCCCGGGTAGGGCTGCGTCTCGATGTCGGCGCACCTGAACGGCGCAAGATCGGCGGCGGTCGCGTCCACCTCGACGCTGTCGGCGCCGCAGTTGACCGAGACGCCCATCTCCGCCACGACGCCCAGGAGCGCGTCGAAATGGCCGCACGGGGCATTCTGGAGCCGGACTCGACCGCGCGTGACGGCAGCCGCGACGACGAAGGTCCCGGCCTCGATGCGATCGGAGACCACGGCGTGCTGGGCGCCTCGCAGCCGGCGCCGGCCCTCGATCTCGATGCGGTTGGGCGCGGTCCGTTCGACCTCCGCGCCCATGTCCACCAGGAAAGCGATCAGGTCGTCGATCTCGGGCTCTCGGGCGGCCGGCTCGATGATGGTGTGCCCGTCCGCGAGGGTCGCGGCGAGGATGGCGTTCTCGGTGCCCATGACTGTGATCTGCGGAAACGTCACTCGGCCGCCGCGCAGCCGGCCCGGGGCCTTGGCGAAGTAGTAGCCGTTGCGGTACTCGATGTCCGCGCCCAGGGCCCGCATCGCGTCGACGTGCAGGTTCACGGGCCGCCGGCCGATCCGGTCGCCGCCGGGGTTGCTGATGATGACGCGCCCGAACCGCGTCAGCAGCGGGCCCAGCAGGATGAAGCTGGCCCGCATCTTGGCCGCCGCCTCGAGGGGCACGAACAGCCACTCGGCATCGCCGCTGGCAACTTCGTAGACGTTGGGCTCGGGATGATCGACGGTCACGCCGATGTCCTGCAGGACTTCGGCCAGGACCCGCACGTCCTCGATCTCGGGCACATTCGTGAAGCGGCAGCGCTCGCCGGTCAGCGTGGCGGCGGCCATCAGCTTGAGCGCGGCGTTCTTGGCGCCGCTGATCGCTACCGAGCCCTCCAGGCGGCGGCCGCCCTCGATTCGGAAGACCTCCCGGTCTACTTCCTCAGGCTTGAACTCCCAGTGGAACGGGCGAGCGTCGGCCATCGCTACTCGCCGCCCGGCGGTTCCTCGCGATGCGCCTCCGGATGTCGGCGCGCCGCCTCGTGCGGTCCTCGCGGTCTGCGCTCCCCGCGCTCGGCGACGCGGATTCGGATCAGCGCGCGCTGGAGCGCGGCCCGCGCGGCCGCCAGGTCGGCCGGCTCCACGAAGCCACCTTCGAGGACGTGCTCTGCCTCGCGGCGGGCACGCTCGGCGCGTTCTAGATCGATTTCGGAGGCCATGTCGGCGGTCTCGGCCAGGACGACGACGCGGTCCGGCCGGACCTGCAGGAAGCCGCCGAAGATGGCGAACTCCTGCTCCTGCCCGCCGCTCTTGAGGCGCAGCACGCCCTGACCGAGCGTCGAGATCAACGGCGCATGGTGCGGCAGGATGCCGAGCTCGCCTTCGCTGCCCGGCACAATGACCTCGTCCACGTCGCCGGTGAAGGCGCGTTTCTCAGGAGTGACGATTTCGAGGTGAAGAGGCACTAGCTCCTCCCGGGTCGGGAGCGATCCGTCGAGCGATCCGTCACTTCGCCAGCTTTGCAGCGTTCGCGCGCACGTCGTCCAGAGTACCGGCCAGGAAGAAGGCCTGCTCGGGCAGGTCGTCGACCTTGCCCTCGAGGATCTCCTTGAACGAGGCGACCGTGTCGCGGATCGCCACGTACGCCCCTGGCCGGCCGGTGAAGACTTCGGCAACGTGGAACGGCTGGCTGTTGAAGATCTGCAGCCGCCGGGCGCGGGCAACCGTGGTCTTGTCTTCCTCGGAGAGCTCGTCGATGCCCAGGATCGAGATGATGTCCTGCAGGTCGCGGTAGCGCTGCAGCACGCGCTGGACTTCGCGGGCGGTGTCGTAGTGCTCCTGGCCCACGATGTTCGGGTCGAGGACGCGCGAAGTGGAGGTCAGTGGATCGACCGCCGGGTAGATGCCCAACTCGGTGATCGCCCGCTCCAGGCGGATGGTTGAGTCGAGATGGCCGAAGGTGGTCGCCGGCGCCGGGTCGGTGTAATCGTCCGCTGGGACGAAGATGGCCTGCAGCGACGTGATCGAGCCGTTCTTGGTGGATGTGATGCGCTCCTGGAGAGCCGCCATCTCGGTCGCCAGGTTGGGCTGGTAGCCAACCGCCGAGGGCATGCGCCCGAGCAGGGCCGAGACTTCGGACCCGGCCTGCGTGAAGCGGAAGATGTTGTCGATGAAGAGCAGGATGTCGCGGCCTTCGACGTCGCGGAAGTACTCGGCGATGGTGAGGCCGGTCAGGCCCACCCGCAGGCGGGCGCCCGGCGGCTCGTTCATCTGGCCGAAGACGAAGGCCGTCTTGGCGATGACGCCCGAGTCGGTCATCTCTTTGATCAGGTCGTTGCCTTCGCGGGACCGCTCGCCCACCCCCGCAAAGACCGAATAGCCGGCGTGCTCCTGGGCGACGTTGCGGATCAGCTCCTGGATGATGACCGTCTTGCCGACGCCGGCGCCGCCGAAGACGCCGATCTTGCCGCCCTTGGCGAAGGGGCAGACCAGGTCGATGACCTTGATGCCCGTCTCGAAGATCTCGGTCTCGGTCGTCTGCTGGTCGAACGCCGGAGCCGGGCGATGGATCGGCAGGCGCTCGGTGACCGCCACCGGGCCCTTCTCGTCGATCGCCTCTCCCAGGACGTTGAAGACGCGGCCGAGGGTCACCTCGCCGACGGGGACGGTGATCGGGCCGCCGGTGTCGAGAACTTCGACGCCGCGGGCAAGGCCGTCCGTCGTGGTCATGGCCACGGTGCGGACCCAGTTGTTGCCCAGGTGCTGCTGGACTTCGCAGACGATCTTCACGCCGTCGCCGCGTATGACCTCAACGGCGTTGTAGATCCCCGGCAACTGGCCGGCGGGAAACTCGATGTCGACGACGGGGCCGGTGATCTGGACTACCCGGCCGGTCGCGGTCTTGGCGGCGGTCGCCATGATCGTGTCGGTGCCTCCTATAGCCGCTGCGCGGCTCGTCGTCGCCTGGTTGGCTAGCGCGCCTTCGCGCCAGATGCGATTTCGATTAGCTCTCTGGTGATGCTGGCCTGGCGGGCCTTGTTGTAGCTGAGGGTCAGGTCGTCGATGAGCTCGTCCGCGTTCTCGGTGGCGTTCTTCATCGCGACCATCTGACTGGAGAAGAAGCTGGCGCTGCTTTCAAGCGCCGTCTGGAAGAGCCGCGTGCCAACGTAGCGGGGCAGCAGCTCGTTGAGGACCAGGTCCGGCGCCGGCTCGAAGATGAACTGCGCGCCGGGGATGCCTCGTGTGTCGCTGGTCGGCCTGATCGGCAGCAGCTGGACCATGTCCGGCCGCTGGACCAGCGTCGAGACGAAACGGGTGAAAACGATGTCGACCTGGTTGTATGTGCCGGCCTCGTACTCGTCCGAGATGAGCCGCGCCAGCGGCAGGATGTCCTCGAACTTGGGGCGGTCGCCGAACCCCGAGAAGTGGGCGACGATCGGGACGCGGGCCCGGCGCATCGCGTCGCGGCCCTTGCGGCCCACGCTAACGAGCTCGAGCTCGCCCGGGTGTTCGACGATCTCCCGGGAGGCGAAGCGGACGGCGTTGGTGTTGAGGGCGCCGGCCAGACCGCGATCGCTCGTGACCAGGACGATGAGCCGCTTGCCTTCTTCGCGGCGGCTGAGCAGCGGGTGCTCGTCGCCCGCGAGGACGGCGGCGAGATCCGCCAGGATTTCGTCGAGCAGGTCGGAGTAGGGTCGCGAAGCCAGGGTCGACTCCTGGGCGCGGCGGAGCTTGGACGCCGCCACGAACTGCATCGCCCGGGTTATCTGCCGGATGTTCCTCGACGCCGTGATGCGTCTGCGGATGTCTCGTTGGCTCGGCACGCTGCCCTACCAGGTTCGGTTGTGTGGGTGTGGTTGCGCCGCCCTCGCCCTACGCGAGGAACGACTTGCGGAGATCGTTGGCCGCGGACTCGAGCTCGGCGGCGGTGGCGTCGTCGAGGACCTTCGTGTCGGCGAGCTTTGCCATGGCCGCGCCGTGCTCGGTCTCGAGGAAGCGGTAGAACTGCTGCTCAAAGTCCTTGACACGCGGCGTGGGCACGTCGTCCAGGAGGCCTTTCGTGGCGATGTACAGGATCGCGACCTGCTTCTCCACGGGGACCGGCTGGTACTGGGGCTGCTTGATGACCTCCGACAGCTTCTCGCCGCGGGTCAGCTGGTCGCGCGTGGCCTTGTCCAAGTCCGACGCGAACTGGGCGAAGGCAGCGAGGGAGCGGTACTGGGCCAGGTCCAGCTTGAGCGGCGCCGCGACCTTCTTCATGGCTTTGGTTTGGGCCGCGGAGCCGACGCGAGAGACAGAGATGCCGATGTTGAGCGCGGGCCGCTGGCCAGCGTTGAAGAGGTCCGTCTCGAGGAAGATCTGGCCGTCGGTGATCGAGATAACGTTCGTGGGGATGTAGGCCGATACGTCGCCGGCCTGCGTTTCGATGAGCGGCAGGGCCGTCAGGGAACCGCCGCCGTTCTCGGCGCTCATGCGCGCGGCGCGCTCGAGCAGGCGGCTGTGGAGGTAGAAGACGTCGCCGGGATAGGCCTCGCGGCCGGGCGGGCGGCGAAGCAGCAGGGACATCTCGCGATATGCCCAGGCGTGCTTGGAGAGGTCGTCGTAGACGCACAGGGCGTCCTTGACGAGCTCGCCGTCGATCTCGACGCCGACTTCCATGACCTCCTCGCCCATAGCGCAACCGGCGTATGGAGCGATGTACTGGAGAGCGGCCGGGAACTCGGCGCCGGCGCAGACGACGATGGTGTGCGCCATGGCCCCGTGCTGCTCCAGG
>PMXQ01000065.1 GCA_003171065.1 Chloroflexota bacterium
CCGGGCCAAACGACTGAGTCCCCCGGCTACCATGCGTGTGGGATTCGACACGAATTCGAGGGTACTGGAAGCATGGCAGACCTAAAGCTCGGGATCATGCTCTGGGGTCAGGCCACCGACTGGCCCGGGCAGCTCGACGCCGCGTGCCGCGTCGACCGGCTCGGGTACGATCATCTGTGGGCCTGGGATCATCTCTACGCCATCTTCGGGGATCCTCGTCAGCCGGCCTTCGAAGCCTACGCATCTCTCGCCGCATGGGCGGTTGCAACGGATCATGTCGGACTCGGTCTTCTCGTCGGGGCCAACACATTCCGCAATCCTGGCCTGGTGGCGAAGTCGATCGCGACCATCGATCACATCTCGAATGGTCGGGCGATCATGGGCCTTGGCGCGGCCTGGTTCGACGTCGAGCATGAGGCGTTCGGCCTCGACTTCGGAACCGGCTTCGGCCAGCGCCTCGACTGGCTGGACGAATCAGTCGGCGCGATCAGCCAACTGCTCCGCGGCGAGTCGGTCACGAGCCGGCCTGGCGCCAGGTATGCGTTCCGCGATCTCGTGCAGCGGCCCATACCAGTGCACAAGGTGCCAATCCTCATCGGGGGTACGGGGGAGCGGAAGACGCTCCGCACGGTCGCCAGGTACGCCGACATGTGGAACGCGGCTGAGCCGGTCGACGTGCTTGCGCACAAGATCGCCATTCTGCGGGACCATTGCGCGGTGGTCGGGCGGGACATTGCAGAGATCGAGTTTACGCTGAGGGTCCAATTGACTCTGCGCGACTCAGCGGCCGAAGCCGAGCAGGTCTGGCGAGCGGCCATGGCTCACAACGGCACGCCACCTTCGGGGGTGCCCGAGGGCTTCGCACAATGGGCAGGAACGCCCGAGGCAATCGCAGATCGATTGCGCCCGTTCATCGACCTCGGTTTCAGGACCATCATCTCGGAACAGCCCGCACCGTATGACGTCGAGACACTGGAGCGATTCATCGGCGAGGTCGCACCCCTACTCGATCGAGCCTAGTCCGATCGGACCGAGCCTCTGACCTCGCAGGTTTCGGCCCGGGCCACCCTCCCGGCGGGCGTTGGTTTGGGCCGACGCGAGACTTCTTGCCCACTCGTAAGGTGCCCGTGGAGGCTCCATCGCCGCGGCCGCCGCTAGAGCAAGCGGCCTGCGAGGATCAGACGCGCTCAAGGCGCGGCTTCACCTCGGTCACGAGCCTCGTCATCGTTTCCTCGTCGTAAGGGGAAGGGAAGCCGGCGACAAGGTGCCGGTAGCCGATCTCGAGGTAGGGGGCCAGCCTCTCGGCCACGTCCTCCGGCGTCCCGACCGGCTGGTCCTGCCAGGCCCGTGCTCGGCCGTTCCGCTCGAAGAGTGAGCGGAATACCCGTTCTGCCTCCTCGCGCGAGTCGCGGATAACCGGCACGCCGATGCCGGTGGTGCGCTCGATCTCGCGCTCGTCACGTCCGACGTCGGTGCAATGTTGCTTGAGCACCGCATCCTTGAGCCGGACGTTGGCGACACCACCGCCGATGTTGCACGCGTCCGCATACTTCGCGACGAGCTTGAGGGTCACCTTCTCGCCGTCGCCACCGATCAGGATCGGCAGCGCGGGTTGGATCGGTGGCGGTTCGTTCCGGACCTGCTTCGCGTGGTACTGCTCGCCGCGCGCGGTCGGCGCCTCGCCGCGCAACATGCCGCGTATGACCGGCAAAGCCTCTCCCAGCCATCGCAGACGCTCGGGGAAGCCGCTCCCGAATGGGAAGCCGAAGGCGAGGTGCTCAGTCTCGAACCAGGCTGCGCCGATACCAAGGATGGCTCGCCCGTTGCTGATATGGTCGAGGGTGGTCGCCATCTTCGCCACAAGAGACGGCTCACGGAAAGTGTTGGCCCCGACCATGAGACCGATCCGGACCCGCTCCGTGGTCATGGCCCAGGCGGTGATCGTGAGCCAGGCCTCGAACATCGGGCCGTCGTCGGAGCCGACGATCGGATAGACGTGGTCCCACGTCCAGAGGGTGTCGTAGCCCAGTCGGTCCGCACGTTTCCCGGCCTCGAGCAGCGACGGCCAGTCGGTGTACTGGTTCCAGCACAGCGCTCCGAGCTTGATAGCGTTCATCTGATGGAGTCTACCGCGCCCTTCGAGGCGTTGAGCCCTCGTACGGGCGGCGCTATCAAAGGGGCTGCCGTGGCGTCGGCGTAACGACCCTGCGGCAGCTCAACCTTGTTCGGTGAACGAACGGACCCGTCGTGGCGATCGTGGCTCGGATCGCCGGTCGAGCGAAGATCTCAGAAGCGTCGGTCATCTATGCCGTGGCCTGCCAGTTGGGGTCCGAGACCCAGGTCCGATCACGCGGCGAGTCCGCTGTACTCGTGGATCAGGCCGCCGAGCAGGACATGTGGGCGAACGTCTCGAGGGCTTACAGCCACCGACGCCTCATTATCGGCCACAGGTGTCGCGAGGGCGAGAGCGCGATGCGGCCGCCCGTGGTTGTAGTGCTCGGCATGCGTCCGGAGCATCCGATCTACATGCCGCTGACCGAGGATGGGCGTCGGGTCCAGGCACTCCGCCCGGACGGTCGCGATGACGCGTTCCGCGTAGGCGTTGGCTTCGGGCCCCGGATCGGAGTCAGGATCACCTTGGCCCCCTCCGAGCGGAAGACCTCGTGGAAGGGCCCGACGCACTTGGTACCCCGGTCAGCGATGAGGAACCGCATGGCAGGTGAGCGATCATCGAGGTCTATCGTGAGGTTCTTCGCCTGCCCGGTGACCCAGGCCGCGTCGGGACGCACGGTCGAGGCGCTCAGGTAGACGCGCCTGCTTCCGAGTTGATGAACAGCAGCACGTAGAGCGTCCGGAGCAAGGCGGTCTCGACGGCGAAGAAGTAGCACGCCACGACCCCTAGCGCCTAGCCGCGCTGGTAGGCGGCCTCCAGGAGGCGGGCGTTGAGGCCTTCGAGGTCCCCTGGCGGGCTGTAATCGGGCTGGTCGAGAAGGCCGCGGTTGCGAAGTGACAACATTGATTCTCGTTCCTGTTGCTCACCCAGGCCCGAAGTAGTGGTGCTTGCGTCCAGGTCGAAGCCTCGACAGTTAGCCTCAATTGCCGGCAAGGTACTTTTGCCCCAACCGCCGGGCTGGGCAACGGGCTCGAGACGGCGGCACCGGGATGGGAGAGCGCTTGCCTCCGGGGCACGCGTCGCAGCGGGGCGCCTCGATACCAAAATGAGGGTTCCATGAGGAATGTGACTTTCGGCCCTTCCAAGAACGTTACCGGTACCGTTATCAGTACCTCAATTGAGCTGGAGCCGCGAAGACCCGGGTGGTGTCGCTCGAGCTCTCGGGCGTCCTTCCACCGGTTTGTGCGCGACCTCGCATGGAGGAGGGCAACGGTAGTGAGCGTGGTTCCAACCGTTACGCTGAACAACGGCGTCGACATCCCGCAGCTCGGGTTCGGCGTCTTCCAGATCAAGCCGGAGGGCACCCGGGCAGCGACGCTCGAGGCGCTCAAGGTCGGCTTCCGGCATATCGACACGGCCGAGATGTACGGCAATGAGCGCGAGGTCGCAGAGGCCGTTCGAGACTCCGGCATCGTTCGCGCCGAAGTGTTCGTAACGAGCAAGCTCAACAACGGCTCTCACGCCTACGACGACGCGCTCGCGGCGTTCGACCAGTCGCTCGAGGTCATGAAGTTCGACTACCTCGACCTCTTCCTCATCCACTGGCCGCTTCCGTCCGTGGGCGATTTCGTGGAGACCTGGCGAGCGCTCGAGGAGATCTATCGTTCCGGACGCGCCAGGGCGATAGGCGTCTCGAACTTCCAGCCGCACCATCTCGAGCGGTTGTCACGGGAGACCACGGTCACGCCGGCGGTCAATCAGATTGAGAGCCACCCGTACCTCACCCAGGACGACCTGCGGGCGTTCGACAGAGACCATGGGATCGCCACGGAGGCGTGGTCGCCGCTCGCCAAAGGACAGGTGTTGGACGACCCGACGATCGTGGGCATGGCCGAGCGATTGAGCCGGACGCCCGCGCAGGTCACCCTCCGCTGGCACATCCAGCGGGGCGACATCGTCTTCCCGAAGTCGGTAACCCCCAAGCGAGTCGCCGAGAACTTCGCCCTCTTCGACTTCGAACTCACGGACGACGACATGCGGGCGATCTCCGCCCTCCACCGTAACCTCCGCACAGGCCCGAACCCAGACGAGTTCAACTGGATCCCATGAAGCGGCTGGGGATCTGGCCTCTAGACGCTCGGCGGCGCCGCCAGGGCGTAGTAGTGGGGGGCCACAGCCCAGCCGAGCGCCAATGATCGCGCGATCTCTGTCTTCTTGGCGTGCCTGCGGCTCTGCGCGATGATCAGAGTCCGAAGTTGGCCCGGGCGATCGAGGACGACCTGCCGCCGCGCCTCTCCTTTCGAGAAGCCCGGCCTTCCCCCGTGGGGGTCAAGAACCCAGATTCGCAGCCGCCCGGACTCTAGAATGCGCCGATGCCAGCTCTGCCGGCGCAGCACAATGTCGTGCTCTGCTCTTCGGGCCTCAGCGCGGTATCCGGCGGGCATGCGCCTCGTCGAGGGAGTCTGGCGCGGCCCGTTGCTCGCCCATTCCAGAGGGTAGGAGAGCGGGGGATCGCGCCACGACCCAGCGATCGTGCGGCAGTTCTGGCCGGCCGGCGTGTTCGCTCGCGGTACGGCTCCCCGAGCAGGGTGCCCGGTACCAGGCGCGGACTGGCCGGCCGGTCGTCGACGCGGACTTTGGCACTACCGAGGACCCACAACCCCAAGGGCGCTCCGTTCTCGGCCACGTCCACCATGCCGACGGTATGAAGGAACGACGTCCGTCGCTACGCAGCCGGAGTCCGCGCCTTCTCGCGTCCCGAGTGCGTCGAAGGCCCAGTGATGCTCCCACGGTGCTTCGCACCAAGGCGTCAGTACTCGGGGACCCGCCGACCTGCCATCACCTCCCGCTGAATGTCAACGACTTCGAAGCCACGAAGGCAATCCGCAATGACAGCGCGCGTGACGTCGTCCTCTCGGCGCATAACAACCGTGGCGCGCGTGTTGCTGTAGTCCAGCCGGTCCAGAACTTGCGGAGACAGCGGCCGGCTCAGGAAGTCGGCTGGCAGTCGTCCGATGGTCTCATCGATATCCCACACGGCCGCATCTGCGCGGCCATCTTGCATGAGCTGGATGAACTGCATGTAGGTGGCCGGTACCCAATCCACGTCTTGGTCTTCGAACTCGAGTTCGCTGAGCCTCTGGAGGTCCGCGGAGTCGCGGTCGATGACCACTCGCAGCTTGCGATCGCGTCCCTCGGGACGGTCCACGTAGTACACGCGGTGCGCTTCGACGTAGGTCTGAGGGGGCAGCTCGAGCAACACCGTTTCATTGGGACCGCACGCCTCGCGTGCACCCAGGGCGGACATCACCACGGCGTGGCATCGCCCGGAGCGCAAGGCGCGCAGCCGCTGCCGTGAACCGCGCAGGAAGATCAGGAAGGCCTCGACGCCCTCGGCAGCAAACGCGGCCTTGATCCCTGTCGCCAGCCCCTGGGCGCGCATGTTTGAGGGCAGTGGCAGGGCAATCACCAGAGGCTCTCCCTGCGCCGCCGCCCAGAGTTCTCCCACCGATCGCGCCTTCAGCACCATCCCGGCGCCTCGGCGGCTCTCGATTGTTACGGCGCCCGACTGCGCTAGCCAGGTCAGGGCGCCCTGCACCGCGCCTACGCTCGCGCCGAAGCGGTCGCCGAGGTCCCGCACAGTGGGCAGCCGCGACTCGACTTCGGCACCCACGAGGTAGGCCGCGAGCATGCGGCGGAGCTCGGGCTGACGTAGTTCAGGGCGAGCCAGATTGACCATCGGGCCTAGAAACTGTCCATGGGACTTGGAACACGAGCCAGCTTAGGGGCTACGAGTCTCCTTGACAGACTACATTACACTCTACCATGGTGTTGTTCACAGTTCTCGAACAATGAATATCCGCCTGGAAGGAGTGCCTGTGTCTGATATCCACGTCGCCTTCCCCGCCTGGGCGGCGGACCTGACCGAGGACCTACTGACGCTTCCCGTCGAGCGGCTCCTCGAGGTCTCGCCGTACCCCTTGACGATCCAGCCGACCAACGCCGCGCTATATGAGTGGCTCGCGCGACTCATGGCCGACGAGATCAAAGCCAACAATGCGGCCGGAAAGCCCACCCGCTGGGTCCTGCCGGTCGGCCCGAAGTCCAACTACCCGATCCTCGCCCGGATCACCAACGAGGAACGGATTTCGTGGCGCGATGTTCACGCGTTCCACATGGACGAGTGGCTGGACTGGCAAGGGCGCCCCGTGCCGCTCGATCACCCCTTCAGCCTCCAGGGCTATTGCGACCGTTATCTGTACAACCAGATCGATCCGGCTCTCCTACCCCCCCGCAACCAAGTCGTCTTTCCTTCCATCTACGACATCGATGCCTACAGCAAGAGCATTGACGAGGTTGGTGGGATTGACACTTGTTTCGCTGGTTTTGGGTACCGCGGTCATCTGGCCTTCAATGAGCCACCCTCGAGCCGGTGGCTCCGCGTCACGGCCGACGAAATGGCGGCCTCCAAGACCCGGATCGTGAAGTTGCTCGACGATACGATCATTGCTCATTCGCAGCGGACGACGGGCGGCTACACGCAGGGGATTCCGCCGATGGCGCTAACAATCGGCATGGCTGACATCATCCGAGCGCGCAGGATTTGGCTGCTCACGGACGGCGGCGCCTGGAAGCAGTGGATCCTTCGCGTGTTCCTACTCACGACGGAGCGAGATGCGGACCTTCCTGTGACCCTGCTTCACGGTCACCCCGATGTCCGAGTCTGCGCGACGGCCGACAGCGCTGCGCCAATCACACTCGGGCTCGGAGCCTGAGTGTGAGCGGTCAGGCGCGCAGGATACGGAGGGTCGTCCGGCAGTGAAGCTGCACGTATTCGGCAGGCAAGCGACTGAAGACAAAGCGTTGAAGCTCTTCTATGCCTCGGACGTTCACGGCTCTGGCATCTGCTGGCGCAAATTCGTCGGCGCGGGCCGCTTCTACGGCGCGGACTGCCTGGTAATGGGCGGCGATCTCACAGGAAAAGCGATCGTGCCGATCGAATGCGACGCGTTCGATCACTTCTCCGCCGAGTTCTTGGGCGAACATCACGAGGGCTCCGGTAAAGAGCAGCTTGGATCGCTGCTGGACGCTATCCGCTACAACGGGCTCTATCCGTGGGTCGCGAGTCGCGAGGAGATCGAGCGGCATCGGACTGACGGCGGGGCCCGTGACGCGCTCTTCGAGCAGGTGATGCTCGAAGAGACGAGGAGCTGGATGCGCCTGGCAGACGAGCGTCTCGCCGGGAGCGGAATCGCCATCTTCGTGATGGCAGGCAACGACGATCCCTGGACGGTCGACGCCGTGATCGCCCAATCCTCGGTCGTCGTGTCCTGCGATGACCGCCTCGTCCGGGTTGGCGAGCACGAGATGATCTCTTGCTCGTACTCCAATCCCACGCCCTGGAAGAGCCCTCGGGAGTTGGATGAGGATGCCCTTTATCGTCACCTCAAGGACCTCGCCGAGCAGATCGAGGATCCCTCTAGTGCGATCTTCAACCTTCATGTCCCACCGTACGGCAGCGGACTCGATATGGCGATCGAGGTCAATCCGCTGGATCTCAGTCCCGTTCACAAAGACGGACAGCCGAACGTGATCCCGGTCGGCTCTCGAGCCGTCCGACAGATCATCGAGGAGTACCAGCCACTGCTCTCGCTCCATGGACATATTCACGAATCAAGAGCCGACGCCCGGATCGGACGAACGCTCGCCATCAACGCAGGGTCCGAGTACAACAGCGGCCGGATTCATGGCGTGCTCGTCCAGCTCCGACGAGACCGGGTCCTGCATCAATACGTACAGGGATAAGACGAGAATAGGAGGACTACGTGGTGGAGGAAGTCAGCAGCCCGCCGACGACCACGGCAACCCCGACTGGCCTATTCGCGAGGAACGCGACAGGCCTAGTGCGCCAGGTGTCGCCGTTCAGTGCCTATGTTCTCAACTTTATCGGTGGCCACCCCGTTCAACCGCTGGCCTTCGGCTTGTTCTTCGCGTTCGCGACATGGCCCGGCGGTAACTTCTTCCTGGGCGGCCTGCTCGCGATCCCAATGGTGCTCGCCTTCTCCTACTCGTTCGGCCTCCTGACGAGCATGATGCCCCGCACCGGGGGTGACTACACGCTCAACAGTCGGATACTTCATCCGACGATTGGGCTCATCGGCTCCTTCTGCCAGTGCATGGCCAACTTCATGTCGGCCGCGTTCTTCGGCCGCCTCATCGTGACGTTGGGCCTCGGCCCTGGTCTCATCGGCATCGGGCTTGTCGCGCATGACCAGGGCCTGATCGACGCCGGGAATACTCTGGCCAGTAGCAAGGTCTGGATCTTCGTCTTCGGTACCTTGCTGTTCCTCGCCGCAGCTGGCGTTCTCGGCGGCGGCTGGGGCTGGACCCTTCGGTTGCAGAACGGCCTGTTCTTCATCGTAACGGGCGGCCTTGCCCTCTGCGCGATCATCGCTCTCCTCACAACGCAATCTCAATTCATCACCAACTTCAACAACTTCGCGGAATACTGGACGAAGAGCCCCGACACGTACCATCAGATCATCAACTCGGCCAAGCAGAACGGTGTTCCCTTGGGGGCCGGATTCTCGTGGGGGAACACCATCCCGATGATTGGGGTCTTTGCCACATTCTCGATCTTCAGCTGGTTCACGAGCTTCATCGGTGGAGAGATTCGCCAGGCCCGCTCTATCAAGACCGCGAATATCATGGCGCTCTCGGGTGTCACATCGCTCCTTGCGATACTCCTGTGCGCGGCGATCTTCCTCAACACATTCGGGACGGACTTCTTCACCGCGGCCAACGCCCCGAACGGGATGCCAGGCGCGCTCAACACGGCACCGACATACTTCTTCCTGCTCTCCGCCTCGCTCGGCAGCGTGCCCATTTCCATCCTGCTCGTCGGGCTGTATCTCCTGTTCTGGCCGATGCTGACGTATTTCGTCTTCCTTCAGCCCACGCGAACGATGTTCGCTTACGCGTTCGATGGAATCCTGCCAAAGGCGGTTACGAACATCTCCCGGAACCACGCGCCCTATGTCGCCGTCGGCGTGACCTTCGTCATGACTGAGCTCGTGTTCCTCTGGAGCCTGACGAACGACTCGATTTTCCAGGTGATCATCTACGCGACGCTGATCCAGCTCGTGTCCATGGGACTCGTCGGTCTCTCGGCCCTCGTCGTCCCCTGGCGTCGACCGAAGCTGTACCAGGCTGCCGCGACGAAGATCCGGGTCCTCGGCGTGCCGCTCGTGTCCATTGCGGGCGCCGTCGCGATCCTTTCGGCAGCCTTCATCTGGTGGCTGTTCTTCAGCTACGCCGGCTTTGGACTAGCCGACCCGACTGGGCTCTTCATCTGGCTCGGCGGTCTCATCGTTGCGGCGTTGGCCCTCTACTTCGTCGCTCGATGGGTTCGTGCGCGTCAGGGTGTAGACCTGCGCCTCACCTACGCGGAGATACCGCCTGAATGACGGCGCGCCCGCCGCAGCGTGTCTAGTGCGGTCTATCGACCCGGCTCGGCCCAACCCGCCGAGCCGGGTTGTATTGCATTACTCTCCTCGCACGGAGGTTTAGCCAATGACACAAGCGACGGGTGGCTCGGTTCGCGTCCCGCTCGAGGGCGTTCGGGAAGAGGCTCTCGCCCTCATGGCGGCGGCAGCCCAACGCGGCGTTTTGCTGCGTGCGCTGGGAGGCGCGGCCGTGGCAATCCGATGCCCATCTAGCGCTCAGCCTCCTTTGGCGCGCGTCTACAAGGACGTCGATGTCGTCGGGACCGACCGCCAGAACCGCGAGATACAAGGCTTCATGCGCTCTATGGGCTATCGCGGGGATGACCAGTTCAACGCTCTGCAGGGCAGCGAACGTCTGCTCTTCTGGGATGACACGCACGGCCGCCAGCTCGACGTTTTTCTCGACAAGATCAAGATGTGCCACGAACTCCGGCTGCGCGACAGGCTCACCGTCGATGACATCACTCTCGCCCCGGTCGATCTGCTCCTCACGAAGCTCCAAGTCGTGCAGACGAACGAACGCGATCTGAAGGATTCGGCCGCCCTTATCCTGGACTGCGAGATCGATGCCGATCGGCTGGCGAAGATGCTCGGCTCGGACTGGGGATGGTGGCGAACGGCAACGGAGGTCCTAGCGAAGGTCGACGCCTACGTCGCGGCCCAGACCGACTTCGCCCGCAGAGACGAAGGACGGGCCAACATCGCGAGACTGCGCCAATCGATCGATGCGCAGCCGAAGTCGATCGGCTGGAAAGCTCGGGCGCGTATAGGCGACCGGATCCGATGGTATGAACTGCCTGAGGAGGACTATCAATAGGTGGGCCGTCCTGACGAAGGCGCTCCAGAGCGAGGCCCGGAAACCCCTGCTGACCTTGGGCCGGTGGCGGACGTTGTTGTGGTGGGCGCGTATACACGCGACCTCTATATGTTCGGTGAACGCCTGCCGCGGACCGGGGAGACGGTGAACTGCCGGGAATTCGTCGAGTCGGACGGTGGCAAAGGGGCGAATCAGGCCGTGGCAGCGGCCCGCTTGGGCGCCCAGGTCGCGCTGGTGACCGGGCTCGGGCGTGATGCCGCCGGCGAGCGGGCAGCCCAGCTGTTCGAGCGAGAGGGAATCGACACCTCGTGTCTCGTCTGGGACGACCTCGAGCCGACGGGGGCAGGGTTCATCGTCGTCGACGACGCCGGCGATCAGATTCTCACCACGTTCGCGGGAGCGAGCGGACGGATCACGTCCGCAGACGTGATCCGCGCCCGACCCCTGATCGAGCGGGCGAAGGTGCTGATCGTCCAGGGTGAGCTTCCCATCGAGGTGTCCCTGGAAGCGATTGCCATGGCTGGTCCATCTACCTCGGTGGTGGTCGATCCGAGCCCCGCGGAAACGTGGGTAGGTTGCGACATGGCCGGCGTCCACATCCTCGCCCCGAACGAACATGAAGCCGCGCTCCTGGCCGGCCGTGCCGACGCATCTGCTGAGGACCTCGCGATGGCGACGGGCGTGCCGTGCGTTGTACTGCATAGGGGAGCGGCGGGAGTCGAGGTCTATAGCGAAGGCAAGAAGTCATTCGTCCCGGCCGTTCCAGCCCCACACGTCGTTGACACAACTGGCGCCGGCGACGCTTTCTGCGGAGCTCTCAGTGCGGGCCTGGCACAGGACCTGGACCTCTTGGCGGCGGTTCGGCTTGGGACTCAGGCGGCAGCGATTTCGGTGAGCCGCCGATACTGCATTCCTTCATACCCTCGTCGTATCGAACTTGACAAAGGGGCCTGATTTCGCCCGCCGGCTCGGTCACCGGCGGGCTGGCGAACTACGACGCGGATTGGTGGCGCAGGCCGCTGGGCCGGCCCGACTAGGGAGAGGACACGTCGCATGGACAGACTCAGGGACAAAGTCGTACTCGTAACCGGGGCGGGCTCCGGAATCGGCCAAGCATGCGCTGAGCTTTTCGCGGAAGAGGGCGGGAAAGTCGTCGTCGAGGACATCAACGGGAATGCCGCGGAGCGCGTCGCGGAGGGTATTCGGGCGTTTGGCTGCAAGGCCATCGCCGTCCAGGGGGACGTCTCAGTCGCTGCGGACGCGCAGCGGATGGTCGACGCGGCGGTCAACGAATGGGGGCGCATCGACATCGTGGTCTCGAACGCCGGGGTGCAGCGCGTGGTCGAGTCGATCGAACTCCTGCCTGAAGAAGACTGGGACCATGTCATCGACGTCAACCTCAAAGGGGGATATCTCGTCAGCAAGGCTGCGATTCCGTACATGAAGCGCGACGGGGGTGGCGTGATCGTATTCACTGGGTCCGAGATGGGATTCATCGCCGATCCCCAGCTACCGGTCTACAACGCGTCCAAGGGCGGCCTTCATATGCTCATGAAGTCCATGGCAATCAACCTGATCAAGCACAACATCAGGGTGAACGCGTTCTGTCCGGGCGAGACCGACACGCCGCTTCTCCAAAGCGAGATCGACAACTCGCCTGATCCCGCGAAGACCAAGGCCGAATACGACGCATGGGCGCCGATAGGTCGGATGGCGAGCCCGCGCGAGCAGGCGTACGTGGCGCTCTTTCTAGCGTCCGACGAGTCCTCGTTCGTGGTCGGCTCAACCTACCTCGCGGACGGCGGGTTCACCTCGAGTATCTGATGAAGGGGAAAGGAGACCGAGGCGATCGGCGGATAGCGGCCAGGTCGATGCGGGAAGAGGGAGACCCCGGGGGACAGGGACGGGGCTCTCAGGAGACGACCACTCAGCTCCTGAAGGAGCAGGTGGCGGCCGTGCTGAACTCACTCACCGGCCGTGAGCGCCGGGTCCTGCAGCTGCGCTTCGGACTGGAGGACGGCCGGGCCCGGACGCTCGAGGAGGTTGGCAAGGAGTTCCACGTGACCCGCGAGCGGATCCGCCAGATCGAGGCGCAGGCGCTGCGCAAGCTGCGCCACCCAAGCCGTTCGCGCAAGCTTCGGGACCACCCGGGGTAGGCGCCCGGGCCGCAGCAGCCATGCTGCCGCGGGCAGGCGCAGCCGGGCACAGAGAGGGACCGCCGTCGACGCAGTCGCGACCGTGATCGCCTGCAAGGGGACCGGTCGCTCGAATGGGCGGCCTCGCTAGGCGGGCGTCCGCGCGGATGCCGGCCGGGCGGGCTTGGCCTGCATCGTGGTGCGCTCCGCTCGCGGGCTACCCGACCTCGAACCAGACATCGCGCGTCGCGTGGCCCCGGATCCTGCGCTGCGCGCGGTGCCCGAAGACGCGCACGAGGGCGTGTTCGAGGTCATCGACGTCGGCGATGCGGGAAGCGGCGTGCTCCACGCTGGCCTGCCGCCCCTCGCTGATCTCACCTCAGGTGAGCAGGTGGAGGCGCCGCCCTCCCGTCCACGCGATGACGGTCTCCACCCGCCCCGGCGCGTCGCCTGCCACCATCGCACCCCCGCAGTGCCCGCGCCCCAGGCGCCGGATCGATGAGAAGGCCGGCCGCAGCGCGACGGCCACCACGAGGTGCACGGGAAGCAACAGCCCGCTGTCCACCTCCGCCTCCCCTCGGAGGGGCTCGAGTATGCTCCCTGCACGGGCCCGGCCGAGGGCCCGTCGGCCCAACCACGGCACGTCACCCGGGTTGCTCGACACCCGCCCCAATCTCGGCCCGATCCGGCCGAGCGCGCAGGAACCCCGCCTCGCGACTACGGCGTCCCTGTGAGCAGGTACAGGGTGACGAGGATCGCCAGCACGACCACGATCAGGTCTGACTCACTCTCTTCACGGTCATTGGCGGCAGCCGCCGCGTGTCTCCAGTCGCAAGCACGACCTCGAGGAGGTCGGACTTGCCGCCCTTGATGTGGGCCCACCCAATACGAGCCCAGAGAACATCCTGCTCGTCTCGTCAGCGGCCGCCCATAGAGTCACAATGGGAAGGACCCGGCGCTCCCGGGCATGCCGGCGAGGCGCTGCCGTTGCAGCTCCACATCGCCGGACCTCACCGAGGCGTCGGGTCATTCTCTCGCCGCCGTGCCCTACTCTTACAGCGGGTTCAGGACGCTACCCGATCATGCCTTCAGTAGGATCGAACCGATGAAACCTTGACCCTCCTCTTCTACGCTGCCACGACATTGCTACTCGGTACACTCGTGATCCGTTCGATCCCGATCGCGCTCGCGAGCGCCTGTGGCAGCGGTCCGGCGCAGTTCGTACATCCGGTGGCCGTGGTCCCGTTGATCGGAGGTCCACTCGTGCTGATCGTGCCGATCCCGTTCGCCGGATCGCCTCGCGGAACACGGTGACTACGCGCTCGAAGAGCCCGATGCGCCGCACCGGGTCTGCGTGATGGGGAAGTACGGCCCGTTCCATCGGCGACTTGCGCAGGAGACAGGCCCGCTTGCGACGGCCTTCGCCGAGGAGGCTGCGCTTGTCGGCGGATTGCCACCGCATCGCCCCGCTCTTTGCGATGCGGGCACGGATGGCGACGAGCGTGCCGTTCGCGGGTGCGGGAGCGAACGCCGGCGATCTCCAGTCGGGGGGCGGTCGTCATCATCGACATGTTCCCAGCTTGAGGCGAGTGCAGGTCAGGTCAGGCTATGCGCTGAGAGCGAAAGGTGAGATCGAACCAGCCTCTCCCAGACCCGCCCGGGCGCGGTTGGCGGCGGGTTCGCCCGCAGGCCGAGC
The DNA here is from genome assembly GCA_003171065.1 of Chloroflexota bacterium. GTDB lineage: Bacteria > Chloroflexota > Limnocylindria > Limnocylindrales > CSP1-4 > Fen-1039. Next base: position 14,267 of record PMXQ01000065.1, read on the forward strand.
TCGAAGAGCCGATCCTCGCGGAACTCTTCAGCGTGGAGCGGCTGGAGCAGCACGCGCGGACCCTTGCCGCCGCCCAGACGGTCACCGACGCGCCCAGTCGGGGACACGCCGTCCGGCCCCGCATCGCCGAGAACGGCCGCGTCCTGCTGGAGTCGTACCGCGTCCTGGCCCGTGCGATCAAGGACGAACGGTCGATCACGCCAGCCGCCGAATGGCTTGTCGACAACTTCCACATCGTCGACGAGCAGCTCCGCGAGATCCGTGACGACCTGCCCCCCGACTACTACCGCGGGCTCCCCAAGCTGGCCGAGGGCCATCTCGCGGGCTACCCGCGGGTCCTGGGTCTTGCCTGGGCCTACATCGCGCACACGGACAGCCGCTTCGAACCGGAGAGCCTGCGGCGCATGGTGCGCGCCTACCAGGGCGTGGAGCCGCTGACGATCGGCGAGCTATGGGCGATCGCGATCAGCCTCCGGATCCTCCTCGTCGACAACCTCCGCCGCATCGCGGAGGAGATCGTGCGAAGCCGGGCAGCGCGGCAGCAGGCGGACGAGCTCGCCGACGGCCTTCTCGGCCTCGGCACGGACAGCCCGGAGGTCGCGGCGGCTTCTCTGCGTCGGCTCTCGCCCGCGACGCTCCCGACGGCGGCCCGCGTCCAGCTCTTCCAGCGCCTGCGCGATCAGGACCCTGCGGTCACCCCTGCCCTCCGCTGGCAGGGAGGGCTCCTCGCGGCCCAGGGGACCACCGCCGAGGAGATGGTCCGCCTCGAGCACCAGCGCCAGGCGACGATGAACGTGACGGTCCGAAACGTGATCACGAGCATGCGCCTCATCTCGTGGTTCGACTGGGCCCAGTTCGTCGAAAGCGTCAGCCTGGTCGATGAGGTCCTTCGTGCGCGAAGTTCGTTCGGGGAGATGGACTTCGCGACTCGAGATCGCTACCGGCACGCCGTTGAAGACCTGGCGCGAGGTTCGGGCCTGACCGAGGTCGAGGTCGCCCGGAAGGCTGCGGCGATGGCCGAATGCCGCGCCGTCGGCTGACGACGTCGAACCGTCCGTGGTCAGGTCGGCGCCGAGATCCCGGCTACTACCTGATCTCCGACGGCCGCTTTGCGTTCGAGCGCGCCCTGCACGTTCGGGCGCCGTTGGCGGAGCCGGCTGCGGCGAGCCTATGTCCGGGCCGCCGCGAGTGGCTACCTCGGGACGCTCGCGCTGGTCACGGCGCTCATCCTCGCCGTACCAATCCTGCTGTCCTGGGATGGAGGCGCCGCGGGTCCCGGCATCCTCGTGGTCGCGATCCTCGCGCTCGCGCCGGCCTCCGACCTCGCGATCGCCCTCGTCAACAGGGCGGTCGCGAACGTGCTGGGCCCGAGGCCGCTGCCCCGGCTCGATCTCGAGGATGGCGTGCCGTCTCGGCTGCGGACGCTCGTCGTCGTGCCGACGCTCTTCACCAGCGAGGCGGATGTAGAGGCCCAGGTCGGCGGCCTGGAAGTCCATTACCTGGGGAACCGCGAGGGCGATCTTCGGTTCGCCCTGCTGTCGGACTGGCTCGACGCCCCGACCGAGGATGTCCCCGGCGACGACGAGCTGCTCTCGGCTGCGGCGGCGGCCATCGACCGGCTCAACGAGCGCCATGGCGAGGCCCCCGGGGGAGGCGCCCGGTTCCTGCTCTTCCACCGGAAGCGAAGCTGGAACGAAGCCGAGGGTTGCTGGATGGGCTGGGAGCGCAAGCGCGGCAAGCTCGACGAACTCAATGCCCTCCTGCGCGGCTCGGCGACGACCGGAATCATGACCACCGGGCGGACTGCGTCGACTCCGCCGACGGACGTGCGTTACGTGGTCACGCTCGACGCCGATACACGGCTGCCCCGGGGCGCGGTGGGGCGCCTCGTAGGGACAATCGCCCATCCGCTCAACCAGCCAACCTTCGATTCGCGGGTCGGCCGGGTGACCCAGGGCTACGGTGTGCTCCAGCCACGGATCACCTCGACGCTCCCGGCCGAGCACGACGCATCGATCTTCCAGCGGAGCTTCTCCGGAGCGGCCGGGATCGACCCGTATGCATCCGCCGTCTCCGACGTCTACCAGGACCTGTTCCGGGAGGGGAGCTTCACTGGCAAAGGGATCTATGACCTCGACGCCTTTGCCGCGGCGATGGCGGACCGTGTACCCGAGAACGCGCTCCTGAGCCATGACCTGCTTGAGGGCGTCTTCGCCCGGGCCGGGCTGGTGACCGATGTCGAGCTCTTCGACGAATTCCCTTCGAACTACCTGGTCTCGGCGGCCCGCCAGCACCGCTGGGCGCGCGGCGACTGGCAGCTCCTGCCCTGGATCCTTGGCCGGGCCCGCGACGCCACGGGCCGGCGGAGCCGGAGATCCATGCCCGGCATCGCCCGCTGGAAGATGGTCGACAACCTGCGGCGGACCATGTCTGCCCCGCTCACGCTGGCCACGCTCGTCGCGGCTTGGACACTCCCTTCGGTCTCGGCCGGACTTTGGACCGCATTCGTCCTGGCTTCGGTTATCGTCCCGCCGGCGCTGCCCGTCCTGGCCGGACTGCTGCCGCGCCGGCAGGGCATTTCCAAGCGCAGCCACCTGCGAGCCGTGGGTGCGGACGTCGCCACCGCCGCGGCCCACGTGGGCCTCGGCATCACGCTCCTCGCGCACCAGGCGTGGCTGATGGTCGACGCAATCATGCGAACCATGGCGCGGTTGTATGTCACGCGGCGAAACCTCCTCGAATGGACGACCGCCGCGCAGGCCAAGGCCAGCCACGACCTCGACCTCGTGGGGTTCTACCGACAGATGGCGGGCGGCGTCGCGATCGCGGCAGCCACCGCGGTCCTCGTCCTCGCCGTGAAGCCGGGCGCGGGCTGGATCGCCGCGCCGTTCGTCGTCCTGTGGCTGCTCTCGCCCCTCGTCGCCCGATGGGTCAGCCTGCCAGCCCCCGAATCGGCCGCGGAGAAGCTCTCGGCCGCCGACGTCGGGGCACTCCGCCTGACCGCCCGCCGGACCTGGCGGTTCTTCGAGACCTTCGTGGGTCCGGAGGACCATTGGCTGCCGCCCGACAACTTCCAGGACGATCCCACGCCGGTCGTCGCGCATCGCACCTCGCCGACGGACATCGGGATGTACCTGCTGGCGACCGTGACGGCTCGCGACTTCGGTTGGATCGGGACGCTCGAGATGGTGGAGCGCCTGGAGGCCACGCTCGCGACCATCGGTAGCCTCGAGCGGTTCCGCGGGCACCTGTACAACTGGTACGACACGCGCGACCTGCACC
>PMXQ01000089.1 GCA_003171065.1 Chloroflexota bacterium
TCAGGCGGCGGGCGTCAGGCGGCCGGGCCCATCAGGACGGCGGAGACCGTCGTGCTCTTGTGTCCGGCGCTGTCGGTCAGGACCAGCCGGTAGCGGTAGCAGAACAGCTTGCCGAGGCCGGTGGACGAGACAGGCGAAGCGGAGTTGGTGGACGTGAGCGTGCCCCACTGCGCGCCGGCGCAGGTCCCGGCGGCGGCCTGGGCCGCTCGCTCGGTGACGAGGCTGCGGCTGATCAGGTGCGTCCCGGCCGTCAGTGTCTCGGTCCAGCGAACCGTGGCGGTCGTGCCGCCGATCGCAGTCACGGCGCCCGGAATCGGGTTGGTGAACGTCGCCGTCGGGGCCGCCGGATCGACCAGCATCGTCCCGGACTGCCACTCCGTCGTGGCGGCGGTCGAGTCCGTCAGCGCGACGACCGCGCGGTAGCAGTAACCGGCCCGGAGACCCTTGACCGTCTGGGGCGAGGCGGCGGTGGACTGCCAGGCCGGCGAGGCGGGCACCCAGCGGTCGACGACGCAGCTGCCGTTGCGCGGCAGAGCCATCAGCAGGGAGACGAGTCGACTGGAGATCGTCGTCCCGCTGGCCGGTTGCTCCACCCACGCGAGCGTCGCCGAGGTCCCGACCGTCACCTGGTCCTGGTCAGCCGGCGATATGAAGATGGCCGAGGGCGTGGCAGGCGGCTCCCATATCGCCAGCCCGGGGTCGAAGTAGACGTGCAGGATCTGGTCGACCGTCATGCCGGCCGCGGCACAGGCGCGTGAGCTGTGCTGGTATAGGTGGTACCCGTCCGCATCGGCGCCGCAGGCGACGGACGCACCCGATCGATAGCCCATCAAGATGAACGAGCCGCTCTTGGTCGCCGACTTCGTCCAGGTCGCGTCTATTGCGGCGACCTCGTCGGGCCTGACCGCCCGGCTCGGGTCATAAATCTGGTCGCTGTTGTCGTCCCGCACGTCGTAGCAGCCGCCCGTGGCCGTGCCTCCGCGCCAGTGCATCGTGTAGTACCAGCCGAACTGCTTGACGGCCATCGCTCCCGTCTGAAGCGCCGCGGCCTGCCACCCGATGGGCCACTCGGCTCTCATCACGACCTGGACGTACGTCTTGAAGTCGACGACCTGCACCTTACCGGTCGCTGTCCGAAGGACGCGGATGGTCGTGGGCGGCACGCGCGAACTCGTCCAGCCGGTGCAGACGGAAGCGGCGCGGGCGGCGGGTGGTGGCGTAACCGCTGGCAGCCCCATCAGGGTGGTGAGCGCCAGGGCCGCCGTGAGGAGGAGTCGCATTTCCGGCAGGCTAAGCCTGCAGACGGGCACGAGTCAAGTTGGCCCGACCTCGCCGGGGGCTCTCGTCAGCCCTTCTGCTCCTCTTCCCAGGCCTTGACCCGGTCGGCGATATCAGTCTCTCCGGCAGGTCCCGTGGTGTCGAGCAGGCCGGCGTCGTAGGCCTCCACCGCCTCGCGCGAGGGCTTGCCGACGTCGCGGGAGACGTCCCCGGTTGCGCTCATCACCGATCCGCCGGCGTTCTCGATCTGCGCCTCGAGCTCCATCTTGCGCATCTCGAGGCGGACGGCCTCGCTCGGCGGGAGGATGGCCTCCTCGTTCGTGACCCGATCGTCGTAGCCGGCCCGGAGCCAGGCCTTCGGGTCGAAGGCGTCGGGGACCGCGCCCTCGGCGGAACCGAGCCTGGCCTTGCCGTCGACTGCGGTCACACCGGGGATCTCGGGCGCTACCGCGCCTTCGACCGTGGCGCCGCACTTGGGGCAGGCAGACACTCCGGCAGGAATCGACGTGGAACACCAGGGGCAGATACGGCTCGTCTCGTCCATGCGGCGCACCCTAGTCCACCGCGAACCTGGTCGGCTATCCAACGTTTTGGCCATGGACCGGCCATGACCCAGGACCGCCATGTCGCGGACTCCCCGGAACGATAGAAGAGCGGCGCGCCTCGCGTGAGGTGTTCGCGCGGCTCGGCCGGGAGCGAACCGGGTTTGGCGGCGGCCGACGCAGGCCCGCTGGCCGGGAGTGCTCATCGGCCCTTCGAGCGGTCCCGCTCCGGAGGCCTACACTGGCCTCGACCAGAGCCTCATCGGAGACCCCACGATGTCGTTTGCGCCGAGCACCTTCGTTCTGAACCAGCAGCTCTTCTCGCTGGGTGGCGACCTGTGGATCGAGGACGCGGCGGGCAATCACGTATACGGAGTCCGCGGCAAGGTCTTGAGCCTCCGCCGTCACCACACTCTGGTGGATCCTGCCGGGAACGCGCTCTACGAGATCGGCCAGTCGCTGGCGCACGTGCGCAGGACGTTTGAGGTGAAACGGGGCGACGAGGTGGTCGCGACCATCCAGGAGGCCCTGGTCCGAGTCATGGGCGACCATTTCTCGATCACCCTGGCAGGCGGCGACGAGCTCAAGGTGACCGGCGACTTCATCAACCGCGAGTTCCACGTGGTCCGAGGCGGGGCCGACGTGATACTCGTGTCGCGCAGGCTGCTCAGCATCCGCGACAGCTACGGCGTCCAGGTCGCGGAGGGCTTCGAGGTGCCGCTCGCGCTGGCGATCGTTGTGTGCCTCGAACAGATGGAGCTCGAGGAGCGCAAAGACTAGCGGCTTCTGCGCCGGCGCCCAGCCTCCTCATCCGCTCTCGCGGGACGCTCAGAGGACCCTCACTCGACCATGCAGCCAGCGACGTAGATCGGGACCTGGCACGGTCGGATCCTGGCGGGAGGCTGCGATTTGACAAGCATCAAATCGTCCTATCCTGACGCCATGGATCCCCAACTTCTGGAAGCTCTTCGCGCCCTGGCCGACGCATCGCGGCTGCGGCTGGTTGGGTTGCTGGCCGGGCGGCCGATGGCGGTCGAGGAGCTAGCGGCGGCAAGCGGGCTTTCGGCCGGGACCGTCGTCCACCACCTCAAGCGGCTGGAGGCGGCCGGCCTCGTCGAGTCGACGCCCCGCCGTCCGTACGTGGAGTACGCCCTGCGGGTCGATCGGCTGGCGGCGGTTTCGAAGCAGCTGGCGGGCCTCGAACGGGCGGACGAAGCCGGCGCCGAGCTGGCGGGCCCGGACGGCGAGGCGCTGCCGGCCTACGACGCGAAGGTGCTCCGCGCCTTCCTGCGCGATGGGCGGCTGGTGTCGATACCGGCGCAGGAGCGCAAGCGGCAGGCGGTGCTGCGCTATCTCGCGGCGCACTGCTTCGCCGAGGATCGGCCGTACGCGGAGCGCGAGGTCAACGAGCGGCTCGCCGCGTACCACGAGGACGTGGCCGCTCTGCGGCGCTACATGGTCGCAGCGGGCCTGATGACCCGGGCCGGCGGCGAGTACCGGCGNNGGCGGGCCGGCTGAGCGGCGGGCGAGCCCGGCCTACTCCATCGTCGCGGCGAACATCCCGTCCGTGCCGAACTCGATCGGCGCGAGCGGCCGGACGATCTCGCAGCGCCCGGTTGCCAGCACTTCCGCCAGCGCGGGCTCGCTGACGTACAGCAGCTCGAGGTGCTTGGTGTCGCGGATCCGGACGATCCGCGCCTCGGCCGGCTCGACCCTGATGCAGCTGGCGATGGCGACGGCGAGCGCTTGCCGGTCCGTGTCCAGCGTCAGAGCGACCCGCGCGCCCTCAGGCGTCTTGGCCGTGATGCAGTTCATGTACGTCTTGTGGGCGTCCATCTTCTCGACGGCGCGCCGCAGCACGACGTCGGCCATGCCGATGCCGACGGCATTGCCCTCGGTCTCGCCGGTCAGATCGCGGACGACGATCCGCTGGATGCTCGGACCTGCGCCGGTCGGCCCGGTGTAGTAGCGCCCGACGACGTTGGAATCCATGCCCAGGCCGCTGATGTCCTTGCCGATGTAGTCGAGCACCAGGACGTCGATGGTGTCCAGCGGCAGCCGGGCCATCCGCTCGCGGGCCATCACCAGCAGCTCTCGCTCGCGATCCCAGATCCGGTCGCGCGGCACCGCCTCTATCCGCCAGAGCCTGGCGTACCCGTTCTCGACCAGGGCCAGGCCGAACGGAATGTTCACCTTCGAGACAGTGAACTCGGCGACCGCCGGGATGAGCTCGTGGAAGGTGGCGAAGCCCTGGCGATGGAAGGTGTCGGCGCCCTTCTGTTTGCCGAGCCCGATGGCGATCATCTTCATCAGGCCGCTCTCGATCTCGCCCGTGAAGTCGGTGTGCGGCTTGACGCGGTTGATCGGGACGATCGCGTCGGCGCCTTCGAGAGCGAGACGGTCGACGAAGACCGGGACGCCGGGCCGGACCTCGCCCAGCTCGACCGTGTCCATGCTCGATCGAATCTCGCAGCCGATCGATTCGGGTGTCATGCCGTAGGAGGCGAGCACCTCGAGCTGGCCCTCCGCCGTGGCGCCGCCGTGGCTGCCCATGGCCGGCACGACGAAGACCTCGGCGCCGGCGGCGCGGACCCATGCGACCGCGGCACGAACGACCTCGTCGATCCGGTCGATGCCGCGGCTGCCGGCCGCCAGGCAGACCCGCGAGCCGGGCTTGATCACCGCGCGCTGCGGTTCGAGCGCGGCCACGACGGCAGCGGCCACGTCTGTCACCTCGGTTGCGTCCATGCGATGCCGGACCAGGGCCCAGCGCGGCAGGTTGCCGCGCATGAACTCGGCGAACGGCTCCTGACGGGAGGCGCGCGACGGCATCTCTCCGCCGGCGGGGGCGGGGGCGGCCGGCACGGGCGGGTCGGCCAGCGCGTCGGGTGCGACAGCTGCGGGGAGGTGCTTCTCGCGGTCCATCGGCACAACTCTACACGTGTCGGCATCCGGCCTACCGCGCCCGACCGGGGCGGCGGCGGCGAATGGGATGTATCGTCAGCCGATGCCTCACCACGACCTGCTGGAGCGCGCGCAGTCCGGGCCGGCCGCCGGCGACCCGGTTGCCCTGGAACGGTTCGGCCGCCTGCTGGAGATCGTCGAGGGTCTCGGGTCGTGCGTGCTGGCACTTTCGGGCGGGATCGACTCGAGCTTCCTTCTGGCGGTCGCGTCGCCGCTGCTCGGCGAGCGCTGCCTGGCGCTCACGGGCGACTCGGCCGCCGTGCCGGCATGGGATCGCGCCGAGGCCGCGGCCGCCGCCGGGGAGGCGAGCCGCCACGGGACGGGATGGCGGACGATCCCGACGAAGGAGCTCGACGACCCGCGCTACGCCCGCAATCCGCGGTCGCGTTGCTACTTCTGCAAGCTCGAGCTCTACGGAGTCGCGGCGGCGATCGCGAAGTCCGAAGGCTACGCTTGGGTCGTCGACGGCACGAACGCCTCCGACACGCAACGGCTCGACCGGCCCGGCATGACGGCCGGCGCCGAGCTGGGCGTCCGCTCGCCCCTCGCCGAAGCGGGCATCACCAAAGAGCAGCTTCGATTGCTGGCGCGCTCGATCGGCGTCGAGGGCTGGGACCGGCCCGCTTCGGCCTGTCTGGCGAGCCGGATCCCGTTCGGCGAGACGATCACCGCCGGCCGGCTGCGGCGCGTCGAGGCGGCCGAGCTCGCGCTCCGGGCCCTGGGCTTCCGCCAGGTTCGCGTGCGCGACTTTGGGAGCCATGCCCGCGTGGAGGTCGAGGAGGACGAGCTGGCCGGGCTGGACCGTCGGGCGGCCGAGATCCGGACGCGCCTGATCGAGCTCGGTTTCGAGAGTTGGTCGCCGGCGGCGTATGCCGGAACCGGCGCGGGAGACAGCCCGAATGCGCAGAGATGAAGCGGCGGCGCCCGCAGGCCGGGCGCCCGCAGGGCCGGCGGCTCCCGCAGGGCGGGCGCAGGACGGCGCCTACGCCGCGGGGCTGGAGGAGTTGCTGCGTGCCGTAGCCGAGGGGAGCGTCCCGGTCGCGGCCGCGCTCGAGTCGCTGCGCCGGCTGCCTTTCAGCGACCTCGGCTTCGCCCGGGTGGATCACCACCGCAATCTCCGCCAGGGCATCGTGGAATTCGTCTATGCCCCGGGCAAGACTCGCAAGCAGCTGCTGGCGATCGTCGAGGCGCAGCTGGAGCACGACGAGTCGAGCGTCGTTGTGACCCGGGTCGCCGCCGGGGACGCGGCCGCGATCCGGGTCCTGGCCGAGAAGCGCGGCCTCGAGACGATCTGGCGCGAGCGGGCCGGCCTCGTGGCCATCCCCCGCGCCGTCCCCGAGGCTCGCGGCCGGCTGCTCATTCTCACCGCCGGGACCTCGGACCTGCCGGTCGCCGAGGAGGCCGAAACCGTCGCCTCGCTCCTCGGGGCCGGCGTCCGCGTGATCGGCGACGTCGGGGTCGCGGGGCTCCACCGTTTGCTCGGCGAGCAGCCGGAGATCGAGCAGGCCGACGCGATCGTCGTGATCGCCGGCATGGACGCCGCGCTGGCGAGCGTCGTCGGCGGCCTGGCCCGAGTTCCCGTCATCGCCTGTCCGACCAGCGTCGGTTACGGCGCCTCGTTCGGCGGGTTGAGCGCGCTGCTGGCGATGCTCTCGTCGTGCGCGCCCGGAGTGGCGGTCGTCGGCATCGACGACGGGGTCGGGGCCGGCACCGTCGGCGCGCTCATCGCCCGCGGCCGGCCGGCCTGACGTCGCCTCAGATCGTCATCGCGCTGAAGCCACCGTCGACGCGAACGAGGGCCCCGGTCACAAAGCCCGAGGCGCGCTCCGAGGCGAGCCAGATCATCGTCCCGACCAGCTCGTCGGCCTCGCCCAGCCGTCCCGCCGGCGTGTGCCGGAGGATGGCCTCGGTGCGGGCCTCGTCGAGCAGCTTGCGGTTCTGCTCGGCCGGGAAGAAGCCGGGCACGATGGCGTTCACCCGGATCCGATGTGGCGCCAGCTCGCGGGCCAGGTAGCGGGTCAGGATGTTCACGCCGGCCTTCGAGACGGAGTAAGTGAGGACGCGCGACAGCGGGATCTCCGAGGAGGCCGACGAGAAGTTGATGATCGTCCCGCCCTGGCCGCGGTCGACCATCGCTCGACCGAAGACCTGGCAGGCGATCAGGGCCGACGTCAGGTTCGTGTCGAGGACGCGATGCCACTCCTCGAGGTCCAGCTCGAAGAATGGAGTCGAGCTGTTGATGCCCACTGCATTGACGAGGATGTCGACCGGACCGAGAAGCTTCTCCACTTCCACGCGCGCCCGTTCCACCGATGCCTTGTCCGAGGCGTCCAGCGCCAGGGCGGCGGCTCGGGTGCCTTCGGCCTTGAGCGCGGCCACCAGCACGTCCGCCCGCTCACGCGAGCGGTCCATTACCGCGACCGTGGCGCCCGCCCGGCCGAAGCCGTGGCACACGGCGCCGCCCAGGACGCCGGCTCCACCGATGACCGCGGCGACCTTGCCGGTCAGGTCGAAGAGGGCCGTGCCGGCCTTGCCCGAATTGCCCGAATTGTCTCCGGCCATCGTCATGACTCCTGGACCCAGGCGTGGGCCGGGTCGAGATAGGGGGCCATCTGGCGCCCGTCGCCGGCCATGACCCACAGGTAGTAGAGCGAGTAACCGGGAGCCGCCACGACCGGGTGGTAGCCGCTCGGGATCGACACCACGTCGCCGTCGCGAACGATGAAGGTCTCCGCGCCAGCGTCGTCGTAGCGGATCTGGACGCCGAAGCCGCCGGCCGGGTCGACTTTGTAGAAGTAGACCTCCTGTAGCCGGACCTCCTCGGGCGGCCGCTGGCGGTCGTGCTTGTGGGGCGGATACGACGACCAGTTGCCGGGCGGGTTGATCGTCTCGCCCAGCAGCAGCCGGCTCGCGGCGTGCTCGGGGCCGAGGATCGTCCGGATATCGCGGCGCCAGTTGCCCTTGCCGGCCTCGCCGATCCGCTGGTCGCCCGGCCCGATGATGCGCGCCTTCGCCGGGGCCACGCCACCTCCGGGCGCCGTCGCGATCGCGAGCTGAGCCGGTCGCGTGGCCACGAGCCGCAAAGTCGTGCCGGGCGGCGCGTAGATGGTGTGCCCCGGGCCCTCGAAGACGGACGATCGCCCGCCCGCCGACCCCAGCGACTCGCCGTCCGCCTCGACGTCGACGACGCCCCTGAGCACGACGACGGCCGTCTCGAGCTTGCCAGCAGACTCGAACGACTGGCCGACTTCGAGGTCCGCCAGCGCGAGTCCGATGAGATCGCCTTCTCGCTCGGGGGCGACGAGGGTTCGGGTCATGGCGGTCCTTCCATTTCTCCGGCGCGCTGGCCCGGATCGGCGAGCTTGTGTCAGACTCGACTGGCTGTCGCCCATAGTGTTGCCGTATCCGCGAGGAGATGCCAGTGGCACAACGCCGCCGTTGCGCGTGGATCGATGCCTCTGCCGGCGCGTCGGGCGACATGCTGCTGGGCGCGCTTCTCGACGCCGGTGCGCCGCTCGAGGCGGTGGCCGCGGCTATCGCGGCGCTGGGCGTCGAGCCGATCGAGATCCGGCCCCACCAGGTCCGCCGCCATGGGCTGCGGGCCACGAAGGCCGAGGTCCTGGTCCAAGACGCCGCCGCGTCTCGCACACTCGGGGACGTGCTCGGCCTGGTCGCCGGGGCGAACCTTGGGTCGGCTGTGGCCGCGTTTGCCCGGGACGTGTTCCTCATGCTGGGCACCGCGGAGGCCGCCGTCCACGGCGAAGGCCCGGCGCACGTCCACCTGCACGAAGTCGGCGCGCTCGACTCGCTTGCCGACGTCGTCGGCTGTGCCGCCGCGCTCGACGCGCTTGGTCTGCTCGAGCCGCGTGCCCGGGTCGTGGTCGGCTCCGTCGCGCTCGGCTCGGGGAGCGTGGAGACGGCTCACGGCCCGCTGCCGGTTCCGGTGCCGGCCGTCCTGGCGATCCTCGCGGGGCGAGGCGCGGCCGTCGCGGCGGGCGGCGACGGGGAGCTGTGCACGCCGACCGGTGCGGCGCTCCTGGCGACCCTCGCCAATGAGTGGGGCGCGCTGCCGCCGATGCGCATCGAATCCGTCGGCGTCGGCGCCGGCTCCGCGGATCCGACGGGGCGTGCCAACGTCCTGCGGGTCGTGCTCGGCGCCGCCCTGGCGCCGGCCGGCGTCCCCTGGCGCTGCGACGACCTGATCGAGCTGGAGGCGACCGTCGACGACCTCGATCCGCGTCTCTGGCCCGCGGTCCTCGACGCGCTCGTTGCGGCGGGCGCTGTCGACGCCTGGCTGGCGCCGGTCGTCATGCGCAAGGGCCGGCCTGGGCACGTGGTGACGGCGCTCGTCGCCGAGGAGGCCGTCGACGCCGCGACTCGCGCCTTGTTCACCCAATCGACCACGCTCGGCGTTCGGTTGCGACCGGTCGCTCGCCGGGCTCTGCCCCGCGATGAAGTCGTCGTCTCGGTGGAAGGCTGCGACGTTCGGGTCAAGCGCGGCCTGCTCGACGGTCGGCCCGTGACGGTGCAGGCGGAATACGCCGACGCCGCGGCTGCGGCGGACCGGCTCGGCCTCCCGGTGCGGGCCGTTCTCGAGCGCGCCGCGGCTCTCTCGCGTGCCGCGGCCGAGGCCGAATGCGGCGCCGCGGGTGGCGCGTCGCGTGCCGCGGCCGAGGCCGACCCGGAGGCGGCAGGCCGAGATGAGTGACCCGGGCGAGCCCTCGCCCACTACGACGATCATCGTCATGGGCGTGTCCGGCTGCGGCAAGTCCACGGTCATGCGAGCCCTCGCCGACGAGCTCGGCTGGGCCACGGCGGAAGCCGACGACTTCCACTCGGCGGCCAACGTGGCGAAGATGCGCTCGGGCCACCCGCTCACGGACGATGACCGGTGGCCCTGGCTCGAGGCACTCGCCTCGTGGATCGGCGAGCGCGAGCGGGCCGGAGAGAACGCCCTGGTCACCTGCTCGGCGCTGCGGCGGCCTTACCGCGATCTGCTGCGGCGCGGTCATGCGTCGGTCTGGTTCGCTCACCTCGTCATCGAGCCGGCCGCCATAGCCGATCGCCTAGAGCACCGGCGGGGCCACTATATGCCCGCGGCGCTGCTCGCCAGCCAGATCGAGACGCTCGAGCCGCTCGACCCCGACGAGCCCGGCGCCGCGATCCCCGCGCACCGACCACCGCTAGAGATCGTCGCGGACATCCTGGCTCGACTCGCACAGAATCCGTAACGCGGCCGCCGCGTCCGTCCCTGCGCCGGCTGGTGCCGGCTCGGCTCCAGCCGGCGCCCGCCGGTAGTCGGAAGATGGCAAACTCTCCCCTGACGAGTTTGTCGAGCCCCGGCCCGATTCTGGCTCGGTTTGGCGCGGTCCGGTTCGCGCCCAGCCAGCCAGCCCAAGACGAATCCCGTCCGACTTCGGCAAATCGCGCGCTCCCGACCGGATCGCTCATCCCGCTTCGCTCGTAGCCACGGAGACGCTCAATGGCCAAGGTTCAGGATCGGTATCTGGTTGTCGACCCCTGGAGGATCGTCGAGGACGGCTTCCATCCGGAGAGAAGCCGGGTCTCCGAGTCCCTGTTCTCGCTGAGCAATGAGCACATGGGCGCGCGGGGCCACTTCGAGGAGGAGTATTCCGGCGACACCCTCATCGGGTGCTATCTGAATGGGATCTACGAAGAGCACTACCTCAAGGAGCCGACCACCTACAAAGGGATCTCCAACCGGATTGCCTTCATGGTCAACACGGTCAACTGGCTATACGCGCACATCGAGTTGGGCGGCGAGGCTCTCGACCTCAAACGAAGCCAGTTCTCCGAGTTCCGGCGCGAGCTGGACTTCCGAACGGGTCAGGTGATCCGCGAATTCACGTGGACGACCAAGGCCGGCCAGCGACTGAAAGTCGCGTTCTCGCGGTTCCTGAGCATGAAGACAAAGGAACTTGGGTTTCAGCGGATCAGTCTCACGCCGCTCAACTTCACGGCCGCGATAGACGTCACTCTGGGCCTGGACTTCTCCGTGCCTCATGAGACGTATCGCCAGAACTTCTGGAAGTGCCCCAGGAGCGACGCCCAGGCGGACAGATGGGCCATCATCGGCACGAGCACAGGAATAAAGCACAAGCTCTTCGCGGGCTCGCGAATCATGTCGGCCGCATCGATCGATGGAACACCACTGAAGAATGCCAAGTTCGCCGGCAGCCGTTTGACCCTCAACCTCGTCGAAGGCAAGGAACAGCACCTCGACCGGGTCAGCGTTCTGTACACAACACGAGACCCAAAGGCCAGCGTCGTCGATACCTGGACGCGCGGCGTGGAAATGCTCGACTCACTGGACCAGGCGGACTACCAGAGCGCCCTCCAGGACAACGTCGACTACTGGCAGGACTTCTGGAAGAAGGCCGACATTTCGATCGATGGCGATCCGGAAGCGCAGCAGGGCATCCGGTTCTGCATCTTCCAGATGCAGCAGACATATCGAGGGGCCGTCGACGGTTCGAACATCGGCGCCAAGGGACTGACCGGCGAGGCGTACAACGGCAACGCCTTCTGGGATACCGAGACGTACTGCCTGCCCTACTATCTGTTCAGCAATCCAAAAGCTGCCAGGGCCCTGATCGACTTCCGCCTCAAGACCTTGCCGCAGGCCATGGAGCGGGCGAAGAGCCTCGACTGCAAGGGGGCTTGCTACCCCATCGCCACCACAGACGGCACCGAGAGCTGCACGCTCTGGCAGCACGCCAGCCTTCAGTTCCAACCGACGACGGCCGTGGCCTACGCCATCTGGCATTACGTCGGGGTCACCGGGGATGTCGACTTCCTATACACCGAAGGCGTCGAGCTGCTGATCCCGATCTGCCGGTTCCTGGCCAGCCGCGGGGACTGGTCGCCCCGAACTCACAAGTTCGGCTACTACGCGGTCATGGGCCCGGACGAATTCCAGATGATGGTGAACAACAATTGCTACACGAACTACATGGCCAAGCGGACCTTCACGTACGCGACCAAAGTGTTGGCGGACATGGACAAGGCGGCGCCAGCCAGGAAGAGCGAACTGTTCAAGCGCCTCGACTGCACCGCCGAGGAGATCGCGGCCTGGCAGAACATGGCCGACAACATGGCTATTCCCGTAGATCCCGAGACGGGGATATTCGAGCAGCACGAGGGCTTCTTCGATCTGCCGCATCTCGACGTCGACGCGATCCCCGTAACCGACTTCCCGCTGTATCACAACTGGTCATACGATCGGATCTATCGCAACGACATGATCAAACAGCCCGACGTGCTGATGTTCATGTTCCTGTACAACCAGTCGTTTTCGCCGGCCGAGAAGAAGGCCAACTACGACTACTATGAACCGCGCTGCATCCACGAGTCGTCGCTGTCGCCGTCGCTACATTCCATCTTCGCCGCCGAGCTTGGCCTCAAGGACGAGGCGTTCAACTTCTTCAACTTCGCCACTCGTATCGACCTCGACAACTACAACCGCAATACGGCCGAAGGGATCCACATCACTTCCATCGCGGCCGCATGGATGAACGTCGTCTACGGTTATGGTGGCATGCGATCCGATGGCGACATGCTCGTCTTCAACCCGACAATCCCGGATCGCTGGAAGTCATACAGCTTCGGGATCGCCTATCGCGACTCGATCATCCGCGTCGACGTATCTCAGGAGAGCGCTCGCTTGAAGGTAACCGAAGGCGCTCCGATCCAGGCTCTAGTTCGAGGCCGGGTCCGCGAGATCAATGAGGAAGGGCTGACCCTCTAGGGCGCGGAGGCGGGGGTCGATACGTCTATGGCAGCGGCCGTCAGCAGGTGTTGGAAGCTGGTGATGACCATGTCCGCGTCCTTGAGGTTCGCGGGTTTGCCAATGCCGACGCTGCCCATGCCGCCGCGCCGCGCCGCTTCGATGCCCGCTTCGGCGTCTTCAAACACGACGCAGTCCTCGAACGGGATGCCCAGCTCCGACGCGGCCCGGGTGAAGATCTCGGGGTCTGGCTTTGCCTTCGAGACCCTGGTACCGTCGATGACGACCTCGAACAAGCAGGCGATCTTGAGGCGGTCGAGGATCAGCGGTGCGTTCTTGCTGGCAGAGGCCAGGGCGATCTTCACGCCCTTGCTCTTGAGGTAGTCGATGTAGTCGACCGCGCCGGGGAAGATCTCGTGCGGGTCCATCTTGCTGATGTACTCGACGTACCACTCGTTCTTGCGGGTCGCCATCGACTCACGTTCACCTTCGCTGGCGTCGAGCCCGCCAATCTCCAGCAGGATCTCGAGCGAGCGAACGCGACTCACGCCCTTGAGCCTCTCGTTCTGCTCCTCGGAGAAATCGAAGCCGAGCTCGTTGGCCAGCCGCTTCCACGCCAGGTAGTGGTACTTGGCCGTGTCAACGATGACCCCGTCAAGGTCGAAGATGGCTGCTCGCATCGTCCTGGTCACTTGTCCTTGCCCCTGCTGGAGACGGTTGTCATTGGCGTCGCTTCTTCAGGCGGCCGGGTTCGTCCCACGGGTTCCAGCTGTCTGCCTGAAGTGGACCGCTCGCCCGAAAGGTCGGGGTCAGCGCGAACCCGGGTGATGATACACAGGTCCCCCGAGTCGGGCAGTCGGCCAGAGAAGAGTCGGCCCCCCGACATATGACCGCGGCTTCGCCGCCACGACCGCTCAGCTGCTGTCCACAGACCGGCGCACTCCGCTCCGGCAGGCGGTCGAACTCGCCTGAGGCTGTGATCTCCAAACCTGGCAGCTTAACTGGCCCCGTCGATGACGGCGAGGATATCCGGACCGTAGCGCTCGAGCTTCATAGGGCCCATGCCTCGGACGCGGCGGAGTGCCGGCAGGGAGCGCGGGCGCACGTCGGCGATCTCGGCGAGCGTGGTGTCGTGGGCGACGACGTATGCCGGCACGCCATCCGTGGATGCGCGCTCGCGGCGCCAGCGGCGGAGCGCCTCGAGCAGGCCATCGTCGGGGACCGCGGCCGTGGCCATCGGCGCGCCGGGCAGAACGCGGACGCGGCCGGCCGCCCGGCCCGCAGTTCCGCCCGCCACGCCACGCGCCGCGCGGGGTGTGACCGCCCGCGGCGGCTCGAGAGCCACGAGGAACCGCGACGGGCGGCGCGACGACGATGACAAAGCGAGGAACCGCCGCGCGCGGGTGATCCCGACATAGAGCAGGCGGCGCTCCTCGGCGATCTCCTCGTCCTCCTTCGCCTGGCGGATCGGCAGCAGACCCTCGTCGAGCGCCGGCAAGTAGACGGCATCCCATTCGAGGCCCTTCGCGCGGTGGTAGGTCAGCAGGTTCACGCCGTCCGCGGAGTCGGTAGCCTCCGCCACCTGGCGGCGGTCGAGCTCGGCGAGGACGGCGTCGACGGCAAGCGCCGGGTCGGCGGCCGCGAGGTCCTCCAGGATGCCGAGCAGCAGCTCGAGCGAGGCCGCTCGCTCGCGGCCTTCGGAGCCCGCATCGGCGGCGACGTCGTCCAGCCCCAGCCGCTCGACGAACAGCCGCTCGACGGCGGCCACGAGCGCGCCGCCCGTCTCGGCTGGCCGGTCTCGCCGCAATAGCCGCAGCGCCTCACGGACCTCGCGCCGGTCGAAGAACCGCTGGCCGCGAACGGTGAACCCGATGCCGGCGCGCGTCAGCGCATCCTCGATGGCCGGCAGCTGGGCGTTGACACGGACGAGAACCGCCGTCTCCGCCGGCGCGACTTCAGCCGCACCGACGGCGCGACACCAGGCGACGATCTCGCGCAGCTCGGCCTCGGCATCCGCGAAACGATGAACGGCTGGCCGCGGTCCCTCCGGCCGGGTTGCCCGCAACGCGCCGCGTGGGCCGCCGGCCACGAGCCGGTTGGCGAGCTCGAGGATCTGCGGGCTCGAGCGGTAGTTCTCGGCCAGCGTAACGGTGCGCGCGCCGGGATGGCGGTCGGCGAAGCCCAGCAAGAACTCCGGCGTGGCGCCGGTGAAGGTGTAGATCGTCTGGTCCGGGTCGCCGACCACCGCCAGATCGCGCGACTCGCCGAGCCACAGCTCGAGGAGCCGTTCGGACAGCGGATTCGTGTCCTGGTATTCGTCGACGCTGAACCAGCGCTTGCGCGATCGAACCAGCGCGGCCGCCTCGGCGTCGGCCTCGAGCAGCTCGACCGTCTGCACGAGCATGTCCTCGAAGTCGAGCAGGCCGGCCTCCGACTTCGACCGCTCGTAGTCGCGGTAGACGCGGGCGAACAGGTCGGCCGGGATCGGCGCTCGATCGCCGCCTTCGTGGACCCACCGCGCGGGCCGGATCCGGCGCACCTTCGCCCATTCGATCGTGTCGGCCATGTCCTTCGCCGGCGTGAAGCGATAGCCGCCCGGCAGCCGGCCGATGAGTGGCACGAGCAGGCGAAGCTTCGAGTCGAGGACCGCCGGCAGCGGCGCTCCGTCGTGGCGGCCCGGCCAGAAGTGGCGCAGCTGGGCGAGCGCCGCGGCGTGGAACGTGCGGGCCATGACGCCGCGGTGGCCGAGCGTCGTCATCCGCCCCACCATCTCGCCCGCGGCCTTGTCCGTGAAGGTCACCAGCAGGATCTGGTCCGGCGGGACCGCGCCCGTTTCGATAGCGTACGCCGCCCGCCGGCTGATGACCCGCGTCTTGCCCGAGCCGGCGCCGGCGATGATCGCGAGCGGGCCCGAGGTCGCGGTAACGGCCTCGCGCTGCGATGGGTTGAGATCTTCGAGCAGGCGTTCGACGGGGAGCGCGGCGGTCAACGATCCGACCTCGAGGAGGACCAGCCTCCAACGACGCGAGGCTCGGACCGGAGCTTACCAGCCGGCCGTTCGTTCCCGCTTACCGCCAACAGCCACCGTGATCATGACATTGACGATGGCCCGCGCCCATGATGACGCCATGAGCGACGACCCACCGGCTACACTCAAGGCATGGATGACGAGACGTTGTCCGTGGGCCGAGTCGCGATGGGGGCTGCCTGCGCCATCTTCGATAACGCGGGTCGCATCCTCCTAGTCCACCACACCTACGGCCGGCTGAACTGGGAGCTCCCGGGCGGTGGCTCAACTCCCAGCGAGGCCCCCGACCAGACGGCCGAGCGCGAACTCCTCGAAGAGACCGGTCTGCGCGCCGACCTGGACCGCCTCACCGGTGTCTATTTCGAGCCTGACCATGACTTCGGTCCGATGCTCCATTTCGTCTTTCGGTTCCGGTGGCACGACCGCCTCGCGCCGGCCGTCTCCTCCCCAGAGATCGACGACGCCCGCTACTGGTCCCTCGATGCCCTCCCAAGACCGATCTCGGACTTCACCGAGCGCCGGGTGCTTGATGCTGCCGCTGAGTCTGCCGTCCGCGTATCGACAGTCCCTACTCGGCAGTGGCGAGAATGAATAACTCGGCTCGGGGGCTCCGCTCTGTCAAGAACGCGCGTAGAGACGGTCAGGGAAGAACCCCCGCTGTCTCGAACTCTATGGAATAGAGACTCCAGCCCGATTGGCGCCCCTGCAGCTCGCAGGCACCCCTGACGCGACTCGGCCCTTGACGATCTCTCCGCCTCGGTCGGGGTCGCCATGGGCTGGCTCCGGTCCCCTTTGCGGGCCGGATGGCCGACACTGCGAGACGGTTCGTGGGCGCAGGCCGCAGATGTGCACTGCCAGCCAGTAATGCCGCGGCCGTGCAGGATCGGTGAGCAAACCGCCCTGCAATCCCCCAGAATTGCTGACCGCACCGGTTTGCATTGGCCATAGGACCGAGACAACTCTCCATTTGAGCAGCGAAGAGGGATCTTCCAGTGCGTCGTCTACTCCTGATCGTGCTGGGAAGCTCGATCCTGTTCTCGGCATGCACCTCGCCCGCCCAGACCGCGGCGCCAACTCCAACCCCAGCTCCAACCCCAGCCCCAACGCCGATACCCTCGCCAACCGTTGCGCCAGCCGACGCCGGCTGGATCGTCGTGGCCCCTCCCGGAGATGGCTTCACGTCCAAGTTCCCCGGTGAACCCAATCTGACAACGACGACAACAACGACCAAGGAGGGACCCACCCCGATGTCGGTCTGGGAGTACCTTGCGAGCACGGACCTGGACTACAACGTTGCGATGTGGCAGTACCCAGCCGGATCGACGACGGGAATGGCCGCCGCCGCGATCTATGACGGCACCATCACCGGCATGGACTCGACCAACCACCTGACCCTGAGCACGCAGACTGATAACAGTCTCAACGGGCACGCCGGCCGAGCCTTCACCCTCAGCGGCGCGTCGTACGCGCTCCAGGGAGAATTGGTTCTCGTCGGCGACAACCTCTACATGGTCTACGGGACATACGCACCGACGGTCGACACAGCGGGGGTCACTGCGTTCCTGGCCGACTTCCAGCTAACCACCTGAGTCGATTTCGAACTGGCACTGTCGCGCCGGACGCCTCGCGGTCCCCCGGCGCTTCACTGCCACGCCCGGCATGGGCAGCAGTAAGGGTATCGGTGCTGCCCTCGAAGGGCTGGGTTGTCGGGAACCACGCTCGAGCCGGTAGGCTGTCGGTTCCGACTCTATGGCAGCGTCATGCCCGCCTCGGGAACGTCTCGGTCCTACCACGCCGGCCTCGATCGTTCGTGGCCCGGGCCTCTGGCGAACCCGAATGCCGGCCGCGAGGCCATCCGCCCCAGTGTGTCTAGGTCAGCTGAGTCTGCCCACGTGGCGCGCCAGACGAGTCTCGGAGACCGCCGCGGCGATGCCACGAAGTCCGAGGATGTCAACCGGCTCTCGGCGGAGCGGAGCACCGATAGTCCGTATGACCCCTTCATCGGACCCGCTCCGTCCCCCGTCCGCGGGTACTCGTGGCGGGTGAACGACACGCGCGTCGATCCCACTCGGGTGAGCAACGTGCAACAGCCTTCTGCCACAGCCGGCCATCCGCAGCTTCAGATATGCTGGCCCAAGCCTGAGCCGCCCAGCATCCGCGGCACCTTTGTGCAGCCTGCGCGCACGCTGGTCGCCTACCCTGCGCAGAGTGGAGGAGATCCCGCGGTGCCCGAGCGGAACGCATCGACGAGAGCTGGCGAGCCGCGAGTGCACTCCGACCGGCCTGTCGATCCCAAGGCAGTCGAGCTACGGGCCGAGAGGAACTCACTAAAGCGCCTCGGCAAGGCCCTTGGTCCGGGCCTGATCACTGGGGCATCTGACGACGATCCGTCGGGCATCGGGACCTACGCTCAGGCTGGCGCCCAGTACGGCTTTGCCACGCTCTGGACGACCATCGCGATGCTGCCGATGCAGACGGCCGTGCAGTACATGTGCGCCAAGATCGGTCTGGTGACCGGCAAAGGTTTGGCGGGCGTGCTGCGCGAGCACTACCACCGGGCCCTCTATCCGGCGGTGATCGGCCTGGTCATTGCTAACACCCTGAACGCCGGCGCGGACATCGGTGCGATAGCGGCGGCTATGAATCTGCTCGTGCCGCCGATCCCGTCGATCGTCTTCGTCGTGCCGGTCAGCTTCGGGATAATCGCCCTTCAGGTCTTCGGAGGCTACCGCCTCATAGACAGGGTCTTCAAGTGGCTGTCCCTGGCCCTGCTGGCCTACATCGGAGCGGCCCTCTTTGCACGGCCCGACCTAGTCAAGGTCTTGCTTGGGTCTCTGATCCCGACCATCTCTCTCGACCCGGCATACATCGGCATTCTCGTCGCCCTGCTCGGCACCACGATCTCGCCCTACCTCTTCTTCTGGCAGGCCAGCCAGGAGGTCGAGGAACAGATCAGCATGGGGCGGCGCGTCCTCCGACACCGCCAGGGAGCCACGGGCCTTGAGCTCAAATACGCACTGTGGGACACGATTGCGGGGATGGTCTTCTCGGAGATCGTGGCGTATTTCATCATCCTCACTACGGGTGCCACACTGTTCGTGGCGGGCAAGCACGACGTTGTATCGGCAACGGAGGCGGCCCAGGCGTTGCGTCCGCTGGCCGGCGATGCGTCCGCGCTCCTGCTCGCCATCGGGCTCATCGGAGCCGGTGTGCTGGCAGTGCCAGTGCTCACCGGGTCAGCGGCGTATGGCGTTTCCGAGGCTTTCGGCTGGCGATCCGGCCTAGATCACAAGCTCATTCGGGCGCCGCAGTTCTACCTTGTCATCGTCGCAGCGACGCTTGTCGGAGTGGCGATCAACTTCCTGGGGATCAATCCCATTACGGCCCTCGTACTGAGCGCCGTGCTGAACGGCCTTATCGCCGTGCCGTTGATCTTCCTCGTTATGCTCGTCTGTAACGATCGCGCGGCGATGGGACAGCGGACCAACGGCCCTCTTCTGAATATCATCGGGTGGGTCACGACGATCGTCATGGGCGTCGCCGCCGTCGGCCTGATCGTGACGACGATAGTCGGCTAGACGGCAAGCGGTCCGAGCAGGGCCGTGGTGGTTCCTCGCCGGCTAGGCCGGAGTTGCGGGCTTCTTGGTGCTCGAGGCGCCTGCTCGCGAGCGTGGTCGTGCCTCGAGCCTGGACGCTGACTCAGACGATCAGGATCCTATTCGCGGGAACGTGAGCTAGCTCCGGACCCTCCGTCGCTCCGCCTCAACGACCGCCAGACCCAGCCCGCCCGAGACGAGGAGGATCAGTAGTGCGAACAGCGGCGGAGTCGAGTCATTGCTCGAACCATTGCTGACGGTGCTGGTGGGCGGCGGTGTCGTAGTCCGTCCCGGCGTAGCCGACCCACTAGCGGTCGGGCTGGACGTAGCCGACCCAGTAGCGGTCGGGCTGGACGTAGCCGACCCAGTAGCAGTCGGGCTGGGCGTAGCCGCGCTGAGGGCTTTGTTGACCAGGCTGGCGGAGCAGATGACCAGGGATCCACCGCCGTTGGCCGAGCCATTGCACTGGTTGACCGCAAAGGCGAGGGCCGAGGCCATCGTGCCGGCAGCGGTGCAGGTCATTTGCACGAGGGTCCCGCCATTGGCCGAGCCATTGCACTGGGTGATCGCAGCACTGGTTGTGGTGGCCGGGAAGGGGCTACAGCCGGTCGTGATGCCCCCGCCGGAACCGACGCATTGGTTCACCGAGGCGGCCGTCGCACCGGGGCTGACGCCGTAGAAGTTGTTCGTTACCAGGACGCTGCAGCGGAGCGTGCCGCCGCCGCCGTTGATCGAGTTATTGCACTGAGTGACCGCGGTGACTGGCTCACTCAGGACGATCGTCTTCGTCGAGCAAGAGAAGCCGCCGCCGCCGCTTCCATCAGTGGGGGCGCCCGCAGAGCCGAGACACTCGTGGACCGTGACCGTCGCGGATCCGCCGCCGGCGGTGATCGTGTTGACGATGGTGACCTCGCAGATCAGGCCCCTACCGCCGAGGTCGCCGAGACCCAAGCCGCATGTCGTGGTCGGAGCGATCACCGTAGCCGCGGCAGCGGGCGAGGGGGCGATGAATGATGGAACGGCCAGCAGCGCGAAGGCGAACAGGCCTGGGAAGAAGAAGGCGAGCGGGGTGATGCGACGGCGGTGCGTCCGCACCGTTTCCTGACCCGCGGCTTCCGCGGGTTCTTGGGTGACGACCGTCCAGTCGATCTTGTCGATTGTCATGGCTTGCTCTTTCCACTTCAAGCATTCAGTCAAGCGGGGCAACCAAGCCCACCGCCGGGTACGCTACGGCCACCACCGCAGTTTGAGATTAGGCTGGATCTGGCGCCTGCCGCGAGGATGAAAACCCTCCCTCTCGACTGAAGTCGGAGGTGGCTCCCAGCCGGAGTAACGTCGCGCGTCGGCCAGGGCGGCGGGCATCTCCGCGGCGTGCCCGAGCAAGCTCGACAACGACGCCGCCAAGCGCCCACTAGCAGAGGTCTCTCCTACCTCACGTTGCTGGGGCTACCCCGATGCGTATCGCAGACGTAACGCTTGTGCAGTCCGTACGCCGTTCCGCCGGTGCGCTTGAGAAGATGCTGCTGTCTTCGCCCTCGCGGGGGCCTCGGGCTCATGGAAGATCGCCGGATCGGATTGGGTGGTCACGAGTCAGATCGGCTGGTGGCCGTTGTGTCGCTCTTCGCAAGCTAGAGCCCGGCCGACGGAACCAGCCCAAAGGACCCCGGGTATCCGTAGTAGGGGTACAGCTCCAAGAGGTAGTTCACATCGATAGCGACGAGGTCTGGGTCGTAGCGAGGGGCGCCGGCCACATGCTCGAGAGTGTGGCTGATGTAGACCTCGTCAGCGGTCATCCGCGTGATCGCATCGACGGGGATGAAGGACTTGCTATCGCCGAAGCCCAAGATTCCACCTGAAGCGACTTCCATGAAGCGGACCTTCCATTTGACATCGTCGACCAGGAGGTCTTGGATCCTGCCAAGGTCCAGGCCGTTCTTGTCCTTGACCATCCGCCCCCGGATGTCTACATCAGAGCTCGAGACGGCGCGGTCGATGTCGCGCAGTCTGCTGAGCGTAGGCACCTTCCTGGCGTGGTCGCGATGGACCGCTGTCTTCTTGACGGTCATGAGCGCAGCCTCCTGAACACGATGCGACGGTCGCATCGGTATCGCCGCCCCGGTCCTAGTCGGCCTCAAGGGCGGCGTTGATCTCCTTGGTGGCCTCATCGGAGAGGGAAGTCTTGAGGACCTCGCCACCGAGCGGGGCCAGGGCGGCCAGGGCCTTGTCCTCGGTCCACTTCTTGACAAAGAGGACGAGCGCTGCGGTACCTGGCTTGAGGACATCCTGCGACCGCTGGCGGAAGTCGTCCTTGATGCCCCAACCGGTCAGGGTGCCCATGACTGCGCCGAGGATTCCGCCGATGATCAGGCCGCCCACGGGGACCAGAAAGAGGAGGCCGAAGAGCAGGCCGAAGAAGCTGCCCATGAAGGCGCCTGAGCTGGTCGCTCCGGTCTTGGTCACCATCTTGGCCTTGCCGTCGGCGTCCTTGGCCACGACGGCCGCCCCCGCGACCTGCATGATCAGGTCGTGCTGGAGCTGGACCACGACCTCATACGCCTTCTCCGCGGTGGCCTCATCGGGGTAGCCGATGACGACAAGATCCACGCCATCTGTCACTGGGTTCTCCATCATGCTTTTGTGCTGGCTTGCCGATTCTCGCCTGTCGAAGTCATGCGATCGTCAGAGGGTCAGGGCCGTCGGACGGCGTTCTGGATGTCGCCCAAGCCCTGCTGGGCGCTGCCTTGGACCTGCTTGGCCTTGCCCTTGGCCTCCTCGTGCCTGTCGCCGGTCAACTTACCAAGCCCCTCCTCGATCTGGCCCTTAGCCTTGTTGGTAGCGCCTTTAGTGTTCAGATCGGTCATCTCGGTACTCCTCAACGACGTTCTTGCCCAGGTCAGGGGCAAATCCACATGCTGTTCCTTGAGTCTGGGCTGGATCGGGCGCCGGCCGCGAGGATGAGAACCCTCCCGCTCGTTTGAAGTCGAGCCATTGGATCGGTCGCGCAGCCGGGCACGGCCGTGGACTCGTCGCAGAGATGTCGAGCGATTCGGTAGCCACACCGCCCCTCCCTCACAAACTCCGATCGGTCTATTCGCAGCAGTCAAGCGTCGGCTCGATGCTTGGCAGACGCGGCGAAGTGGACGCCCACGGAGTTGCCCCAGAGTCGGCCGAGCGGCCCCACCGCTTGGAAACCGATCGCTCATGCGGGTTCCGAGCGCGCACGTGCTCCCTCGCCGCTTGGTCACGCGTTCGACCACACCGGCGCCGGCCGTTCTCTCCAGCTCGGAGCTGACGGTTAGCTCCAGGCGCGCCCGGTCCGTGTCAGACTACCCGCGGAGGATTGGCATTTGCCGCTGTTCGGACCGCCCAACGTCGAGAAGTTCAAAGCAAACGGAGACGCCCCAGGGCTGCGCAAGGCGCTGGAGTATCCGGGCCATTGGCGGGTGCGCCGGGACGCCGCCGAGGCTCTGGGCCAGATCGGCGATGTCAGCGCCGTTGCACGCCTCGTTGCCGCTCTTCAAGATGACACCTCGAGCGTGCGCCAGGCCGCTGCCGAGGCTCTGGGCCAGATCGGCGATGCGGGCGCCGTAGGGCCGCTCATGGCCCTCCTCAAAGACCAGAGCTCGGGCGTGCGCCGGGCCGCTGCGGAGGCTCTGGGCCGAATTGGCGATGCCAGTGCCCTGGAGCCCCTCACGGCTGCTCTCAAGGACGCGAGCTGGAGCGTGCGCGCGACTGTCGCCGAGGCTCTCGGCCACATTCCAGACCCCCGTGCCGCCGAGTCCCTAAGTGTCGCCATGAGAGACCGGGACTTGAACGTGCGCCAAGCCGCCATCGATTCGCTTGCGGCGCTTGGCTCTCAGTCCAGTGACGTCCAGCAGGGGAGCCAGGGCGGAGAGGCTGAGAGCTTGTGAACTTCTCGGCGTCAGAGATTCCCAGCCGGGCTCGTCGCAGCTACGATTCTCGGCACGGACGAGACCTTCTTTGCGCTTCCACCCGCAGAACCAGGTGAGCATGACGAGGGCCCCGGGTAACTCGTCTCCAGCTCCCGAACCGGGGCCAGCTGGAGCTTCGCCCTGTCGATCTCGATGGTCTGCTCGGCCCCGACCATAAGGCTCGCCATCGTGTCGGCCTTAGTGGAGCGTCTCGATCTCACACCGCTCTATGCACGGATCAAGGCGATCGAGGGACATCCTGGACGGCCACCGATCGATTTCAGGCCGGTCTGAGGGTCTTCATCCTCATAGGCGGTGCTCAGGTTGGGTCAGGCTCAAGGTGGACGGGTTCCGACTCTGCCCATGTTGGCCGAGCCCCAAACCCGATCGCGCGCACAGCTGGGAGAATGGGCATGAGATCCGATCCCTTTTCGTCCCTCGTCAGCGTCATCTATCTCCTCATAGGCCTCGTCGTCGCGTCGAGTCACGCGTTCTTGACGCATCTCGACGCAGTGATGCCGATCGTCTCGGCAGTCCTCGCCGTGCTGCTGTGGCCCCTCGTCCTATTGGGCGTCGACCTACATCTCAAGTAGCAGGCCGAGGGAGGTTGAGGTAGGACTCGCCCCGGCGGGCTTCCCGCCTACGCATACTTGTAGGCCACGATCAGCGTCACAACCAGCTGGGCCGACGTAAGCGTAGCTTCCGTAGTCAGGGGGCAGGCGATCGGCGGGCTGGCGGGCGCGCTCCCGGCCGAAGCGGTGGCGCCACTCTTGCCGGGGGTGATCGGCAGGACCGGGCAACCTGGCGTTGTGTAGGCGTAATTCGTGTCCGACGCGATGCTGACCGAATAGATCCCCTGCAGCTGCACGCCCATAGAGGTCGCCGCCGCGAGAGCCTTTCGCGGAACCCCCGTCCCGAGCCCGTGAAGTTGATGCTTGAGCTAGAAGGGTTGCCCGATCTCGCTACGCGCGAAACAGCCTCAGGTCATCGTGTCGGGACGGGAGGGCGGCAAAGCTCAGCGAATGGGGTTTCCATCCTCGTACCGTCGAGTGAAGGCGAGCAAGCTGAGGCTGAAAGAAGGTCCCCCATGGAACTCCTGCTAATCATCGTGATCCTCATTCTCCTCTTCGGCGGCGGGTTCAGCCTCTACCGTCGCTGACAGTCGCGCCATCTGGCGACGGCCGATCCCATACCTAACGAGTCGCGTCCCAGTACGCGACTACATGATCAACGAGTGGCGCCCGCCTCGGCCGCCAGCAGTCGGCTGGCGCTGAAGCATGGCCGTTCTAGCTGCGCTATTCGCGGCCATCGGGAGGCAGGCGGGCCGCGTCCTGACGACGGCTCTGGGCTGGGCCAGCACGCTGCTCTTCGGACGCGTCCCCCGCCAGAAGCAGCTGCTCCTGTCGCTGATCGCGCTGGGCTCGCTCGCGTGGTTGGTATTGCTGCTCGGCACCATCCTGCCCAACGTAGGAACCTTCCTGCTGACGGCGCTGCCGCTGCCCGGGTTCGTCGACCAGAACTGGGTGCGCCTGGCGATGCTGATCGGGGCGCTCGTGGTGCCGCTCCTCGTCGGTCTCGGAGGGCTGTTCATCGTCGACGTCGGGACGCGGCCCACCGGCCTCGCGGCGGCTAGGCAGGTGTTGCGCGGCTACCCGATCGCCTTGCTACTCGCGTTCACGTTCATCCTGCTGGCCATCGTTGGAGTCGTGCGCAAGTGCCGGACTCTCGCCCGTCGACGGGCGGACGCCCACATCCCGATTGTGGTGCACGCCGGCGGCTACGAGATCATGGTCGACGATCTCGAGGCGGCCCTGAGCGAGGCGGGCTTAACGGTCGAGCGCCGGCCGGCGGCGGCGATCCTCGCCGTTCCCGGGCGGCTGGTCGCACGCGTCGCCGGCGGCGGCGTGCGGGCACTCGTCCCGCACCAGTTGACGACGCTCTACTCACCCGTCCTGGAGGTCGAGCTGTACCCCTCAGACATCGCGGTCTCAGGCCAGAAGGAGGCCGTGGCTCGTGCCCGCGCCGCGATCGCGACTCGGCTGACCGCGACCGCCGCGTACCTGACGACCTCCAAAGAGGCGCAGGCGGTCGAAGACCGCCTGGATGAGATTGTCCGAGCCCGAGGCAGGACGCGCGAGGAGGGTCGAACCCGGCGTTTCGACAGGCTGATTGAAGAGCTGCGCGCGACCGACACCACGCTCGCAACTCTCGATGTCGACTACGCGGAGTGGGAAGTCCTGTACCGCATGCGTCTCCAGATCGAGCGCGACTTGCTGGTCGGCTCCCCGGTGGGTCAGGCCTTGCACCCACCAGCCTGACGCCGGCCGGCGAGCGCGTATTGGCACCGGGCTTTCGGGGCTGGCCTCCTGATGATGGGTCCGGGTGTGCCGCATTGCGACGGACCCCACCCCACTCACGCGATAGTCTTGCCTTCAGGGGCTGGCCGAGTGAGTCATGTGGGCGACCATCTCGCACCCGAGGACGCCCACGATGACCCTCAACCACTCCCCGCCCCGACCCGCGGCGACCCAGCGACATAGGACCAAGCCCGCTACGCGTTCCTGGTCGAGAAGGGCAACCTCTCCGCGTCCCGACGGACCGGTTTCGTCGGATGTCGGACCCGAATGGACCGACGATCGCGTGCCCCGCAACGCCGTCGAACGTCGGCACAAGCGCCAATTGAAGGTGGTGTGTGCGGTGCTCGTCGGCTGGATCGGTCATCCCGCAGTCGCGCGGGAGTCATGGCGGCCAGGGACGCCATCACGGCTCGGGTAGCACCCCTGGAGATGGGCAATCTGCCTGACGTGACCCGCAAGACCGCGCGTCTCCTCGGCGCACGGGCCCGTTGGCCCGACGGCAGATATGGCTCAATACTTGGTCCAGGTCAATTCGGAGACCGGTGACGAGCGGACCGAACCTCGACGCCGAACCGCGAGTCTACCTGGCGGGGCAACGATGACAGGGTGCTTGTAGGCCGCTCACACGACGCGGACCGGCTGCGCGGACCTGGAGTCGGGCTCCAACGAACCCGTCACCCCGTCGTGGCGACTTCCATTGCCGACCGTACCCGAGGGAGCGCCCAATGCGACATCAACGTGCACTGCTGGCAGTCTGCGGAATCTTCCTGATCGTCTCCGCCTGTGCCCCGACGGCTCCGCCAAAGGTGACGCCGACTTCGGCCTCATCGGCCGCGAGCCTTGTGCCTTCGACCGGAGCCTCGCCGACTTCGACCTCATCGGCCGCGAGCCTTGTGCCTTCGACCGGAGCCTCGCCGACTTCGACGTCATCGGCCGCGAGCCTTGTGCCTTCGACCGGAATCTCGCCGACTTCGACCGCCATCTCGCCGGACGCCCTATCGGCCGTCGACGCCATGCTCGAAAACATGACTTCGCAGGAGATCTTCAGCGGCTCGGTGCTGATCTCCCAACACGGACACGTGCTCCTGAGCAAGGGTTACGGCTTTGCCGACCGCGCCCAGAAGACCCCGAACGGCCCGCAGACCAGGTTTGCCATCGGCTCCATGACCAAGCAGTTCACGGCCGCGGCCATCCTGCTGCTCGAGGTTCAGGGCAAGCTCAAGGTCAGCGACCTCATCTGCAGGTACATCCCCGACTGTCCGACTGCCTGGGGTGTCATTACGATCAAGGAGCTCCTGACGCACACGTCCGGCATCCCCGACTATCTGGCGCAGCCCGACTTCGTCGATTACGAAGGCCAGCCCTCGACTCCTCTCCAGATCATCGCCCACTTTCGGGATCTACCGCTGGACTTCGCGCCCGGCACGACGTGGGCGTACAGCAACTCCGGCTACATCCTGCTGGGCTACATCATCGAGCAGGTGTCGGGTCTGAGCTACGAAGCATTCCTGCAGAAGAACATCCTCACGCCTCTGAATCTGAGCGACACCGGCTACAACCACAACTCGAACGGCCTGGCGATTGGGTATAGCGATGAAACTGCGACGCCGGCCGTGCCAATGGACCCGTCGATTCCATACGCGGCCGGAGCCTTGTATTCCACGGTCGAAGACATGAACCGATGGGAGCAGGCGCTCACGACGGATGCGCTCCTGCCCGCCGCGTCCCGTGCCGAAATGTTCGCCCCCCAGGCGGCCTTCCCCGGCGGCGATCCTTCGTCCGGCTACGGTTATGGCTTCGTGATCGGGACCCTCTCCGGACGGCCGATCATCTACCATGACGGTGAGATCTCGGGCTTCGTATCGATTGAGGGGCGCTATCCAGTCGACGATGTCACGGTCATCATCCTGAGCAACCAGGAGAGCGCGGACCCGGGGGACATCTTTGTTGGCATATCCGCGAAGATCTTCAACGCGGGGTAGGGACGCCCGACCAACAATCCGAGAGTTGAGTCGCCCCGGCCGAAACGTCGACCTCTCGGGGCGGCTAGCCGTTATGTCGGCCTTGATGCAGTAGAGAAACTCGTCACAAGCGGAACGGTGCCCGCGCTAGGTTGATCGCGTGGCGTCGTCCACGTCCACGCGGTCGTCCGGCTCGGACGGACCAGACGGTCCGGAAGCCGCGCCGACGGGGTGGGCGACGGCGGAGCTGCTCGCGGAGGCCGTCGGCCGCGCCGCGGCGCGAGTCTCGGTTCACGGCATCTGTTGGATATGGTCGGGGCGAGAGGAGTCGGGCCGACACTATACGGGTGAAGGTGCGAGCGTCCCTTGCGAGGGGGAACGAGCTTGCCGGCTACTAGGTGGCCATGCGCAATGGGCCTAGTCGTGGCGCGAGTAGTAGTCGCTGACCGCCCGGAATGACGCTTTTGGCTCCCAAGGCATGTCCGGATATGTCGTTCCGTGCCTCCCTCTGCCCAAGGTCTTGACCAAGGTTGAGGCGGCCATGTCGAGATCGTATCGAGGGTCCTCGTCGTAGGGATGGATCGCGGACAAGAATGTGCTGACGAAGGCGCCGTCGACCCCAGCCGCATCCAGGCTCGCGAGGGTCTCCGAAAGTTCCCGGGCCTGGAGTTCCTCATCGCGCACGTAGACGCCGTTGAGTCGCGGTCGCACAAGCCGCCCGACGAGCGGTAGGGAGTGAAGGCCCAGCGTGAAGTCGACCATGGTGCCGAGGTTCATTACTCCGCCGGCCTTGTCGGCGCCGACGTATGTGCCCAGACCGAACTCGGTCGCGACCACCGGTTTCCCGACCGCAAAGAGGGGCGCGAGCATCTCGACGTAGCGATCGTTGATGCGGGGGTCTCGGTAGTGGTCGACGCCGATGATGTCGAAGCGACTCCAGACGACCGCTTCCCAGATCACAGCCGCATAGCTGAGCGGACCGTGGTAGACGCGCCGGACAGCCTCGACCGCACGGCCGAGGAATGCGTTGAGCGGCGCGTTATGCGCCCCGGTCTTTATGCCTTCCCCGAGCGACGGGTTCCGCATCCGAGCGACGAGATTCTTGCCCGGCACGATCCCTTGCATGAAGAGGGTCAGCTCCTGACCGACGACGAACACGACTCGATCGGGCCAGCGGAGGCGCAGCTTCTCGGCCGCCTTCGCGGCTTCAATGATGTAGGCAAGCGTCCGGTCGGGGCTCTTGTCCCAGAGCACGGGCGAGAACCAGACTTCGAGGCCCTGGGCCAGGGCGTCCTCGGACGCCTTGATCACCCGTTTTAGGTCGCGCCCACCGATACGCACGGCATTGCAGTGGAGATCGCGCTGGATGATCTCCAGTTCGCGGTGGACCACCGCCATGTCGAAGACCGGGCGCCAGTTGATGGTCATGACATGGCCGACGTCGTAGCAAACGCCTCTTCGGTTCATGACGCTCGGCACCTCGTGAACTCCTACGCCTTCATCCTGCTAACCGGGCGACACCAAGAGGCGTGGGACAGGTCAGGAACCGCCCGGCGGTACGATCTTACGCGTCAGATTCCAGGGCCAAGCATGCCGGCCGATCATGCAGCGTCGTACAGGCGTCGCCGCTGACAGCGAAAACAGGGGATGGCAGGCGTGGAATCGAGCGACAGGGAGGCCCTGCATTAGAACGGCTGTTCACGGTCTGGGCGAGAGGATTAGAGCCGACACGCCGTCGCCATCGTTGCTGATCCCGGTCGCGAACATACCCGAGCCACGTTGGTTGGGTCTGGAAGGCGGCTTAAGGGCGTTCCTTCCAACCGCTGGATTAAGGCGGCTGCGGGATGAGGAATCGTGCCCGTCCAATGAGAAGGACAGCGGTATCTTTCCGCAGTCTCGGTTCAACGTCGGTCAACGACGCGCCTCAGACTGGACGGCCGCGGAGCGAGATCGCTCGCTCTACGCCGTCCAGCATCAACTCGAGTGCGAACGAGCTGCCCTCAGCCGAGGCAATCGCCAGAGAGGGAGCCGGCGCTGCGAGCGGTCCTCGCAAACCGGCGTCGTCCGCAGCGGCCGGGGCTATCGCGGCCGGCGGCACATCGTCGTCGAGGGTCACTTGGATGGCGCCTGCCGAAATCTCTATCTCGTAGCGATCTGGCGCGGCCGCTCCGCCGCCGCTGCCCCAGTGTGTCTCGGTGGCCGCCATCAGGATTGAGCGCCGGTCCAGGTGGACGCGCATCGCCCCTGGGCTGACCTCGGCGTGGACCGCGGCACTGGCCGGCCGGTGCAGCCTTGCGCCCACGACCCCGCCGCTGAGATGAACCGGGACGACGCCGCGTGGCTGCGGCAGGATGCAGTCCAGTCGCGAGGCGCCGCCATCGACGTATAGCTCGCGAACGTCCAGGCCGGACAGGTCGAGCTTCGTGCTCAGTGTGTTGCCCTTGACGTGCACGGTCCAGGCCCGCCCGGGGTTCAACTCCACATCCGCCCGACCGATGCCGCGCAAGCGGCGTACGGTCACCGTATCGCCGACGACGGAGATCCCCGCCGGAGCGGTTTCCTCGCGCCGGGCCGTGGCCAACTCATCGCCGCCGGAGGACGCACTGACGGTTACACCCCGTGTACCGGTATCGACGATCAGTACCGCCGGCCTGGCCGCAGCGGGCAAACCTGGGCCGGCTGCGACGGCGCGGCCGCTGTCGAGGATGGCGTGGAAGGCGATCATGCGGGCAGCCTCGACCGCGTGGGCCGGCGCCAGGCCGGCGCCTTCGAGGATCCGCCGCAGTCGGATGAAGACCTCGCTCTCCTCGACCGCGGCCGGCACTTCGAGGAGCAGCCGGCTTGCGTCGCGGTGACGCTGGAGCATCGAGCTGAGGCTCGTGGCGGCGGCCACCACTTCGGAACGCCAGCTCTCGTCCCCGGTGGCAGCGCCATCCTGGGCGCTGGGCTCGACTTGCGCCAGCAGCGAGGTTGCCAGCAACTCGACCAGCTCCCGGCGGTCGCGGACGTGCCAGTACAGAGACGCCGCCTTCACGCCCAGCCGGTCCGCGAGGCTGCGCATCGTGAGTCCTTCGAGCCCCTGTTTCTGAAGGACCTCCAGACCGGCCGCCGTCAACCGACCGCGACTCAGCCCTTGATCTTTCTCCCCGCCGCCTGCCATCTCGAGTTCCACCTGCCCTGATTCGAACTTCCTGTTGCAAGCCTAACACCGATAGGGTTATAGTGCCAGCAAGAACCATAACGCCGTTAGGTGGACGATAGCTGGGGTACTCCGCAGGAGTCAACTACATGCAGACAAGACAGGCCGCGACCGGTACGGTCTCAATCAGGGATTTGAGGAAGTCGTTTTCAGTCGGGCGCAAGTCGATCGAGGCGGTCAGCGGGCTGAACCTCGAGGTTGGGCGCGGCGAGATCTTCGGCCTCCTCGGACCTAACGGCGCCGGCAAGACCACGACCTTGCGGATGCTGGCGACACTCGTGCCCATCGACAGCGGCGAAGCCATGGTGGCCGGCATCGACGTCCGCCGCAAGCCCAAGGAAGTCCGCCGGCGCATCGGCTACGTGGGCCAGCTTGGCGGCGCCGACCTCCCGGCCACGGGCCGCGAGAACCTGCTCCTGCAGGGCCGGCTCTACGGGGCCTCGGGATCCGACGCGTCGCGGCGGGCGAGCGAGCTGATCGACCTCCTGGCACTCGGCGAATTCGCCGATCGCCCGGCGCGCACCTACTCCGGCGGTCAGCGGCGGCGCCTCGAAGTCGCGCTCGGCATCATGCACAAACCCGAAATTCTCTTCCTCGACGAACCCTCGACTGGCCTCGATCCGCAGAACCGAGCCAACCTCTGGGACCAGCTGCGCGGCCTGAACGAGGCCGGCACCACTATCTTCCTGACCACCCACTACCTCGAAGAGGCAGACGCCCTCGCGAACCGTGTGGCCATCATGGATCACGGCAAAGTCGTGGCCGAGGATACGCTGCTCGAGCTCAAGAGACGCGTCGGTGGCGGCACATTCGTCGTGCGGACGGCTTTGCCTGCGTCCGAACTCGAAGACCTCCGCGCGGCGCTGGCAAACCTGGCGCCGATCTCCGGGGCCTGGCTCGATGGCGAAGCACTCCGCCTTCGGACCTCCGACGGCCGTGCCGCGGTCGCCGCGGTCGCTGCGGTGGCTCAACTGCTCGAGACCCGAGACGTGCCGCTGGCGGCTCTCTCGCTCTCGGAGGCGTCGCTCGACGACGTCTTCCTCCAGGAAACGGGCCGCTCGCTGCGCGATGCCGGCCAGAACAACGCGGAGACCGTCCGATGAGTTTTGCCGTCGAAACCCAGCTGCTCTTTCGCCGAAAGATGCTTGAGCTCATGCGCCAGCCGGTCTGGATCATTGCCGGGCTATCGAGCCCGCTCCTCTATCTGGCCCTGTTTGCCCCGCTGCTCCAAGCCCTCGCCGGCGGCCCGGGTTTTGCCGGGAAGAGCGTGCTCGACGTATTCGTGCCGGGCATCATCGTCCTGATGGCCTTCGGCTCGGGAATGGGCGCTGGGTGGGTCACGATTATCGAGGTGGACACGGGCGTGCTCGAACGACTCACCGTTTCTCCAGCCAGCCGCTTCGCGCTGTTGCTGGGCACGGTCTTGCGTGACGTGGTCTGGCTGATCATTCCTGCCCTGCTCGTGATCTTCGTTGCGATTCCTCTCGGCTTCCATCCGAACCCGGCCGGGACGGTGGTTCTTCTGGCTATCGCCTCCCTGATCACCGCGATGGTCTCCGCGATCTCGGGAGCACTCGGGATCAAGCTTCGGCAGATCGGCAGCCTCGCCGCGGTCGTGACCGGGCTGCAGCTGCCCCTGATGCTGCTCTCGGGGATACTGCTCCCACTCTCCCTGGCGCCGTCGTGGATGGTCGTGCTGGCGCACATCGATCCGATGTACTACGCGGTCGAGGCTTCGCGAGTCCTGGCCAACGGCTCGATCGTGAACGGCACCGTCGTCACCGCGTTCGGTGCGCTGGGCGTGCTCACGGCGTTGTCGCTGTGGTGGGCCACGGGCGTATATCGAAAAGCGCTAGCTTAGTTCCGGCGGTTGTCACACACGTCGTGATGCCCGTGATTTCCGACCGCCACGAACGGGCGTCGAGTAGCCGAATCGGGACATTCAGGTCGGGCGGTTTAGCATCGATCCCGGCGACAGCTGCTGGAGGCTCGCTCCGCTTGCAGGCGACACGGGAGAGCGCGAGCGTGGCATCAGCGATGGGTAGGCGGAACCTACCTGAATGGTCGGGGCGAGAGGATTAGGGCCGACACACCGTCGCATTCTTTGCTGATCCCGGTCGCGAACATGCCGAGCTACGTTGGTCGGGTCTGGAAGACGGCTTGAGGGCATAACTTCGTCGCATCCTGGCTCAAGTCGGGTAGCGCTTTCGGCGACTTCCCCGAAGGCAGTGGAGGTCGACTCTCGCGACTCAAGCCGGCAATTCTCGTGGCGATGCGGCCGGATGGGTGGGTGGGGGTGCCGGCCGGTCCGCCTCGCTCAGCCCCTGGAACCATCCGTTCGCCCGGCGCGACGCAAGGCCCGGTACATCGCCCTGGGCTCGATCGGCGGTGCGATGTGATCGGCGCCCGTGGCGCAGAAGCCCGCGAGCATCAGCCCGACGAGCCGTCGCGAGGCTGCCGCTGCGCCGTCGCCGGCCGCCTCGACGACGCCGGCGTTCGCCATCAGGAGCAGCGGCACGTCTTCGGGCGTGACATCGGCGCGCAGCTTGCCCGCCAGCTTCGCCCGTTCGATAAGGCGTACCACCGACGCGTGAGCGCGGTCACGTTGCTCCGCCAGCCCGGGCGCGGAGGGGAACGTCCGAGTCAGCACGTCCCCGAGGCCGCGGTCGGCGACCTGCATATCGCAGATGTGCGCAATGAACACCGCGAACCCTGCCCACGAGTCGGGGTCGTCTCGAGCTGCTTCTGCAACCCTCGCGTACTCCGCCACGCGGTCCACGAAGGCTGCCGCGATCAGCGCGTCACGGGTCGGGAAGCGACGGTACAGCGTCCCGATCCCGACACAGGCACGCTCGGCAACGACATCGAGCGGGACCTGCAGTCCCTGCTCGGCGAAAGCGGCCTGGGCCGCCTCGACCAGCTTGTCGCGGTTGCGTGCGGCGTCTCGTCGGAGTGTCATGGCAGTGGCGATCGTCTGCCGGTCAGAACGGGGCAACGACGAACCGGCCGTAGGCGACCAGGACGGCTATGGCGAACAGGATCACGTTGAGCACGATGTTCTGTCCCTCGCCGGCCCGTCGCAGGTGGAAGGCGGCCGCGAGCACCATGACCATCGCGAGACACGAGGCGGCGACCGGCGTGAGCCACGGCAGGATCCCCGTGACGGCCGGCAGGATGAGGCCGATCGCGCCCAGGGTCTCAAGTCCACCGATGATCCGCATGCGGTCACGACCAACGTCCGCAAGCCAGGTCATCCCTGGTTGGACCGACGATCGATCGAACCCGATGGTGTGGATGTAGCCGTCCACCAGGAAGGCCAATGCGAGCAGGATCTGCCCGATCCAGAGCAGTAGGTTTGCGCCCATGTCTGTCCCTTCTCAGATACCGACGGGCTCGCGGACGAGCACGACCGTTGTGCGGCCGGGCCGCCACTCGCCGAGGATCAGCAGCACTTTCTCGAGGGCCGTGTCGACGCCCATCCGCTCGCGGACCCGGTCCATCTCCCAGGGCGTCACGATCTCCCGGATCCGCCGCATGGCCGCGTCGAGGTCGGGAACGATCTTCTGGCTGCCGACGACCAGGATCACCCGGCCGGCGCCCGAGGCGTACGCCCCGAGCTGGCTGCCGGTCGCCGATGCCGCGACGAGCGTCCCGTCGGCGGTGACGGCGGCAACGCTGCCGAGCATGAAGTCCGGCGCGGAGGTCAGCTTGCGGATCTCGCGACCCTGCGTCGCCCGGTCCATCGCCATCATCCGCGGGCGGATGGCGTCGTAGCGGCCGGACTCCATGATCTCTGAGTAGAGACCGAGGTCCTCGAGCGTTTTGGACTTGCCCGAGTGGACCTCAGCGCCTACGGGGACGAGGCCCAGAACGACGTCCCGAGCCTCGGGTCCCGTCTCGGTGACGGTCGCCTCGATGCTGTGCGAGCGGAGCGCGGCGGCGACCAATTCGACCGCGTCCCCGCCGATCGTCCCGTCCATCGCAGGCAGGCCTACTCGAAGGTCAGGACGAGCTTGCCTCTCGTCCCGGCCGCGAACGCACCGAGCGCGGACGCGGCGTCCCCCAGCACGAAGGCCTGCTGGACCTCGATGCGGAGGGTGCCGGCCGCCGCCCGGGCCGCCAGATCAGCGACCTTCTCAGGTGTCGGGCTGCCCATGACGTTGGTCGCGGCAACGCCGCGGGCGGCGAGCACGTCGGCGTCGGCGGCGCCCATTGTCGTGGCGATGCGGCCGCCGTCGTGAACGAGCGAGGCCATCGGCCCGAACGCCTCGCCGCGGTTGATGAAGTCGAGGAGGACATCGACCCCGCCGGGGAAGCGTGCCGCGACGGCGGCCGCGACGTCAACCGCGCTATAGTCGATCGTCTCGGTCGCGCCGAGAGAGCGGACGAAGGCTGCGTCGTCGCCATCCCGGGCGGTCCCGATCACCGTCACGCCGCGAGCGGCGGCGAGCTGGACGGCGATCGAGCCCACCCCGCCGGTGGCTCCGATGATGAGCACGGTGTCCCCGGCGCTGACCGCGGCCGCGTCCACGGAGTCGAGCGCGGTGGCGCCCGCGAGCGGGATGGCCGCCGCGG
Source organism: Chloroflexota bacterium (assembly GCA_003171065.1). Lineage (GTDB taxonomy): Bacteria > Chloroflexota > Limnocylindria > Limnocylindrales > CSP1-4 > Fen-1039. The sequence continues at coordinate 35,180 of PMXQ01000089.1, forward strand.
CCTCGAACGAGAGGCCCGTGGGCTTGGGCGTCAGCACGACCTGCGGACCGGCGGCCAGGATCTCCGCCCAGGTGCCCACGTGGAGCGGCGGCATCGCGGGGACGAAGGCGATCACCTCGTCGCCGACCGCCACGTCCGTTCGCCCGGAGCCGACGGCCTCAACGACGCCGGCCGCGTCGCGCCCGACGACCACCGGGAAGTCGTGCGGGATCATCGGTACGAGGTACCCGTTCGCCTCGAACAGGTCGATGCCGTTCACGCTCGCCGCGCGCACGCGGATCAGCACGCCGTCGGCGGGCAGCTCGGGGTCGGGGAGGTCGACGAGGGCGGCTGGCTTGTCGGCGGCAGTCAGGGCGTAAGCCTTCATGAGTTCCTCTCGCTAAGTGGAGTAACGGCTCCGGTTTGGTGACGAAAGCGTATAGCAGGAACTGGAGCCTTCCCTCCGGTTATGTGTAGACGTCCCGCGTGGCGGATCGCTTTCCCTGGCATAGGGTGAGTGCGCGAGCTGCCACGCCAAGCCGACCTCTTTTGGCCTCGCTCCGATGCGTGCCGCCACGGTAGGACCAGCTGAGCCCGGCCCAGTTAGGGCAGGATCTCGACGTACCCGTCCGTTCCGTGCACGCGGATCCGCTGCCCGTCCCGGATCAGCCGGGTGGCATGCTCCACCCCCACGACGGCCGGCAAGCCATACTCCCGTGCTTCGATCCGCCGGCCCAGCTGCGCGAGCCGCACGACCTGCGCATCCGTCAGCGCTGGCTGCGCCTGCCGCTCGGGCTCGATCGCCTGTTCCGGTGTTCCGCCTGCGGGCGAGGCTTGGATCGCAAGCGTCTTAGTGGCGACCGACTTGGCGACGAGCTCGCCGTCCCGCACCTTGTAGACGTCCGCGTTCACCAGGCCGGAAACCAGGGCCTCGCCCAGGCCGAAGCTGGCCTCCACGGAGGCGACCTTCCGGTTGCCCGTGACGGGGTCGGCCGTGAACAGGATGCCGGCCGCCTGCGAGGAGACCATGTGCTGCACGACCACAGCCATGCGGACCTTCCGGTGATCGAAGCCGTTCCGCAGGCGGTAGGTCACGGCCCGCTCGCTGAAGAGCGAGGCCCAGCACCGACTGACGTGCTCGAGGATGGCGGCCGGCCCCACAACGTTCAGGTAGGTGTCCTGCTGGCCGGCGAAGGAGGCCGTCGGCGAGTCCTCCGCCGTCGCGCCGGATCGGACGGCGTAGGCGGCTTGCTCGCCGAGGCGGGCGAGCGGGCTGGTGATCGCTGCCGCTAGATCGTCGGGGAGGGCGATCCCTTCGATTGACCGGCGGATTTCCGCGCTGAGCGCGCGGATCGCCTCCCGGTCGTCCGGCTTCAGTCCCGACAGCCGATCGAGCCGATCGTCGATCGACGCTTCCGCCATGATCCGCCCGAAGGCGTCTGTCGTTACGCAGAAGCCGGCCGGCACGCGGATGCCTTCGATCCGCGAAAGCTCCCCCAGGTTCGCGCCCTTGCCGCCAACGACCGCGACCTGCGTCTGGTCGATCTCCTGGAAACCCAATACGTAGCGGGCCATCCGTTCTCTCCTGGGTTCTGGCATCCGGCCGGCGATGCTACAGCACGACCCGTATCTTGCCGCAAGCCCACGGTGCGCTATAAGCTGGGAATGGCAAGGAGGGCGCTCTCGGATGGACGGCGGCTAAGGCCGCCCCGGGATCGCCACCAATACTGAACGTGAGTGCCGCAGTCCGAACCATGTGCACACACCGAGGTCCGGGTCCGCTACGGTGAAGGTCCATTGCACCTCGTGAGCCAGTCGGCCCTGATACCAGGCGCCCCCGCGGTGGGTCGGTCCATAGGCCCAGGACGGCCCTGGGCCCAATACTTGGAGGCGACAAGGGCGGACCTCATTTGGGGGGCACTGACATGAACCAGAAGAACCTCGCCGATCTTTACGGCCTCGATCCTATCCCGTGGTCGCGGGCGCTGAAGGCACTCGAGTCGGCCGAACCCAAGGCCCAGACACCATTCCTTGCCACGACCCGCCCGGACGGCCGTCCACATGTCGCGGCGGTTGGCGCAATCTGGGATAGCGGCAAGATCTACTTCGTGAGTGGCGCCGCGACTCGCAAGAGCCAGAACCTCTCCCAGAACGCCAACTGCGTCATCTCAATGTCCCTGACGGGCATCGACCTCGTCGTCGAGGGCATGGCTGAACGAGTGACGGACAACAGCACCCTCGAGCGACTCGCGAAACGCTACGCCGACCAGGGCTGGCCGGCCACCGTCAAAGATGGGGCCTTCACACACGAATTCAGCGCGCCGAGCGCCGGCCCTCCGCCATGGAACCTTTACGCGGTCACGCCGTCCACGGTCTTCGGCGTGCTAACTGTTAAGCCGGGCGGCGCCACGCGGTGGCGCTTCGACTCATGACTGCCGATTGGCGACACCCGCTACCTCGCGCCATCCCCCAGACCGCACTCGACGGCCTGCGTCCCCCCGACCGACGCGGAGCCCACAGGACACGAGGACGATGGCTGATGACCATCCCGAGCGGACGGGTAGGCGCAACCTACTCGAATGGTCGGGGCGAGAGGATTTGAACCGGTGGTTCCCAAGTGCCTGATCGTGGTGCCTCAATCCATCCTCGCCAGGCTGTCCAGGTCCTAAGCCTCGGCTTGCCTTCCTCGCGAGTCGACCGGGTTGCGATGTGGGCGAAATGCGAGTGGCAATCGACAGAAAGCTCGCGGAGGCCTGAGGTGTCACATCAAGGAGCGCCAATCCCAGAAGCGTCGCGCCGACTTACGAATTGGACGACGGTCTGGTCGTGCGTCTCGCTCGACTGACTCGATAGCCAGGAGTTGGCCCACGGTTGCTTCCAGTTCGGCTAAGGCATCCGTGGTCGCTTCCACGTAGGCGCCGTGAGCCGGCTCGTCGTAGAGCTCAGGTGATGGGGCATCCGTAACGCCATCCATCCAGATTGCGGATCGGACCCTGGGGTGGCCATCTCTGCCATTCCAGATCCCGAAGTCGTCCGCCTGGAGCCAGCCGCACGCCGACGCGAAGGTCCCATTGATCGTGAGCCAAGCCGGCTTGGTCGAGCCAAACCGGAGATGGGAATTGCGCAGTATCACCGCGGTTTCAGAGGGCCGCGCGTTGGCATATCCACTCGTCAGACGGACCAGACCGCCAAACAACTCGTCGTCAGAAACGGCAATGGCTCCCGCCTCGCTTGCGGGCACTAGGGTCCGACGCCGGCGCTCCGTTGGCCGTGACCAGTCGAGGCTCCGCACCGTGGAAGTCTCGGCTATGACGTAGCCGAATGCTGATGTAGGTAGAGGTCTTGGCCCAGATGCGACCTTCTCAACCCACTGTTCATCCGTCGAGGCGTCGGCTCGTCCACGGATTGGGCGAGATAGCCAAGGTGGGGCTACCTCCAGTGGGAGTGCATCCAGTCCAGGATCAGTCCATCGAAAGCGCCTCTCCAGAGATGCAACAGTGTCCGCATCAATTAAGCCGTGGTCGAGAAGTTCGGCAGCCGCGCGTCCGAGGGCAACTCGAACAACCTCAGATCTGGGTCGCACATACGGATACTCGAGATAGCAGCCTCGCAGCCGCTGCTGAACCGCACGCTCTCCGGCCTCGCCGAGTCGCTCCTTCCACCCAAGCTCTTCCGCGATCTGGATCATTCGGTAGGCCAAAGTGGGCGCATCCAATTGAGACGCCCTGGCGAGCCACTCGACTTCGTCCGCGAAGGCCCCGACGACTTCGAGCGGGTCTTCTGAGTCCCGAACCGGCTCGCCGATCTCCGGCAGTCGGGGCCGTGGACTCCACGCTCGGACGCGAGGTATCGAAAGCCTGAACAAAGCCGGGGCTGTCTTGCCGTGCGCCGTGTCAACAAGGCTGGCCCGCGGAAGTTTGAGCATCCGCGATACCGCTAGCCTCGCATCCAGGCCTGGCGAGCGAAGCTGGTCCTCGAGTTGGCGGCGGAACCTTGACACGATTGCCGGAGATCGGTGTGCGGAACCCTCCAGCACGGCCAGGGCCGAGAGGGCCGTCTCCGGATCATCGCTCAAGAGCGCCTTTTCGAGTTCCTTCACGCAAGGCCCCGAGCCTGCGCAGATAAGCAACTCCAATGCCTCGCGGGTGAGCTGCGAGAGGAGGGTGACTGGGTGCGACAGCCAGAGAAATGCCAACTCGGCGAGCGCCGCCTCGAACGTCCCAGCCGGGAGCTCTGCCAGCTCCGGGCGGTCCAGCTTGTGCGAGATGTCCAGGAGAGCGTCTAGATACGCCTCGAGCGGCTCCCAGACGCCAAGGGCGGGTTCGTCATCGGTGAGGTACCGCAGCAACTCATCCAAGTCGCGAAGGATCGACATCGGATCAGCCTCGCCGACCAGCAGGTCGTCCTGGAGTGCGCCGAAAGCCAAGACGCGGCAACGAACGGGGTTTAGCCGTTTCAGCGTTTGCAGCGTTATGAGGATCGTTCCACCGTCGGACCAACGGTCCCACCCGAAGGGACTTCGGCGCTCAAGCGCCGTCTCAGCGAGTCTTTGGGCATGATCTACAAGGCCGCGCTTCAACAACTCCTCAGCCGCGAGAACAAGAGCCATGGACGGGCTGCGAGGTTCCGCTTCTAGCCGAAGGATCTCAAGGGAGGCTGCAGGAGCCAGGATGGGAGGAACGATCCGCCGCAGTCTGTCAGCCGACATGTGGTCGGTTGACCGCAGCAGGTCGAGGAGGCCATCGACGGTGTCGGGAGGTGGGCCTTTCTCTATAGAGAGGCCATCCTGGGGCGAGGGATGATCCGTTCGAATGTATCCGGTAGTCGTCAGCGACGCGATCTCGGGTTCCCCAAGCAGACCGGCGGCGACAAGCTCCTCACGCAGGACAGACGCCCACCCTTCGCGAATGCTGGGAAGCCCATACGATTGAAGTGCACCAAGTAAGCTGCGTGCGCCTTCAGTCGACTTTCGAGCCGCCAACGCTTTGCACAGCCTGGTGGCAAAAGACTCGCCGGCCTCCCGCTCGAAGGGTATTGCCCAAGCTCCAGCAAGGCGCGCGACTGTCAACGGATCGGCGCCTACGTCGACAGCAGCCTTCAGCAGGGCGACGACGCCTCCGTGGTGGGTCACAGCGCCGGCGTCCAGGAGCCATTGAAGTAGCTTGGTTGCCGCGGCAGGACGCCAGGCTCCAGCAGCCTTGACGAGCGCAATCGCGGCCAACTCAGTTGCTCGGCCCTCCGTCTGATCGTCGAGGTCCTTGAGTGACCCGGCGATCCTGGCGAAACGAGCGGGCATCCCGGCAGGGTCCGCAACGGCAATCCGCGGAAGCCACGGCAGCCAGAAGTCGAGTTGGTAGTCCTTTCGATACCCGACTCCGAATGCGCCCCTCAGGGCATGCCTCACCGTCGTCTCGGCTTCCTCTCGCTCGCCAAGGTCGAGCCACCGGGAGGCATGATCCAGCAATGTAGCGAAGCGACTCGAGACGTCACCCGAAGCCGGTTTCTCGATCACCGAGATAAGCAATGGCCGAACCCGCGAGTCGTAACCGCCCTTGCGTAGGAAGGCCAGGAGGACCCGCTCCTTTAGTCCGTCGGGCCAGCCGATGCGCGGGCGGGTCCATTCTTCCTCGTAGAGTGAGAGCAGTGCATCCATGTAGGGACGGCCCAGATAGGTCGCGGCCAGGAACAGGCAGTCGTGGGCAGCGAAGTGGGACTGCTCGAGCGCGTAATCGTCCAGCGAATTGCGCCTGCCATTGAAGACAAAGGTCCGGATGATGACGACGGCCGCGTCACGGAAATCCCAGACGCTCCCTGGGTGATCAAGGAAGCTGCCGAGGAGGCTGCCGAGGCTGTGGGCGACGCGAACGACTCGCTTGTCAGCCCGATCTCCGAGTTCGCTCTGAACAGCGTCGACGTCCACGGGAGACCCGGACGCACGGCGAACTGCGGTCCACCACATGGCGGGCTCATATCTCCTGAAGCCCTCCAGGCCTCGGTCATCCATCGAACCCGGCCCGCCCATGCGTCGCGCCGCACCGACTGCGTCTTGCTCGCCGGCTGTGAGGACCTCCAACGTCAATCGATACGCGGTCGTATGTGTGATCGCTCTTCCCAGCAGGGCTGCCCTAGCTTGACCGGCTCGCTCGGCATGGGCGTCGGTCAGTCCAGCAAGGCGCATGTTCTCAAGCAACCGGACTTCAGCTCGGGCTCGCGCCTCGCGCTCGTCGTCATCGTCGAGATCCAGCTTTGACGCCAGTGTCGATGCCCGATCACTTTGGTTGGTCTTCACCATTTCATCGATCGCCCCGACTACGAAGTGACCGATTCGCCTGTCGCCTGAGTCCGATTTGGCCTCCCGGAGAGCATCCAATACATCGCCCAGGGCATCGTCCGAAAGCAGCCGTGCCGAGGCACGTCCCCAGGTCCGGGCGTCGTCGATCGCCTCGCGGGCAAATGGTCCTCCCGTCCGAAGGAGCTCTTGGGCTTCATAGTCAAGAAACCTGACGGCCGAGTCTCGTTCTCCCGCCCGCGCGAGCGCAAGAGCAGCGGCAAGCCGCGGCCTACCCACCGCGCCCCGCTCTTGAGGCTGGTCAACGAAAGGCAGGACCGCGTCAACCTCTCCAAGCCTCGCGAGGATGTCGATCAGATCCTTGCGGTCAACGAAGAAGCCGCGACTCCTCATCTCGGCGGCAATGAATAGCAGCCGAACTAAGGCCCGCCAGTCCTTGCGAGCCGCCGCGACGCTCGCCAGCAGCCGCGCGTCGGCGTCGAGAGCCCCCGGGGGTCGCAGTTGATCCAACTGGTCGCGGAAATACGAGAAGGTCGCGAGTTCAAGTGCCTCTCGTTCCTCGCCGGCCTTCAGCAGGTGATAGACACGTTCGCCGGAGCCGGGTTCGTCGGCCAGCCAAGCCGCAATCTGCTGATGGGTCGTTGCGTCGTCTAGCTCCGTGCGCGCGGCCAAGAACTGTCGGAAGCTGTCATGGAAGAACGTCCAACGGGTTGGCGACGGCTGACGGAAGTAGTGCCCGGCCCTGTCAGCCAGCCGCGTGCCAAGGCCCGGTGAATTCATCTTCCGAAGGAGCCAGGTGACGTTGATGGAGCCTCGCAGCCGAGCCGCGTGCAGTAGCGCCCGGGAGACATCAGGGTCACGTTCGAGAGAGGTCCAGTGAGCTTCGTAGTAGGCCGGCAAATCGCCGCCATACGCTGGGATCGAACTCAGGCGGAGGGAACGTTGGCCCGGAGGCGTATCGGCGAGCTGGCGAAGAACGTATGCGAGGGAAAGAGGGTGGCCGTTCGCGAGTCGGTGAACGTCGGCGCGTTCGTGCGGCGTGAGTGTCGGTTCAATGCGCCACGCATCGATGACTCCTTCGACCGTTGCCGCGTCGAGTCCGGCCACGGTCAGGCGTCGACTCGAATCCGAAACCTCATGCCTGATCTCTGCGCTGAGTTCTCGCAGCGTGGTTGTTTGCGTCCCCAGAACGATCAGCACGCCTTCGGGAACGGCGGAGGGTTCAGGCAAATACGGGAGGAACGGTCGAGCCGGCAATGGATCTCGTGTGGCGTGATCTAGACCGTCGACGAGGATGATGGTTCGCTCGTTCCTGTCGGCGAACGCCTGGCCGAGTAGTCCGAGCTGTAACGCCAGTTCCTGTTGAAGCCACGTTTCTTCGTCCCTGAGCCGCTCACCAGACCCAAACCCGGCTATTCGCAGTCTGAAGACGACGTCGTGAAGGAACGAGAGCGCCTCACCTCGCAGAACCGTGGACGAGTCTCCGGGCACGAACGCGTAGTAGCGCAAGACCCGCTCTGGGCGGAGGCGCAGCGTATCTGTCAGTAGGGAACTCTTGCCAGAGCCGGGCGGGCCAACGACTGCGAAATACCCACTAATCCCGCTGTCCAGAACCTGCTCAAGGTCGCGACGTGCCGCGCCAGGTGCCCTGTAGACCGTTGGGTCCACTGGGAAGTCGTGGTGGTGCCGCACTCGATACAGGTCTGTCCAGCCGAGCTTATCCAGAAGCTCGACCTTCGAGACTTCGACGATCTGCTCTGACGACGAAACCAATTCAAAGAGCTCGTCAGCGATGTCCGTTACACCCAAGGGCAGACCGGCCTGGTCTTCCCCGTAAGGCGACCGGACCAGCGAATACTCGAGTTCCAGTTCGCACGAGTCGGCGAAGCTTGCGAATTCGTCAGATGCTAGGCCGGTTGCGCCAGCGAAGGCATCCCAGGCCGCGAGCCACTCCTTGGGAACGGCGGCCCGTCCTTCGGTGCGACGTGACCAAGCCTCATTCAGGAACCCAGCCAGCGAACCGGCTTTCGTGTGCTGGGTGGACGGAATGGCATTAGCGATCAGATGGACACACGCTCGACGGCCGGGATTCCGCGCGGCCAAGTTCTTCCAGCCGTCTGCCAGTTGACGTGCAAGGCTCGGCTTCGTCTTGGACGGATTGAGCAACCAGGGCCATGAGACGGTCTTGGGCGTCCGATCCCACTTGACCTGGAAGCCGTCTACTCGGCCAGGGGTGCCAAGCTGAATGTCGTCTACGCGTTCGGCCTCCGGGTCAGCGACACGGATCCAATCTAGGCCGCCCTCCAGCGCTTGGAGTATGAGCAGGCCCGCCACCCGATATTGGTTGCGATATCCCCTGATGGCTCGCCGCTCGCCCTCGGCGGGCGCGGTCTTTCGTTTGGGACGCGGGGTTGGGGATGCCGCTCTGATGCCACTACCAGTCGCCGGAGAAGACACGGGTTTCCCTCTGATTCCGCCAGTTCAGGCGCGATCCTTGCCATAGTGTCGCACCTGGCCGACGGCACCTCACGCGCCCGGGCTTGGCCACGGGTCACTTCGTGCCGTCCGGTCTTGCCTTAACCCAGTGCAATGGAACGCTCGAACTGAGCACGCCCTTTCGCGTCTGACCTGGTTCCGAACCGATTCGTGTACCAGCCCAACGGGCAGGCTGACAATTTCTCGACATTTCTAACTTCGCGGTGTAGAGTTTGGCCATGGCGACCATCTACGCTCGGATCCCGGACGAACTGAGGACCGCCCTCGACGACTACCAGAGCCAACGGAGAGTGAAGCTGACCGCGGCAATGGTCGAGCTCATGGAGATCGGCCTCGGGGCGGTCACCGACAAGACCACCGTCGCAGCCCTAACCGAACGGCTAGCTGCCGCTGAGGCCGACGCGGCCGTGGCCCGGGAGATGGCCATCCAAGCCGAGAACGCACGCCAGGCTCTCGAGTCACGAATGAACAGTCAGGCGGATGCCTTCGCAGCGGTCGGCGGGGCGTTGAATCAAACGATCGGCAAGTGCCCGAACCCCAACTGCGGAAAGCCGATCTCAGGCCGCGACTTGGTGGTGAGCCACGCGTGCGGAACTTGCACCGGTTCCCTGGCCGACCTTCTCGATCCAGCGCAAACACACGGATCGAGCATCAACGGCACCCAATACCTGCTTCTGATTGGCGCCCTCGGTCTGCTTGTCGGCATGGCCGTCGTGGCGCAGTCGAAGAATCCATAGAAAGGAGGTGAGAAACGTATGACCGTCAACAAGATTGTTGCCGCGGTTGGAGTCGCGCTGGTTGTCCTGGCGTGGGCGACCTACCTCGACAGACCCACTAACCGCAACCTGACGACCGCCTTGCTGCGAACGCTGTCGCTCGCCTAGGAAGGATCAAGCCCGGTGCTTGAGAACTGAGACCGCTCTGTCTCCGGACAGGGCGGTCTTTTCGTTCGTGGGTCGCCGACCTGACCGGCTGACCATCCGGTTCGTGCCACGTAACCATGCGGCGGGACTCACCACCCTCCTGCCAGTCGGATCACGAAGATCGGGCGCGCTCCTTCACGAGCACGGCCTCGACGGCGGCGCGCAGCTCCTTGGGAAGATCGGCGACTGCGCACACATGCCCGTCCTCGCGTGGCTTGCTACACGCCTTGCACCGTCGCACGGTGGCGTGGGGAAGTGGGGCCGGCGGCGTCGGAGTAAGGATGCGGCTGATCTGGGCGATCTGCTCAGGAGAGAGCGGTGGAGGCGGACAGCAGCGAGAGCAATGGATGGGTCCACCCCCGGCCGTCCAGCTTGAACCATGTTCGGGGTGCCTGAGGCGGAACTCCTCGTCGATCGGCTTCCGCCGCTCGCGGTAGTCCGCCCAGGGCTCGCGGTCGCGCTGGCTTGTTTCGTCACCAAGGATCGGCTGACCGCAGCCCTGACACGGAACGCCCCCGACGAGCTCCTCCCAGGTGAGGCGATCATCGTTAGTCCAGAGGACATCAGGAAACGCTGGAACTCGGGGCGGCTCTACGACTTGGGGCCTCCGCACCATCGCTGCCAGTCGGTCCCGTCGGTCTTGCGCACTCCCTCGGCGGCGAAGGGCCGCAACGATCGGCCGGGCCATTCGGACCTCATCGGGTTCGAGGGCATCGAGCGCCTCCTCTTCTCGGCGCTCGGCCTCATATCGATCGGGGTCCTCGCGGCTGAGGCGCTCGCGGTAGCGGCGACTCCCGAACTCGATGCGAGCAAGCCTGGCCGGTGGTTCGGCGACCAGTCGAGCATGGCTGTCGGCCAGGATCTCGGCCACCACTTTCGCGGCGCGTTGCTGAAGCGTTCCTCGAGAGTTGGGCGTCAGCTGTCTATCGAGCTCGACTGCGAGAGCGTCGAGGTCGGCTCGGTAGGCCTCCTCCGGAATCCCGCCCTCGACGAATCCGCTGATGACTTGGCTCCGGATGGAGATCAAGGCATCGACCGTCATGCTCATGCGCTGGACCTCCCTCATGCGCTGGACCTCCCACATCGACTGCCCGAAGGAGCAGCCAAACGACTGAGAACTGTAGCCCGAGAAGGTCAGAACTACTCGAATGGACGGGGCTGGCGGAAAGGCGCCCGCACTTCCCATTCCGCGGATTATCGTCCCGCCGGCGATCGGGCTGGCGTTGAAGAGGGCCGGTTGAGAACGTTGGCTTCCTTGCCTTCCGGACAGACCGAGTGCCGCCCCTGAACTCGGGTGCTGGCCATAGAGCTGCTACCGAGTGGTAGCACTTACAGATAGCTACCTATCGGTTGCAACGAATGATTGACACCGAGCGGTAGCACCTACACAATGGAACCGATCGGTAGCAATGGCGAGGACTGGACGTGCTTGTGAGATCCATCGGTGAGGCAGCCGCGCAGGTCCGCGGTCGTCGGCTTAAGCTGCGCCTCAGCCAGGACCAGCTTGCACAGCGAGCCGGCGTGAGCCGGAAGTGGGTGTACGAGTTCGAGGCCGGTAAGCAGCACGCAGAGCTCGGACACCTTCTACGTGTGCTCGATGCTCTCGATCTCCAACTCGATGTCTCGCCGCGGAGTGCCTCGTCCGAGTCGACGCAGGGTACGGTCAATCTCGACGCGGTCCTCGAGCGGCACCGCGATGGCTAGGACGAGCGAACTTCCGGACACGCTCGTCGTGGTCCTCGGCGGCGTCGTCGCGGGCACACTCACGCGGCAGCCGAACGCGACGCTCCGCTTCGACTACGACGAGTCATATCAGGCCAATGCCGAGGCGACGCCGGTGTCGCTCTCGATGCCCCTTGCGGTGCGGACCCACCAGGATGGCCGCGGCCGGCGCATCGTCACCAACTTCCTCTGGGGGCTCCTACCAGAGAACGACGCGGTGCTTGAGCGTTGGGGACGCCATTACCACGTGTCGACCTCATCGCCGTACCCGCTCCTCTCGACGCCTGTCGGCGAGGATTGCGCGGGCGGCGTCGCTTTCTGCCCACCTGACGATCTCCCACGCTTGCTCGACCGACAGGGGCTCGTCGACTGGCTCACAGACTCAGAGGTCGCCGGCAGGATCCGGGAGCTTCGCCGCGATCAGACGGCCTGGCTGGGCCGCACGTTTACGGGCCAGTTCAGCCTCGCTGGAGCGCAAGCCAAGACGGCGCTCCTGTACCGCGACGGACGATGGGGCGTCCCGTCCGGCGGGGCCGCCACGACCCACATTCTCAAGCCCGCGGTGGCCGGGCTCGACGATCACGATCTCAACGAGCATCTCTGCCTCGCTGCCGCCCGCCGCGCCGGGCTCGTGGCCGCGCGCTCCTGGGTCGGCACGTTCGAGGACCAGTCGGCCATCGTGGTCGAACGATACGACCGGATCGTCGAGGGAGATCTCGTGGTCCGTATCCACCAGGAGGACGTCTGCCAGGCTCTCGGAATCGCGCCTTCGGCGAAGTACCAGCGCGACGGCGGTCCCGCTCCGGCGGACATCGCCGGACTTCTCCGCCGCTGGGTTACACCTGCGGCCGCTGGGGACGACGCAGTTCGAAGGTTCGCCGACGCGCTCATCTGGAACTGGATCATCGCTGGCACGGACGCGCACGCGAAGAACTACTCCATGCTTCTGTCGGGCCCCCAGGTTCGCCTGGCGCCGTTGTATGACGTGGCCTCGGCGCTTCCGTATGGGGCACACGAGAAGAAGCTCCGCTTTGCGATGAAGATCGGTGGCGACTACGACGTGTACCCGCGATACAACCGCTGGCCGGCGGTGGCAAAGGAGCTCGGCCTGGATCCCGACCGCCTGGTCGATCGCGTGCGCGAGCTTGCCGCGGCTGCGCCGGACGCGCTCTCGGCCGCAACCGCCGATCCTGATGTCGAAGCGCTCGCGCGCCCGTTCCCGGCGAAGCTCGTCGACTTGGCCGCCGAGCGGGCAAGGCGGTGCGGCGTTCTCGTCTCCGCGAACCCGGCATAGTCGTCGTTCCAGCCGTTGCGGTAGCGCGTCAGGTAAGCGGCACCTACCCCGCCCTTCGGGCCGTCTCCAGCGGGTTGTGCGGTTCCTGGCCACAATACGACACTCTAGCGGCCGCCTTCCTCGTGGCCTATTCATTGCTCGTCGGGTTGGCTGGACTGGCCGTGCGTCAGGTACTCGACCTTCGAAGGAAGCTGGCGGAGCTTCAGGGTCCGGACCTATGACTCGGCAGTTGGAGGGCTATGAGCGACTAACTCGGCGGCTGGGGGCGTTCTTCATCACGTACCTGGCCCATTCCAGGCCGCCATTGGATCGGAGCCACTCCACGCAAAGTGCGAAGTCCGGGGCCTGGTCGAGCCTCGCCAACAGGCGGCCTCGGCTCTGGAGCCCATAGCGGTCCGCGAAGGCAAGGTACTGGCTCAGAGTGCGGCGAACCAGCCACGCGAATTCATTGACGAGACCCTCATCAATCGAGGGGGAATTCTCTCCGTGAACCGCCGCTGACCGAACCTTGTCGTACAAGAGGTATGTCTCACTGGGGTGCTCGAACCGGCCGTCGATGATGTGGCTCAGGACCATCTGCTTCAATGAAAGCTCGTGTCCCTTTTCAGTCGCGGACTTCCTGCCGAGCAGAGCCTCAAGAGCAAAGAACAGAAACAACAGAGATATGAGCGGCTCGCTAGCAAACATGGCTCGCTCGATCCAACGTGTTGCCAGATCGGCCTGCCTGTCCACGTCGGACTCTGGCTCAAGCGGCAGCCGTGCAACAGGCTGAATCTCCGCCAGACCGACAAGTCCAATGGAGAGCCCAAGGTCATAGGTGGCGGCAGGAGCTGATTGCCAGCCGGCAATGTGGCCGCCAAACGAGTACCCATCAGCCACTGTGAAGCGCAACTGTCGATCGTGAAGATTGAGATTCTCGTGTAGGGCAATTCTCAGCAGCCGGAGTGAGTGCTCAACGTTCGCGCGCGCCCTTGCAGCCATGCGCCCCAGGTCGGTGCCTTCGATTGCCACCTCGACGACGCATCCTACCGGCGGCTGGAGGCTGAACCGTCCAAGCGCAGGCGGGACCCGTTCGTCACTCACAGGAATGAAGCGCTGGCCCAAGAACGTGACTTCGGCGGCAACGGTCAGGTATTCGACCGTTAGGTAGCACAGGCGCCGCATGGGCACCTTTCCGTACGTGGAGACGAATGCGGGTACGTTGTCGCGGCTGCGATTGGCGCTGCACTCGAAGAGGAATGCGACCGCCGTTTCGCGGACTTTGTCGCGAAGATGCTCGAACCGAGGATCTCTTGCAAGGACGTACTCAAGATCGGCGAGCGCATCGTCCTGAGCCTTGCTCAACTCGATTTCCCCGTGCTCGGGGCCGTCGGGATGGTCGAAGCGCGCAACGGTGGCAATAGGGTGAGGAGCGGCCCGAACTGAACTCTGGAGCCGGGCCAGTAGGGCTTCGGAAGTTCCTAGTCGGGCCGTCACCATCAGCCGATACTCACCGCGACCGGCGACTATCCATTGGATGGTCGCCTCTGGCAGTCGTAGCAGAGGACCCGACCGGCGAAGCGCACCGCGTTCGCCTCGCAGTAGGCGGCAACCTTCGGGCTGACGAATGACCCGCAGGAGGCGCACGACTGACCCGGGGCCGCTCTCGCGACCGAGGCGGCAGGGGACATGGCTGCCACCGGCGTGGCAGCTACGGAAGCTAGGCCGAACCTAGCTGCCCAATCGACTTGACTAGGTCGATGAAGTGCGACTAACTGTCGGCCGATGTCCTCCAGCGTCCCCATGCTGACGAGGCGAGTGATCGAGCCCAAGGTGCCCAACGCACTCGTCTGGTCGATCTGCCTCTCTATTGTCGTGGCGATCTGGTCCACCTTGACGACCGTATCGAGCCCGTCGACCCGTGCTGCAGCAGCTCGGCTCCTCGGGCGCGAAATCCTGGCGCGGCTTGAAACGAGGATGAAGCTGCGCAGTCGAGGCTTGAGCTTCACGCCCAGCCGCCTGGGCAGCTTGACCAGGTCTTTGTCGAAAGCCTCGTTCAGAACGACCATGTGCTTCCGATTCTGCTCGACAGGCGACGCGATGCCGTGCGACTTGCCGTTCCAGAAGGCGACCCATTCGCCCTGTTCGTTTACGCCGACCCCCTCGGCGAAGTGCTTGCTCTCGAACACCCATATCTCAAGCAAACGATCAAGAAGCAGATGGTCGATCTGTGCAACCCGTCCATCAACTTCGATCCGGATGTCGTGGATGACCATCAACTTGTCCGAGTCGCCGTAATGGAAGTCGATCTCGTATGCTGCTTCGCGCTCGCCGGCGAGACCTGCGCGGATATTGCGGATCTCTTGCTCGATTCTCTGCCTCGTGGATGCGTACAGATCAGTACGCATAAGAAGAGTCGTCAGAGCGTCAAGGTCATGTTGCTTGTCATCTGCGGACTTGATCAGCACCGCCATCCCCTTGTCCGGCTAGACATCCAAGACGCTGGGTTGAGTCTTCGGTCCCACATCACGAAGCCGCGGCCTCCTCCACTAGGAGTGGCCCAAAGCCTGAGCCCTCTGCGACCAAAGCCTCGAGCTTGTCCGCGTTGACTGGCTCAATGGAGGAGAACTCCCTCCCGGACACGGCTGCGAAGATCGGGCGGCCCAGCGCGATGGCAACGATAGCCCCGTCGGCGCGCAGCCGGACTCCGGCACCCCTTCGGTACGAGAGCGCTGCGCGGGCCAGAGCGACGGCGCGTGGGTCGGTTAGCACATTGCCGAGTCCTTGAGCGCTGACTTCCACTCCATACAAGGGGTGAGCGACCTTGTCGATCTTCACCTGTCCAGTCCCGAGTAGTGCCGAGATTCGCTCACACCAGTGGTCGTCATCGGTGTAACTGGCCACGAAATCCAGCCGCGCCGATAGTGCATCCTCGGTCACCGCCGAACCGATGAGACTCGATGCCAGAGAGGCTGCTGCCGCCGATGGTCGGAAGACGCCCCAGGCGACACCCGGGATCAGAAACGGCTGCCACTCGAAGAAGGCGTCCGTACCGGCGTCCCGCAAGGCGGCATGAGCGAGTGCAGCGGCAACCTCCGGCGCCGGAGTCTCGGCCAGGGCGGCTAGGGCGGGCGCTCGCTCGTCCTCGGTCATACCGCCAAGGTATCCGGTGGCGCGTTCGCGCCTGATGAAGGCACCGAATAGGACCCCTAGCAGCTTCACCAGGCGATCGCGTTTGATCCAGCCCTGAGGCCAGATTTCCGCAATGGCACTCAGGAGGGCGCTGTAGTGCCGGACCTGCGCTGTCTCCCCGTACCACCTGGAGACTCGATTATCGGTCAACGCCAGCGACCAGCGAGCGAGGACGTTATAGGCGCGCAAGCCGACCTTCGGCTCGCCTGGGCCTTCGGACGGCGGCCGTTCCACGTGGGTCCCGTCGATTAGCCGGAGAACCGTGGGCGACGGGGCGCGATGGAGCATCTCCTCCAGAAGCCAGAGGAGTTCGTCATCGGCAAACACACGATTGCCGAATCGGTGGTAACCGGCGGAGCGGGGGTCTGCGTCCAAGCCGTCGCGCAGGAGACGCTCCCAGAAGGTGTCGTCTACCTCGCCCTCATCGACTTCGCCAGCCTGGGCGTGACGCCCGGCCGGAGTATCTCCGATATCGAAGAGACCCAGGCTGTTGAGCCCCGCCATGAGACGTCCGAGCGGATGGTTCATATCCATCGCTTCCATCTCGCGAGGCCGATCTGGTCCGGGATCGCGGGAGCGAAGCGTCGCCTCAAGGTCGGCACGGATGTCGAGCGGCACCGAGTTGGAGAGGCGCTCGCCCGTGGTGTCTTCAAGCCAGACCAGGTCGGGAATCTGGTCCCCCAGCATCTCGACCGAGACGCCGTCTTCAATGCCGACGCGAATTGATCCATCGGTTAGAAGGCCGGAGCCGGAGTCCGGCCTGGCCGCGACAGTGATCCGGCGGTCGTAGCCGAGGGTAGCGGCGATCAGGCGGACCTTAGGCAAAGCCACCTCGGTCGAGCGCTTGAACTCGAACTGGTGCATTGACTCAATCCCAAGCGGTGTCATCGTGGAGTCTGGCGGGACGAAAAGGGCCCTAGCGTCGCCCGACGTCATCTGCCAGACGACGCCCGCTTCGGCGTTCCCGGTCAGGGCAGTCTTCAGGAGCGCCGGTGAGGACGCGTTCGCGGAGCCCGAGAGGACGGTAGCGTTGTCTCCATCAAGGAGTCCGAACAGCTTGGCGTGGACGAACTCCTGTGGTTCGGCCGCGAAGACCTGGTACGGCCGCCCTCCGGAATCCAGCAGGCCGACCAGCTTGGCCCCGTCCACGCTGGTCGGCAGGCCAAAGTAGCCGACGATCTTCCGCGGCTGGGAGCCTTCGATCAGGGCCGATAGTGCGGTCAACTCGGAATCGAAGAAGGGCGCCTCGAAATGCAGCTCGTCAATTGGTGCCGTGGCCCCGGCGCGACCTGCCATCCGTAGGAGCTGCTCCAAGATGGGGCTGCGCCAATTGGTGATGAACCGCGACCCTGTTGTGTCCGCTGGCAACCAGCGGACCTGCCCCAGTAGCGCGCCCCAGCGCAGGCGGAGCAGCGGCTCGTCCACGAAGGCCACCACCTCGTTCATCCACTCACGCCAAGATGCGAATGCGGGGCCGTCCTGCTCAGAGTGGAACCGGCAGTAGATCTCTTTGCCGTTGTCGAGGCCGCCGAAGCCGACGTTGCCCGAACCCACCAGGAGGACCCCCTCCCGGTCGTTGGCGAGGAGGATTGTCTTGGGGTGGAACACGCCTGCCGGCAGGGCGACGCCCCGTATCAGGTAGGTTCGACCTGCCCCTCGGATGCTCCACCGCTCGCCCGGCCCGATGCCCGCCCACGTCCGCGACAAGCGGTCCTGATCAGCCAGCACCACGATGTTTAGTGGCGGCTCGCCCAGCCGCCGGGCAAGAACCGTTTCGAGAAATGGCGGCTCGAAGGTGTACGTGGTCATCCAGCACACGGTCCAGCGGGCCGTGAATTCGGCGAGGACCTTCATTGGCCGAACGCTCGTGCCACCAGGGCCACGCCATCCGGAGTCAGGACCGTCTGCCCGTCTGCCGGCTGCCAGAACTCGATGTCCTTGGTCAGGCTCTTCAGGGTTCGTGCTCGGATGTTGCCCGGGTCCGTCCAAGAGAACGGGTGGCCGTAGAAGCGAAGGCTGCCCATCTCCCAGCGGAAGCGGAAAGTGAACTCCGGGAGCTTGGAGTATGCAATACGTTCATGGGTCCGGATGACGAAATGGTTGAGAAGCCAGGCAAGGGACTCGGCAACCGTGGGGTTGTCGGCGAGGTGAAGATCGAACAGGGCCATCATTCGAATCAGCCCGGGTTGCCATTCGCCGTCGATCCGGCCGAACTCGCCCCAGTCCGGCTCGGAGGCCTCGGCCTCAGGTAGAGCCGCCCGAACGAGGAGCATATGGCAGATCCCGGCAACTGCGGATGTAGCCGCCCTCGGGTCAGCAACCAGGCTCGGCAGGTCGGCCGGCAAGAAGCCCAGCCTCAACTCTTCGTCGAGATCGCGGGTTAGCCGGCCGGCGTGGACGTCTATCTCAGACTCGCCCACCTTCACCTTGGCACTGGCCAGATCATTGATGGCACTGGCCAGCTCCTCGTGGGTAAGACCTGCTCCAGTGTCGCGGTTCAGCAGCGCAGGCCCGGCGTTCCGCCACACAATCATGAGTGCCATCTGGGCCCAATGGCCGGCTGCCACGACTGCCCAACGTGAGAGAGCGCGTGTGTACGCGGCTCCGACGATCCGCGGCGTCTCCACGAACGCCCGCCACGTTGCCCGCCGAAGGTCCTCGTCGGACGCGCCCACGTCTTTGTCGCGGCTCAGCAGATCGAGGAACAGGGCGATACCTTCTCGTCTGGCTCGAACCTCCGCCGGATCAACCGCAGGGTCCGGTTCAACGAGAACCTGACGTAGCAGGTCCCGTTCTTGCGGGAAGTCGACCAGCCGACAGAGACAGGCCTTCGAGGCGTACTCGACCAGCACCTCCTCGGGGATGGCCTCCTCGTTGTCGATGTAGCCCTCCATGACGTAGCGTGTGTCGGCGACCGCCTGGCCGAAGGCTTGGGCGAGGGCGGTGGCGCGGCCCGGGCGCCGTATGACGTCTACTGGCGTCGGGACTTCGCCCAACAGAGTCCCCGCAGGAGCCACGACGCCGAGCCTGCTCATCGGGCTGCCGTAGTAGAGACCGTATCCGCCGCCCTCGCTATCCACCGATATTCCCCGTTCATAGCTCGCAGGGCGAGTGGCAGTGGCGCGACCCGCGTTGTTTGCGCCGACGGCGCTGGAACCGCAGTGGTTCGGGCAAAGCTTGACGGCCAGCGCGTATTCGTAGTCGCGAGCCCTGACGTAGTTCTGGAGGGCCCTATTCGTGGGCGTGCGCCGCAGGTCTTCGTAGCGCTGCAGCAAGTACGCGTAGAACGAGAAGTATCGGGCTCTTTCCGAGAGGGCCAGGATGCCGGGCAGCAAGCGACCGATCACTCGATCCTGCGTGATCGTCTGGATACCGAGGGGGTCGCCACCGGTCTTGAAGAGGGACGAGCGCTCGATCCACTGCGGCCCGGTTGGGTTCGGCTCGCTCACGGCCCCGATCTCCATGGCCACCTCTCTGCGATGCGGTAACCGCCTACGATGTCGTCCGGGGGCAGCCTCGGCGACCGGTTCTCATCCCAAAGCGTCCAGCTTACGGATCAGAGCAGCTGTCTCAGGGTCGGGTTCAACGACCTCGGGTTCCTCTTCATGGCTGTATGACACCCAGCGGACGCCTCTGCTCTCGATACGATCGTAGAAGTAGACCGCATCCTGCACTGACTCAGGGCTTCGCCGCAGTCGAATGAGCGGCGCAAGTCTCAGCATCAGCGACGCGTCGTCCTCGATCAAGTACAGGCAGCCATCCTCAGGCCAGTCCCTCACCTTGACGGACCCGCGTCGGAACAGAGCCCTGGATCCAGTGAGGTGCTCTACGCTCGCGGAGATCACGCCGGCCTTTAGACTGCCCTGGCCAGCTCGGACGAGTTCCCATCCGGTGAAGGCGTCAGAAAGGGCCTCGCGAAGTCTGGCCAGAGTTCCCTCCGCCTGGGTCAATCGGCGCTCCCACTCCGCAGGTCCGACCACCGCCGCGTGCCCAATCCAGTTGCGCCGGTACTCGGCGGCTTCCTGCTCGAGCAGCCGCACAACCGCCTTGCTGGCGATGGCGTTCAGCCGCTCTATGTCTGAAAGAGCAAACAGCTCCTGGGCCTTGGTTGGATCCGAGGCAACGAGCTGACGAGTCTTGGCGGCCAGTCGAGCTAACAGGTTTGCCCAGATACCAATCGATGCTCGGTCGTATGGGTCTTTCGCAGTTCCTCTCCGGATCGCGTCCTGAAGCAGTCCTGGGTCGCGCTCGAGAGCCGAATAGTGGATCTCGACGAGGACGACGACCAGGGCCTCGAACAGGTTCACTAAGAAGCGGCAGCGGCGCTCTGGATCGTCCGAGGCTCGGTAGCGCCAGATGACGGAAGCGAGCGGATACGGCAGTGACTCCATCCATCGCTCGAAGCCGTCTCCTTCGAGGACCCTACCCAGGCCCGCTTCGATCCTGGCGACGCTGAGCGGGCGATCCCACAGCTCCTTCTCGAGGGCTTGGAGACTCAGCCCCAGCTCAGAGAGTCGTGAACTAAGCCGCACGGTCGCGCGCTGCTGCTCAAGACTGGCGGGCAGGTAGAACTCGCCCGCCGTCAGGCTCTCGATGGAGATCTGGGGGATCGTGGTCCCCGAAGTCAGCTGCCGGCGGACCCGCCGCCCGAGGGCCGAGCCAAGGAACGCCGCCACATACTCGCTCTCGGCGACCTCGGGGTTGATCTGCAGCTGGATATAGTTCTGCGATTTGATCTGGAACTGATCAGGCGAAGTCACGGCGGAAGACGTACCGAGCTTGGGCACGTATACGCAGTTGGGAAGCGATGGGAAAGGCTCGCCGCTGGCCGTCGGCCGCTTCACCGACACAGCCAGCTTCTCCACCGCGATGGCCTGAAGTCCGCTTCGACGAGCGGCCTCGCGAAGTTCGAGCAGGGCGAAACTCTGTCTCGGCGGGACCAGATCCGTGCGCGGCACTAGGCGACCGAGCTCCGGGAGGGCTCCGTTGCGGCGCGCCCGTAGGTTGGCCAGCAGGATCTCCTGGTCAGCCTGGGCATCAACCTGACCCAGGAAGACCGAGTCCTGAGACTCCTGGGTGAGGACCACCACGTTCAACGGAATGGACAGTCCCGCGAACGTCCGGGTTGGCAGAGCAAGTACAGCTGTGATGCCGACTCCGACGGCCTGCAGACAGGCTTGCGTCGATAGCCCGTCCGTAGTCCGAAGAAAGCCGTCCGGCAGCACCACAAGCATCGACCCGCCTGGGCTCAGCTTCAGCGCGGCTTGGACAATCATCGTGTAGGTCGCGCTGGCCCTCAGGTTGAGACTTCGGTCTGGCACCGACAACGTTCTCGGTGGCAGACCCAGAGGAGGCGATCCAACGACGAGATCGAACTGGCCGATGTCGGTGTCCAGAAGCTGCCCGGCGTCTCCGAGAAGCCATTCGATGCGGGGACTCGGGAACAGCTCGGCCGCCAGTTCGTGGACCTCAGTGTTGATCTCGATCCCGACACCCTGCTGAAGTCGACCGGCATCGTCGAAGTCTCGGAGCGTCAGACCCAACCCGGCCCACGGATCGAGTACGCGAAGGTCCGACCGATCGCCGGCCAGGGCAACCATGAAGTCGGCGACGAAGATCGGATCGGCGATTTCGGGGCCACTCCGGTCATCGGCTATGAGATGAGCGCAGTCCCGCCAGTCCTTGATGAAACCTTTCCGGATAGCTTCGCCAACCACGGCGACTGGCCCTGGGAAACGCGCGCCGCGGACATCGTCGGCGAGCTTCCACCGCAGCTCCGACCAGTTGACCGCGCTCTCCATTGGACCGCCCCACTGCTAGGTTGCGTCGCCCGTTGCTCTTGCCTGCGTGAACACCCGCCGCAGGTAGTGGTTCATCACGATCGACTGGAACGCCGGGTCATCGAGGATGCGCTGGAAGATGTCCTGGTTGTCATCCATGCGGCCGACGATGCTCTTGATGAAGGCGTCCGCGAAGACGAGCTTGAAGTTCTCGATCGGGTTGGCGCGCGCCTGGGCGACCAGCTGCTCGTCGCCGAGCCAGGTCGCTTCCATCTGGTCGAAGAAGAGCTGATCGGCCGGACCGAGTGCCGTGCCGAAGTGGTCGTTGAGCACTGAGATGATCGCGGACAGGCGCTCCTGCTCTTCCTCGGTCTGCTTGCCTTCGCCTGAGTAGATGGCCTTCAGCTCGCCCGTGCCCTTGTCTGGACCGATGTCGCCCTCGCCGGTCTTCTCCAGGCGCAGGTGCGTCAGCTCCACCTCCGAGCCGAGGTCGAGACGGCCGCCACCCTCGGACGGCAGCAGCGACTGCAGCGCACGGCTGGTCAGATACAGGGCCTCTAGGAAGACATCGCCGAAGTCCACGACCTGGCTGAGGAACGAGTAGGCGCGGACGAACTGATCGAGAGCGTCGCGGACCTCATCCTGCTCCTCGGGTCGCTTGGCCTTGAACCGCTCCACGGCCGGTGCCAACTGCGCGTACACGGCGCCGTGGTCGCTGACCTTCTTACTCCGGTCGGCGATGAGCGCGGCCACGGCGCGCGCCTCCACGTCGTCGAGCACCTGAAGCGAGAGCAGCCGGTCGGCGAGGTCGTGGAGGAGGTTCGGGTCGGTCGGCTCCGCCACGGTCGTCTCATACCAGGGCGCGAATGCCTCGGTGATCGCCTCGGCCTCGTTTCGGAAGTCGAGTACGAACGTGTCGTTCTTCTCGGGATGGATCCGGTTGAGACGGCTCAGCGTCTGGACCGCGGCCAGCCCAACGAGCGTCTTGTCGACGAACATCGTGTGCAGGAGAGGCTGGTCGTAACCGGTCTGGAACTTCTCGGCCACGATCAGGACGCCGAACTCCGGCCCGCCGAACTGGGCCGCGGTCTGCGACTCGGGGAAGCCGTTCATTCCGGATTCGCTGAAGTCGATGCCGGCGTCGTCCACCTTGCCGGAGAAGGCCACGAGTGCACGGGTGTCGGAGTAGCCGTGCTCGGCGATGTAGCGGTCGATGGCCTGCTTGTAGCGGACGGCGTGCAGGCGCGAGCTGGTCACTACCATCGCCTTGCCCTTGCCGCCGATCTTGTGGCGGGTGTGCTCGCGGAAGTGCTCGACGATGATCTCGGCCTTCTGGGAGATGTTGTGCGGGTGCAGCGAGACGAAGCGGGCGATCGACCGGCGCGCTCGGCGTTTCTCATAGACCGGGTCGTCGCTGACCGCCTTGCCGACCTTCCAGTACAGCTTGTAGGTCGTGTAGTTAGCCAGCACATCGAGGATGAAGCCCTCCTCGATGGCCTGGCGCATCGAGTACAGATGGAAGGGCACATGCACGCCGTCCGCGTTCAGCCGGCCGAATAGCTCAAGCGTCCGTCCCTTGGGCGTCGCGGTGAAGGCGAAGAACGAGAGGTTCGGTTGGTGGCCACGAGCGGCCACGGTAGAGGCGAGGGCGTCCTGTGGATCGGGCGGCGTGGCTGTGGCGTCAGCCTGCTCGGCGAGGGCGAGCTGCGCCTCGATCGAGGCAGAGCCGAGAGCCGCCTTCAGGTCCTTGGCGGCCTCGCCGGTCTGGCTCGAGTGCGCCTCGTCCACGATGACCGCGAAGCGCCGATGGCCGAGGTTCTTGACCTTGTCAAGCGTGAAGGGGAACTTCTGGAGAGTCGTGATGACGATCCGGAACTGGTCACCCATGAGCGCGTCGGCCAGCTGCGTGCTGTCCTGCAGAAGCGGCGTGACCACGCCGGTAGCGTGCTCGAACTGGAAGATCGTCTCCTGGAGTTGGCGATCGAGGATGACCCGGTCGGTTATCACCACGACCTTGTCGAAGACCGGATGATCGTCCAGGCCGTGCAGCGACATCAAGCGATGAGCGAGCCAGGCGATCGTATTGGACTTGCCGGAACCGGCCGAATGCTGGACGAGGTAGCTCCGTCCCGAGCCTTCTTCGCGCGCCGCCGCCTCCATCCTACGGACGGCGTCCCACTGGTGATAGCGCGGGAAGATCGTTGAGCCCGAACGCATCTTCGCGGCATGGGTCGATCCTTCGCCGGGCACGACGTGGATGAAGCGGCCCAGCAGGTCGAGCCAGGCGTCGCGAGCCCAGACTTGCTCCCAGAGGTATCGCGTCCGGTGGCCGTCGGGGTCGGGCGGGTTGCCCTTGCCGCCGGCGTTGCCCCGATTGAACGGCAAGAAGCCCGTCTTCTCGCCTGCGAGCCGCGTCGTCATCTCGACCGACTCGGGATCGACCGCGAAGTGCACCAGCGCCCGCCGGCCCAGGGTGACGTTGGCCGGGTCGCGATCGGTGCGGTACTGGTGCTTGGCGTGCTCGACGGTCTGGTGCGTGAGCGGGTTCTTCAGCTCTGCTGTCGCGACCGGGATGCCGTTGACGAAGAGGCACAGATCGAGGGTCTTCGCCGCCGTCGGCTCGTATGGGAGCTGGCGGGTGACAGTGAGGCGGTTCGCGAGGTATCGCTCGGTCAGCTCGGGCGTGAGGCCGTGGGCCGGCTTGAAGAACGCCACGCGCACCTCGATGCCGTGGTCGTTGACGCCATGCCGCAGGACGTCGACCGTGCCGCGTTCGTCGATCTGCTTGGCCAGTCGATCGGCGAACTGTTGGTGCGCGCCGACCTCGCCGCCGTGAACCGCGACGAGACGCTCCCACACCTTGGGCTGCGTCTCGACCATGAAGGCGAACAGCTCGGCCGTGTCGAGCCCGCGGGTCCGATCGAAGTCCGCGGACCACTCGGGCTTGGTGCCCCATTTGCAGACGCGGTATCCACCCCGCTCGGCGAGGCTAACCGTGATCGCATCCTCGAAACCGCGCTCCGACACCGTCATGCGGCCACTCCGGGTATCTGCAGCTGGCCGGTGACGGCCGCCGTTATCAACGCGTGGCGGCGCTCCTGGAGGAGATTCACCTGCTGGGCCTGCGCGGCGCGCAAGCTGTGCACTTGGGCTAGCTGCCACTCCAGGGCTTGGACTGTGGCACGCTGAACCTGGACGTCTGGCGCCGGTACTCGAAGAGCCGAGAGGGACTCCGTGTTGAAGTGGGCCTGTAGTGCCCCGACGGACTCCTCGGCTATCTGCCCTCGCACGAAATGGGAGTTGAGCACCAGTTCCAGGAAACGCGGCAACAGGCGCGAGGTTCTGCGAACGATCAGCAGGTCGACGCAGTTGCCACCATCCAGCCATTCCGGCACAACGGCAGCTGCGCCTGCGTTCCCCGTTCTGACCACGATCACGTCGCCCGCGTGAAGCCTTGACTTGGCGTTGGCCTCGTTGGCCTCGTCGCTGATGAAGGTGATGCCCTCGTCACTGACCTCCCCAGGTGACACGTTGAAGCCCCGGACACAAGGAGCACCAGAGTCCGCGTACAGCTCGGAGGGCCGCACCACGATCCCTACCGTCGTTTCCGCGATCCACTTGATGGGCACCAATGGCCAATCCTGGCCTGTGATCGAGAGCGTGGCCAATGCCTCAGCGCGTTCGTCTAGGAGTCGTACCATCTGCTGCCGATCGGCAACCAGCTCGTCGATCCGCGCCGTCTCGGCGTCTAGGTAGTCCGCGATCGAACGTTGCAAGGCCAACGGCCACGATGGAACCGCCAAAGCTGCAACGGCCTCCTGACGCAGACCGAACCTGGTAACGCCAGTTGCAGCAACCTCCAACTGAGATCGGCATCCACGAGATGACAACGCCCAACGGAGGTACCTGCCGTCCACGTCGGATCTGGGCCGGATCAAGGCCAGGTGATAGCCGGAGACCACCCCAGGCAGGTTCACTCTCACGCAAGCAGAGACGCCGATGTCCTCAGCAGTTTCAGAGTCCTTGGTCAGAAGAACGTCACCCTGCTTCAGCTCGAAGTCCCGAACCTGCTCAACGGTCGCGGAAGCCTCCATGAACTCCAGTCCGGGGCCTATGTACTCGTTGTAGTAGACGTCCACGTAGTTGCAAATCTGAACGCGGACCTGACCGTCAACGGTCTTCTTGTCGACCGAGCTGAACCTCACTTCAGCCAGGTGTGCCAAGCGTCGATCTGTCACGCGGTCACCTCGCCAAGGAGCCGCTGGATCTCCTCCTCCAACGCCTTGATCTCCGCGTCGATCTCCGCGAGAGGCCGCGGCGGGACGTAGCGATAGAACTGGCGGGTGAGCGGGATCTCGTAGCCGGCCTTCGTCTTGGCGTGATCGACCCAGGCGTCGGGCACATACGGCAGGACTTCGGCCGCCATGTAGGCATCGACCGCTGATCGGTAAGGTGCGGTCGACAGTCGCTCCGTCGGATCAGGCTCGAAGCCGGACGTCGGACTGGGCAGCGGAACGTTCTCGTTGTCGCGTAGGTCCGGGTCGGGCTCGGGGTGGCCCTTCCGATCCGTGATGACCGGCGCTTCGGGTTCGCGAACGGAGATCGCCTCCCAGACGGCCTTCTCAATCGCCTTCGGTAGCGGGCCTAGCTTTCGAGCAACTGCCGTGCGATCGGTGGACGAGAAGCCAGCCAGGTGTTCGAGCAGTTCTACCAACGCGAGGCGCTCTGGCTCGGTCAGCTTCGTCCAACCCGGCGATGTCTGGATCGCCGGCAGCGTGTCCGCGGTGACCCCGTACCGCAACCGGAGCGGCCGCTCGACCGTGATGCGCTGGTAGCCAAACGATTCGTTGGGCAGGATCTTGACGCGCTCGCCCTCCTCGAAGTCGCCATACAGGCGGGTAATCTCGGCGATCTGCTCAAGGCTGATCTCGTTGCGCTTGTTGCCAAGGCTCTTGCGCATCTTCACGAAGGACTCGCGGGCATCAACGAGCTGGATCTTGCCGCGGCGCTCGGGGCGCTTGCGGTTGGTCACGATCCAGAAGTAGGTACTGATGCCGGTGTTGTAGAAGAGCTGATCTGGGAGCGCCACTATGCCTTCGAGCCAATCGTTCTCGATGATCCACCGGCGGATCTCGCTCTCGCCCGAGCCCGCGGCGCCGGTAAAGAGCGGCGAGCCATTGAAGACGATCGCCAGGCGGCCACCGCCCTCGTCGGGGCGCTTAAGCTTGCTGATCATGTGCTGCAGGAACAGGAACGAGCCGTCGTTAATCCGAGGCGTGCCGGCGCCAAAGCGGCCGGCGAAGCCAAGCTTCTCGTGCTCAGCCTCGACCACGTCGGCGACCTTCTTCCACTCGACCCCGAATGGCGGATTGGCGAGCAGGTAGTCATACCGCTCGCCTGGGAAGGCGTCCTCGCTGAAGCTGTTGCCGAAATGGATGTTCGCGCCGGGCTGGTTCTTGAGCATCATGTCCGCCCGACAGACTGCGTACGTCTCGGCGTTGAGTTCCTGGCCGAATGCGATCAGCTGACCGTCTGGATTGTGGTCAGCCACGTACTCCTGGCTCACAGAAAGCATTCCGCCAGTCCCGCACGCGGGATCGAGCATCGTCCGAACAATGCCCGGCGTGCGCAGGATGTCGTCGTCCTCGATGAACAGCAGGTCGACCATGAGGCGGATGACTTCGCGCGGCGTGAAGTGCTCGCCCGCCGTCTCGTTGCTCAGCTCGGAGAACTTGCGCAGCAGCTCCTCGTAGATGTAGCCCATCTCGACGTTGCTGACCTTGTCCGGGTGGAGGTCGACCTCGGTCACCTTGGAGAGGACGAGGTACAGCAACTTGGCGCGGTCGAGGCGACCGATCTGGGCGTCGAAGTCGAACTTCTCGATGACGTCGCGCGTCTCGGGGTCGAAGGCGGCGATCCAGGCGCGCAGATTGCCGGCAACCTGGGGCGGGTCCGCCAGGATGCGGTGAAGGGTAAGTGGGCTGGTGTTGTACGCCTCGACGCCCGTCAGGGTCTTCAGGACGACGTTCCGCGCGTTATCGCTCTCTATCGCCTTGGCCCGCGCGAGCACCTGAGGCTTCGTGGGCTCAAGCACGCAGTCGAGGCGGCGTAGTAGGACCAGAGGCAGGATGACCTTCTGGTATTCAGCGCGCTTGTAGTCGCCGCGAAGCAGGTCAGCGATGGCCCAGATGAGCCCGGCGTGATTGTTGATTGCGGCTCTGACCTCAGCCACTTACGACCCCCTGCGGTTGTCCTGTCGTGCTCGAAGGATAGCGCCCGCGTGCCGGGCTTCGGCCTCAATGACGCAGCGGGAGGCACTGGCGCGGACTTCGCGCTATCTCGCGGGGACTTCGCGCTCGCGGGACCGGGTGTCGTGGAGTTCAAGGCGTCGCCAGTCACGTCAGGGCCGGAGAAAGGATCGTTCCTGGCAAAGAGGCCCAGCAGTACGATCAGTTCGTCAGACGCGGAGCTATGCGTCGACTTCCACAGCTGAGGGTGGGGTCGTGGACTTCCCGAACGAAGGCAGCAGAACACTCGACGAAACGATCACGCTCATCGGCGCCCAGCCTCAGGTCTGGGTCCGGATCGGCGCATCCCTGCGCGAAGACGGCAAGTGGTATGCCCGACTCGCTGAGTTCACGAGCGGAGGCGCTCCGGCCGGTTGGAGCGTCAAGGAGTGGGCGTACCCGCAAGCTCTCTTCGCGGCCAGCATCGTGAGTGGCGAAGTCTTGGGCCAATGGCTCCGCAGTGCGGAAGCAAGTGTGGCCGGAAAGCAAGTCATTCTGCCTGCGCCCTACGGTCAGACTTCATGGGAACGCGAGCAAAGCCAAGCCCCAACTGGTTTCGAGAGACTTGCCTGGCCAATGACAGGGACGACGATCGCAATGGTGGAAAACCGATCGGAGCCGTCGGGACACCTAGTCTCGGCCGAAGATGCTCCATCCTTCATGCGCTTCTACAACGGAGCTGCGAGCTTCTTCACACTGGGTGAAGTCCGCGGCGGATCGCTCCCGCAGTCGATCGTCTACCGCCACCAGGATCAGATCGGCCGGATAGTGAGCGTCCGGGTCGCCGAAGAAGAGGTGAAGGTGCTCGTCGAGGGTCCCGAGATCGGCGGCATGATCATCGAGCTTGCTGGCGACTCTCCAGGGCTCGTCGATCGCATTCCTGAGAACCCCAGGGAGTCTCATGCGGCGGCTTTCGAGCTGACTGGCGGACTTCCCGCCGGTGCCTGGATCCTCCTGCGGCGAGGCTCGGATTGGGTGGACCGTCGTTTCCTCGCCCGATCGTGGATGACCACGTCCGAGGCGGGTGTCGAGTTCGTCGACGGGAGAACTCGGCTCGACGCTTTGGTCGCGGATCGAGAAGGGCAACGGGTGGAGTTCAAGCGCGAGGTTCCG
This sequence comes from Chloroflexota bacterium, assembly GCA_003171065.1. Taxonomy (GTDB): domain Bacteria; phylum Chloroflexota; class Limnocylindria; order Limnocylindrales; family CSP1-4; genus Fen-1039. The sequence continues at coordinate 64,234 of PMXQ01000089.1, forward strand.
AAGGAGGTCGCCGGCGTCATGAAGTCGGTGTGCGCCTTTGCGAACGGGGACGGAGGGTCCATCCTCTTTGGCGTCGATGACGAGCTGGGCGTTCCGGGGATTCAGAATGGCTCTATCGGCCGGATCCGAGATCAATTGCAGCAGCTGGTTGACTCGTGGGTACAGCCGACTCCGAAGATCACGTTCGACATCCTCCCAACGGATCTGCCGGGCAAGAGCGTCCTGGAGATGCGAGTCGACTCCGGAGGGCATTTGTTCGGGTCGAGGACCAACGCCAGCACTAACGATTTCACGCCATACATCAGGCACAACGCGATCTCCGTTCGTGCCAGGTTGCATGAGATCGAGCAGATCGTCGGGTCCAGGCCAGGCAGCGATCCCGGCAATAGGTACGGGCTCCGGTAGGGACCTCGGCCTCACGTCAGGCGGCAGTGGCCCGGCCTGCTCAGCCCGCGCCCAAGTGTGTCCCCTTCTCGCGAGGTTGCTCGCCTTCTTTCATTGGAATCGCAAGACTGAACTCCAAGCCTAAGCAGTCCGGCTCACACTGCGGCTTGCTCTTCGTCGGCGGCTTCGCGATGGGTACGGACGAAGTTGATGATGTGCTGCTCCGTGGCGGTGGTGAGGTCCAACCCGGCCCCTCGGAACCAGCTGACCGATCGCGCCAGGGCACGGAGACGGTCGTACTCCGGCGCCGGGATCACCGCGACAGCCAGATGACCTCCGGCGACGATCGTTCG
>PMXQ01000069.1 GCA_003171065.1 Chloroflexota bacterium
GGCGGCAGACGGAACTGCGGGCGCGGCGGGCGCCTGAGGCTGAGTCAGCGGGCCCCTGAGGCTGAGTCAGCGGGCCCCTGAGGCTGAGTCAGCGGGCGGCTCAGGCCTCCGGGGGTCCTGCGCGCGGCGGAAGTGGGATCTCGGCCGCGAAACCGGGTGGCAGCTGGCCCTGGGCGGCGAGGCGGCGAATCACGAAGCCGTAGTACTCCTCGACCTTGGCCGTGACGCGCTCCCAGCTGAACTGCTCGGCCCGGGCCTGACCACTCGCCCCGAGGCGGGCCCGCAGCGCCGGATCCGTGAGCAGCTCGGTGATCCCGGCGGCCAGTGCCTTGGCGTCGCGCGGCGGCACGAGGATGGCCTGGCGACCGCGCTGGGCCACCCCCTTGTAGCCGTGGATGTCGCTGCACACGATCGGGGCGCCGGCGGCCATCGCCTCGAGGAGAACGATCCCGAACGACTCTCGCCCCGTGGCCGGCGAGACGAAGACGTCCGCCGTCCTGAATAGCTGCGCCTTTTCTGCGTCGCTCACCCGCCCCAGGAATTCCACGTTCTGGAGGCCGCGAGTCATGACGTAGCGCCGCGCCTCACGCTCCTGCGGCCCCGATCCGACGACGAGCAGGCGCGCCTCCAGGCCGCTCTTGCGGATCAGCCGAAACGCCTTGAGCAGGTGCGGCAGGCCCTTGCGGTCCTCCAGGCGGCCGACGAACAGCACGTTCGGAGTCCCGTCCTGCCAGCGGGCAATGGGTACGGCGCGCTGGAAGCGACCCGTGTCCACGCCGTTGGGGATGACCTTGTAGTCGCCCGGGAAGAAGCGATCCACGAAGTGGCGGGCCGCGGCGCTGACCGCGATGCGGCCGTGCAGACGTGCGGCATAACCCTGCAACGTCTTGCTGCCGAGCTCCATCGCCGGCGAGAAGCCGGCGTAGGCGTGGAAGGTGGCAATGTTGACGCTGCTCGATTGGTGCAGCACGACCAGGGAGAGGAACGGCACGAACGGCTCGTGGAAGTGCAGCAGGTCGAAGCGCTCCTGCTCCAGCACCCGCCTCACCTGAGAGACGTAGCGCGGTGAAACGGTGATCGTGCCCACCGAGCCGTTGCTCGGCATGCTGAAGCCCTTGCCGATGCGGATGACGTCGCCTTCGGAGGAGCGCTGCAGGCCGTGGCTGCTGGTGATGATCCGGACGTCGTGGCCGCGCAGGCGGAGGTTCTCGTAGAGGAAGCGGACGTGCTCGTTGACTCCGCCGGGGATCGGGTAGACGTATGGAGTCACGAGCCCGATCTTCATGCGGGCGGCTCCTCGACCTCGTGGCGGCGTACGGCGGCCATCGATCGGGCACGGCCCTGGCGAACCGCGAGCAGGCGTCGGGCCAGGCCGCGCGCAGTCTCGCGGTCGGTCGGTCTCGCGGTCGAGCCGTCGGAGAGTCGGCGCGCCTCGCGCTCCAGGAGATAGCAGCGCTCGGCCTCGCGCTGCAGCTCGAGCTGATCGGTCGGAACGCCCAGGTCGCGCGGAGCGTCGTTGCGGAGGAGGTTCCGCTGGCCCCAGCGCGAGACGTCACGGGCCTGCTTTCGAACCTGCTGGCCGTAGATCAGGACCTCGCGGACCGCGCCCCAGGTGATGCAGCTGCCGCCCGTCGTCCCGGCCACGACGGCCTGGCGGTAGTCCTCGGCCGTGGTGCCGGGGAAGAGCGTGTGGCCGTCGCCGATCGTGTCGACGGTGTGGGCGTCGCTGTTGCCTACGAGCGGCAGCCCCAGCTCCGCGGCGATGCGTGCGGTGGCAGCGCGTCCGTATCGTCCTGCGGTGGAGGGGTTGTAGCCCTCCAGGGCGTCCCAGTAGACGAGAGGATCTTTCGAAAGGTGGACGCGCATGATGGCGTGCTTGCGCATTCCCAGTGTGAACGCGGAGAACGGATGGGGCACGATCGCCAGGCCGCCCTGCTCGTGGATCTCAGCGACCGTCGTCTCGAGAAGCTGGCCGCGCTTCAGGCGAGCCTGCAGGAAGACGCCCAGGAGGTGCCCGCTGCGGGTCGTCACTTCCTCGGCGACGACGACCTGGACCCGGCTTCCGCGCTCTCGAGCCAAACGCTGGCATTCGATCGCCCCTTCGACTCGCTCGTGGTCGGCGATGGCTATCAGGTCCAGGTCCGTGTGGTTCTCGGCGTAGTCGAGGATCTGGGCGGCCGAGGCGGTGCCGTCGGAGGCGATCGAATGGATGTGCACGTCGGCCTTGCCCGGGCCGGTGGCCGAGCGGGATCCAGCGAGCGAGCCCTGGGGCGATCCGTCGGTCAGCTTCACCGGGCTTCTCCTGTGTTGGTTTCCTGGCCCTGCGGTAGATCGGGCCAGATCGGGTGGAAGACTGCCAGCCACTGCTCCGGCGCGTCGGCTATGACGCGCTCGAACAGCAGCGCCTCTTCCCGAGCCATCGACCGGCTCCGCTCCCGCCTGCTCAGCCCCCCGGGCGTCGGAACGGGCCAGAGAACGCCACGATAGCGGCCCGGGCCCACCCGCCGCACGCCCGAAACGTACGCCGGGGCTCCGGTCTCGGTGGCCAGCAGCGCGGGCCCGGCCGGAATCTTCGTCTTCGCGCCGAAGAGCTCGACCGGCAACCCGCTGCCGGTCAGGTCGCGGTCGGCGATTATGCCTATCGGCTCGTTGCGGCGCAGGACCGCAAGCAGCTCGGGGCCGGCCTCCTCGATGGTCAAGATGCGGACGCCGATGACGCCCCGCGTCCTCTTCATGTAGGCCTGGACGCGCTCGTTGCGAAGCGACTCCATCGGGGCGACGACCTGGCCGAGGCGCTGCAGGGCGAGGAACCCGGGCAGCTCGATCGTGCCGAAATGGAGACCGACGAGAATCAGCGCCCTGCGCTCGGCAAGGGCTGCGTCGACTTCGTCCGGCGTCTCGATCACGAGCCGCTTCTCCAGGTAGTGGACGTCGAAGCGGGGCGCCCGGGCCAGCTCGATGTAGTAGTGGGCGTGATGGCGGAAGGCCGATCGGACGATCGCCTCCAGCGCGCGCGGGTCGGTGGCCGCGCGGTGGTATCTCTCGTCCCCCACGCCCTGCGCGGCCATCCACTGCGCCACGCGGCGCAGGTTGCGGCGGGCTTCGTCGCGACGGCTCCTGGTCGCCCGGTACTCGATGTTGCCGGCGGCGTTGCCGAGCCACCACAGCGGGGCGTCCGGCATACGCCGGATCAGCTCCATCCCGCCGATCACGACGGCGGCCACCGCCCGGTCGGCCACTCGCCGGCGCAGGCCCCGGCGGGCGTGTGGGCCCGCCCCGGAGCCGGCCTTGGAGCCGCTTGCGGCGGGCTCGGCCGGGTGGGCGGGCTCGGCCGGGTGGGCGGGCTCGGCCGCCGTCGAGGGGGACGCCTCGATGCTCATCGACCCTTGCGCCTCCGCGGATTGCTCGCGCCGCCCTCAGAAGGGTCGGCGCCGCCGCCTCCATCGCCGGCCTCGGCTGTCTCGGCGGCCATCGCCGCGGCATGCCGCTCCTCGAGCGCGGCCGCCTCCGCGTCAGTCTCCGGCCAGATCGGCTTGAAGATGTACCACTGCTCCGGGGCGGGCGCGATGTGCCCCTCCAGTGCCGTGGCGATCTCCTGCGTCGCGCGGGCGAGGTCGGCCGGCGAGCTCGAGGCGACGTGGATCGGATCGTCCGCCGCCGCCCGGAACGTGCCGTCGGGCAGCCGATTGATCGAGAACGGCACGATCGTCGAGCCGTGCTTGGCCGCCAGGATCGCCGGACCGGCCGGGAGCGTCGTCCAGGAGCCGAACATCTTGACCGGGATCCCGTCCTCCCGATAGCCCCAGTCGACCAGCAGAACCAGGCCTTCGTGGCGCCGCAGCGCGCCGTAGACGCCGCGCAGGTTGCGCCAGGAAATCATCTTGACGCCCCAGCTTTCCCGCTGGCGCTCGAACAGCTCATAAAGCTCGCGGTAGGAGCTGTCGTCGCCGACGACGTTGATCTCCAGGCCGTGCTTGGCGAAGCCGGCCGCGGCCGCCTCGTTGTTGCCGAGGTGGGCAGCCACCAGGACCACGCCCTTGGACGCCCGGTAGATCTCGAGGAACCTCTCCAGGCTCTTGACCTCCAGCAGCTGATCGACCTTGTCGGGCTTCAGCCACGGCAGGCGCATCAGCTCCATGACGTAGCGGGCGTAGTTGCGGTAGGCGGCGCGGGCGAGGCGGCCCGCGGCCTTGTCCTTGGGTGAAACGCCGAGGACGTGCCCGAAGTTGGCTCGCAGCCAGCGACGTCGCTGGGGGCTCGCGCCATACCCGATCATCGCCAGCCAGCTGCCGACGCGATACGTCGGGCCGGCCGGGAGGTGGCCCATGACCCAAGACGAGGTCCGCCAGAAGCTCAGCAGCGTCACGCCCGCGACGTGGGTGAGGAAGGTCTCCTTCTCCAGGCGGTGGGGCGCCTCGAACTTCTTCGTCGCCCCACCGTTCTCCGGCCTGGCCTCGGCCTTTCCGGGTTGTGTGGGACGAAGTCGGGTGGTACCCACCCCGGGAAGATCGGAGGCATCGCCGGCCCGAGAGGAGGGGCCGGCGCCGGCGGAATCGACGCCGTCGCCAACCTCGGCACCGACGGCCAGACGTTCCTGCGTCACGTGGTCTCTGCCCTGTCGCTCGCGGCGCCGACGCTGATCTTGTCGTTCACTGTGCTTCTTGCTCCTCTTTGCGAAGCTGCGCACGGACGTGCCAGGTTCGTTGGATCGCGGTGATGCTGGCGGTGACGGCGATGATGCCGAGGCCGAGCGCCAGCCAGAGTTGGCCTCTCGCACCCGCGACGATGCCACCGTCCAGGCCGGCCGCGATGAGACCGATGGTCAGGAGCACAAGCCGCTCGGCGCGGGGCGCGATGCCCACCTCGCCGTGGAGCTTGAGACTCTCCGCCTTGGCCCGGGTGTAGCTGACCTGGAAGCTGGAGACGGTCGCGGCGGCGGCCAGGACCGCCCCCGCGACGAAGCCGGCGGCCGAAGCCCCGGCGACGATCCCGATGTAGACGACCCCTTCGCCCCAGCGATCCAGGGTCGAATCGAGGAAGGCTCCGAAGCGGGTCACGCGGTTCTGAGCACGGGCAAGTCCGCCGTCCAGCATGTCGAACGAGCCGCCGAAGATGACCAGGGCCGCGGCCGGGATCCACAGCTGGGCCGCGGCTGTCGCGGCGGCTACGACGGAGATAAGGAAGCCGATGACGGTCAGGGCGTTCGGCGTGAGGCCGATCCTGCCGGCGCCCAGGGCGATGGGCGTGATCGCGCCACGAACGCGGGCCCGTGTCTTCTGCGAGACGAACGACTGGTCGCCCACGGCTCAGTGCGCCTCGACCCGCTGGGCGGGCTGGGCGGGCATGCCGAGCAGGATGCGTTGTCGTTCGGCCACTTCGTCGAAGACGTTGGGGCGGAGCTGGCAGAAGACCTCGCGGCCTGTTCGCCTGGTTTCCACGACGCCCGCCGCCTTGAGACGCGAGACGTGCCAGCTCACCAGGGGCTGGCTCAGGCCGACGGTGTCAATCAGCTCGCCCACAGTGGCCGGCCCCTCGGCGAGCTTACGGACGATGCGAAGGCGATTCACGTCCGCGAGCGCCTTGTGGAAGACGCGCAACTCCCGCAGGTCGTCCGGCTGATCGACGATTGCTGCGACGGTGGACCGGATGTGCGCGGGGGAGGGCAAGGTGCGGGGCCTCGTTATCTATCGTGCGGGGCCCGTGCGGGTCTCCGCTCGGCGGGTCTCCGCGTGCCTCTGTCGAGGCGGCCAGCGCCCCGGTCGTGGGCCCATATATAAAGGCCGGTTGATGCTAGGTTGCCGGGGCGGCGGGTGTCAAGTCCGTCTGCTAGCGGAGCGGCGTATGGAGGCTGCGTCGGCGTGTCCGTGCGGCGGCGGGCGGTGAGCGATCGCACATAAGCGCCGGTCGATCGGCGCGGCGCATCCTGCCGCGCATGGATAGGCAGCGTTTCGGGAGATCGGTGAGGGCGCTCCGCCAGCGGCTTGGCCGGCGGCAGGCGGACCTGGCTGCCCGGTGCGGGTTGTCGCAGCCCACGATCTGGCGGTCTGGCGGCGACCGGAGCGTGGTCCGCCTCCTCCTCCCCTAAACTCACGGCTATGCAGCGGCGCTACTCGTACCTGCTTCTGGCCGTGCTCGGCCTCGGCGTGTTCCTGGCCGGCCTGGAGCTGATGGTCACGGCCGTGGCGCTGCCCCAGATCCTGGCCTCTGTCGCCAACTGGACGGACCTGCGCAAGGCATCGTGGATCATCAACGGCTACCTGCTGGTGTACGTCGTCACGATGCCGCTGGCGGGCCGCCTCACCGACACGTGGGGCGCTCGCCGCCTCTTCCTGGCAGCCCTCACCGTTTTCACGATCGGCTCGTTTCTGGCGGGGATCGCCCAGGATCTCGACCAGCTGATCGCGGCCCGGCTCATCCAGGCAGTGGGCGGCGGCGCGATCATTCCCGTCGCAACCGCCGCCGCCTCGCACCTCTTCGAGGGGCCGTCCCGGCCACGGGCTCTGGGCATCATCGGCGCGCTGACCTTCCTGGGGATGGCCGCCGGGCCCTTCGTCGGCGCCGCGGTCCTGGACACCGTGCATCCGGATACCGCCCTGGCGCAGCTGGGAATAAGCAGCGGTCCTCTCGTCGGCACCGTCTCACCGGCGTGGCGCTGGGTCTTCTACATCAACGTCCCCTTCGGGATCTGTGGGCTCGCCATCGCCTGGGCCGCCAGCTCCGGCTGGGACACCCGCCGCGTGCCGGCGCGGGTGGATCTACTCGGAGCCCTTCTCTTCAGCGTGGGCCTGGCCGCCGTGCTGTTCGGGACCACCCTCGTCGGCAGCGGCGACGAGGCCTTCGGAGTGCCCTTGGCGCTGGCGATCGGCGCGCTCTTCGGCGTCGGGGTCCTCTCGCTTCTCGCCGCCGTTCTCCACGGCCTGCGCCGGCCGGACCCCTTCCTCGACCCGCGTCTCTTCGCCGACCGGGTCTTCAGCTCGGCCGCGTTGATCTCGCTGCTGACCGGCTACGGTTTGGCCACGGCGATCGTGGGCGGGGCGGTGTTCGTGGACCGCGTCCTCTACGGCGGTCCGGCGGAGCAGCGAGTGGTGCTGGGCGCCCTGGCCGGGGCCATGGCCGTGGGCGCGCTGCTCTCGGGTTTCCTGACTCGCCTGCTGTCCCTCCGCCTGATGACGCTGGTCGGTCTGGCGCTGAGCGCGGGCGGCCTGGCCTGGATGTCGACGTGGAGCCCGGCGGCGCCGACCGACGCCTTCGCCGCATCGGCGGCGGTCTTCGGCTTCGGCTTCGGGCTGACGGTCACGCCGCGGTCGACGGCCGCGGTCGAAGCCGCGGGCCGGGCGGCATTCGGCGCCGCATCCGCGACGGTGACCGTGGCGCGGATGATCGGGATGGCAATCGGCATGGCCGCGCTGACGGCGTTCGGCTCCACGACGATCACGGCCATCTCCAACGAGATCTACGGCTCGGGCGATGCCTACAAGCAGTACATTCCGGCATACCTGCGCGATCGACCTCTGCACGACGGGCTGGTGGCGCAGGCGCTCGAAAGCTGGGCCGCCAGCAAGGGGGCCTCGATCCTGGTCGGCGTCTTCCTGGTGGCCGCGGCGGTGACGCTCGTCGCCGTCGTCCCGGCCCTGGCGCTGCGAAGCCGGACGGGGCGAGGCGCGGCAAGTGAGGGCGAGGGCCCGACCGAGGAGGCGGCGCATGACGAATCGATCGCCTTCTGAGCCGATCGCCGGGCCCGGCCCGCAGGTGAATCCAACCGCCGGCGCGTCGGCGGCCCCGCCGGTTTCGCCCTCGGGCGCGGCGCTCGGCCCGGCCACCGAGGCGATCCTGGCCCCCGGTTGGGCGTCGATCCCTTCGGCCGGCTCGACCACGACCGCGCCGCCGGTCCAGCCGCCGAACAAAGTCCGGGTGGTCTCGCTCGAGGCCGGCGTCCTGCGCGATCTCGCAGGCGACCCGGCGTTGACCGAGCTCAGGAGAGCCGTCCGTTCCCGGCAGGCTCGAGTCTGGGTCGACGTGTGCGAACCGGCCCCGGGCCTTCTGGCCGAAGTCTGCGAGACCCTCAAGCTTCATCCGTTGCTGGCCGAAGATCTGGCCGAGCGCGATCAGCGGGCCAAGCTCGACCAGATCGGCGAGCTGCTCCATCTGGTCGTCTTCTCGCTCGGATTCGACGGCGGCCAGTATTACGACCGTGAGCTAGATTTCGTTCTCGGCAAGCGGATCCTGCTGAGCAGCCACAGCCACTGGTGGGATCCGCGCGCGACGCATCACATCCGCGTCGGTCTCGCGGAAGCGCTGCGGCGAGGCCCGGACTACGTGCTGTGGGCCCTGTGCGACGACACGTTCGACGCCTACTTCCCGATCCTGGACCGCCTCGGCGACGAGATCGACGCGCTCGAGGATGAGGTCGTCGCCAGAGCTGACCGAGCCCTCCTGGAGCGACTGTTCGAGCTCAAGCGCGCCCTGATCCAGGTCCGCCGCATCACGGCCCCGGAGCGCGAGATGTTCAACGTTCTCTCGAGCCGCGAAGAGACGCCGATCTCGGCCGACAATCGGCTCTACTTCCGCGACGCCTACGACCACCTGATCCGTCTGACCGACGAGCTGGACACCTACCGCGAGCTTGCCTCGGCAGCTCTCGAGACGTATCTGTCCACGGTGAACAACAACCTGTCGCTGATCATGAAGCGGCTGACCGGCGTGACCGTCGTGGTGGCGGGGATTGGCGCGGTCGCCGGCATCTTCGGCATGAGCGAGGCTCAGTCTGCCTTCCGCGCCGAGGAAGGCCCGGGCTTCTGGATGGTGACCCTCGGCAGCGTGATCCTGGCCGCGATAGCGGTCGCGATTCTCCGCAAGGTCGACTGGATCTAGCGACGCGCGCGTCTGGCTAGCGGCGGCAGCCGCCCTGGTTCGGCGCCGTGCAGAACGGCGCGTCCGGGCAGACGATCGCGTTGTCCTTGGGGTGAGCGTCCGCCTGAGTCGCAGCCAGCACGCCGATGGGCATGGCAACCACCTGCAGCTTGTTCGATGAGTTGGCGTGGCCCTCCGACGTCTGCAGCCACAGCTGATCCGTTGTGGCGGCCAGCGCCTGGTCCGCAAATGCCGTTGTCGGCGGGACGTGGCGGATCACCTGGCTGATCACGTAGATGTGGTTCTGGTCGTCGTCCGTGTAGACCTCGACCCAGTCGCCGATCATGCCGGCACCGTTGTTCACCTTGGACTGCACGAGGAGGTTCCAGAACATGTTGACGCGGGCGTGGGCGTACAGGTAGGTGGCCTGCGCGGCTCCGGGATACGCATAGACTTTGTCCAGGGTCATGTACTCGGCCACGTTGCAGAGCGGGAACTGCTCGTTGGGGGGGGATGCGACGATGGCATCGTCGATGTTGAGCGCCGGTATGACCACCCGCGTGGCGATGGCCAGGCCAGTCGTTCCGGACGCGCCGGGCGACGCGTTGCCCGAAGGCGAGGGCGCTGCTGTCACCAGTGGCGGAAGGGTGTACGGCTCCGGCGACGCGGACGCGACGACATTGCTCGGGGATGGGCTGGACCCGGTCGCCGATGAGAGGTATGCCGGCGAGAAGTAGTTGAAGAGCCCGGCCACGACCAGGAAGACGCCAGCCCCGGCGAAGAGCGCGGGCACGAGACCCACCAGATCGCGCAGGAGCCTCTTCAGCGGTCTGGCGAGCCGGCGGAGCGGGCGGGCAATCGGGCCGGCGTGCCGCGCGACCGTGCCGGCCAGCGCTGCGAGTGCCGCCCCGACGGGGCGAAAGATCGAAACGACCGCGCGGAACGGCCGCGCGAGCAATTGGCGGATCGCGCCCCGGACCGTGCGACCGAGCGAGCGAAGTCGATGCATTGGCCGGCATCCTAGCAGGCGAATCGCCGATCCGCCTCGTGTGAGACCCTGAGACGCGGCGCCGGCAACGCGGCCGCGGCGCGGTTTCGGCGCTGAGGCGGCGCGATCTCGGCGCAACTTCGCCGCGATTCGGGCATCGCCGGTCGCCAAGGAATCCGATTCCTGGTAACCTCCGTGGCATGGCACGACGCTTCAACTTCATCTTCGCGGCCCTTCTCGGGGTCGTCACCGCCCTCGTGCTCCTCGTTGGGGTTGCGGTGGCGATGCCAGCCCAGCAGACGGCGTTGCCGGCAAAGCCCACTTTCGTGGTACTGCCGACGCCCACGCCGACGCCTCTTCCGATCGTGACGCCTACGCCCACGGCCGGCCCCGTCGGCGACAGCCCAGCCGCGACGATCGCGCCCTTCGGCGACGGCTGAGTTCGGGCACTTCCGCCGTTAGCCGCGGAATGCCTCCGCGCCCAACGCTCCGCGCCTAACGCTCCGCGCTAACGCTCCGCGCCTCGGCTAGCCCTTCAGAACGTCGGCGGCGCTGCTGACTGCGGTCAGGATCGCCGGGAAGAGCCCGAAGACGAGCGTCGCAACGCCGGTCACGGCCAGTCCGACCCGGAACAGCAGGCCCGGCGACAGAGGCGCGGCATCCTCGGCGGGTTCGCGCATGTACATGTACACGACCACGCGCAGGTAGTAGAACGCCGCCGCGGCCGCGTTGAGCATCGCCAGGACCGCCAGCGCCGTCAGCCAGCCGCCGGCCTGGATGGCCGCGACGATGACGTAGGCCTTGGCCCAGAAGCCGGCGAGCGGCGGGATCCCCGTGAGCGACAGCAGGAAGAGCGCCATCAGCGCCCCCAGCCACGGACTTCGCCGCCCCAGTCCGGCAAACGTGGAAATCTGGCTCGTCACCCCGGGCCGGCGCTGCAGGGCGGTGATCACCGCGAACGCGCCCATGTTCATGAACGTGTAAGCGGCGCCGTAGAAGAGGATCGCCGAGATGCCGCTGTGCTGGCCGCCGGCGTAGGCCGCCAGGCCGACCAGGATGTAGCCGGTATGGGCGATCGAGGAGTACGCCAGCATCCGCTTGACGTTGTCCTGCGTGATCGCCACCAGGTTGCCCAGGGTCATCGTCAGGGCGGCCAGAACGATCACGATCGGCAGCCAGTCGGCCTTGAGCGGGCCCAGGGCAGCCACGAACAGCCGCAGGGCGACGGCGAAGGCGCCTATCTTGGGACCGACGGAGAGATACGCCGTAACGGGCGTCGGCGAGCCCTGGTACGCGTCCGGGGTCCAGTAGTGGAACGGCACCGCGGCCATCTTGAAGGCCACACCCGCGGTCATGAAGGCCAGACCCATGGCCAGGCCGGGAGCGATCGAGCCGGTCGCCGCAGCCCTGGCCAGCGCTGCGGACACGACGTCCACGCGTGTGCTGCCGGTCAGGCCCCAGACATAGGCCAGGCCGAAGAGCAGGATCGCGCTCGAGAACGAGCCCAGTAGGAAATACTTGATCGCACCTTCGGTCGAGTAGGGGTCGTTGCGCGCGTAGCCGGCGAGCAGGTAGCCGGGCAGGACCATCAGCTCCAGGGCCACGAAGAGGAGGAGCAGGTCGGCGGAGCCGGCAATCAACATCGCCCCGGTGATGGCGAAGATCAGGACCGCGGCGAACTCGGCGATCGGCAGTCCGCGTGGCTCCAGGTAATCGTTGGCGAAGAGAATCGTCAGGGCCGCGATGGCCACGAAGAGCAGGTCCAGGAAGGCGGTCAGGCCGTCCACGACGTACGAGCCACCGAAAGCCGTTTCGGTGTGGCCGGCGAGCGACAGAACCACGGCCGCCGCCACGGCCAGCCCCACCAGCGCGGTGGCGATGGCCGGAGCGCGCCTTCCGGGCGCCGCAATGTCCACGAGCAGGACCGCCGCGGCCGTGAGAACGGCCCAGATGATCGGCGCCAGGGAGCCCAGGTCGGACCAGTTCATCTAGTTCTCCTCTCAGCCGCCGACCGCTGTGCCAGCGGCCAGGAGGAAGTGCTGGACCGGGCCGTTCAGGAAGTCGAGGATCAGGCTCGGGAAGAGCCCGAACACCACGATCAGCGCGGCCAGCGGAGCGAGCGTGACGAACTCGACCCGGCTCATATCGGTCAGGTGGTCGCCCAGGCCCGCCAGGAAGTCCGAGACGGCGCCGAAGGCGACGCGCTGGAACATCCACAGCAGGTACGTGGCGGCCAGGACCATGACGATGATCGAGGCGACCGCGATCGCGGGCGCGTAGGCGAAGGACCCGACGAAGACCAGAAACTCGCCGACGAAGCCGGAGAGCCCCGGCAGCCCGATGGAGGCCAGGATGAAGAAGCCGAAGACCGTGGACCACAGCGGCATCGTCGCCGCCAGGCCGCCCATCTTGTCGATCGATCGGTCGTGGGTGCGCTCGTAGACCACACCGACCAGGAGGAAGAGACCGCCCGTGATCAGGCCGTGGCTGATCATCTGCAGGATCGCGCCCTGAAGTGCGGTCGCGCTGAAGACGAAGATGCCCAGCGTCACGAAGCCCATGTGGCTGACCGAGCTGTACGCGATCAGGCGCTTGAGGTCCGGCTGGACGATCGAGACGATCGCGCCGTAGACGATCCCGATCACGCTCAGGACGATGATCGGCCAGGCGAACGAGTGGGCCGCGTAGGGGTACAGCGGGACGGCGAACCGGATCAGGCCATACGCGCCGAGCTTGAGGAGGACGCCCGCCAGGATCACCGAGCCGGCCGTNNAGCCAGGTGTGGAACGGGAACATGGGGACCTTGATGGCGAAGGCCAGGAAGAGCGCCAGGAAGGCCAGCAGCTGGAAGTTCTGGCCGAAGGAGCCCGCGCCGGCGAACGCCTGCAGCTTCTCGTAGTCGAAGGCGCCCGCCCACGACCCGGTCGCGGACTGGTACGTGAAGGCAGTGGCCAGGATCGCCACCAGCATCAGCAGCGACCCGACGAGCGTGTACAGAACGAACTTCATCGTGGCGTAGATGCGGTTCGCGCCGCCCCAGATGCCGATGATCAAGTACATCGGGACCAGGACCAGCTNNAGGACCAGGAAGGAGATCATGTATTCCTTCACGCGGACCTTGATCGGCGCGAAGCTGGCCAGGATGCTGATCCAGCTGAGCGTCGTCGTCAGGGCGACCATGAGCACGCTCAGGCCGTCGACGCCCAGTTTGTATTGGATGCCGAAGGACGGGATCCAGTCGGTCGCTTCCTTGAACTGGAAGCCAGCCTGGCTCCGGGCGAAGACCACGAGCAGGATCAGGGACAGGGCCCAGGTCACCAGCGCCGTGCCGAGGGCAGTGCGCCGAATGAGATTGGGGTTGGTGGACGGCAGCACCGCGATCAGCAGCGCTCCCAGGAGCGGCAGGAAGGTGATCAGGCTCAGGATCGGCAGGCTGGGCATCGTTCCTCCTCCTACCTGACCGCGAGATAGAGGTAGCCGGCGGCCATGACGATCAGGCCGAGGGCGATGCCGAGCGCGTAGTTCTGGACCCGGCCCGTCTGGACGCGTCGAAGCCGCATGCCGGCCCCTGCGGTGACGGTGCCGATGCCGTTGACGGTCCCGTCGACGATCGTCCGATCGAACCAGAAAGCGGCGGCGGCGACCCTGCCACCCCACTCGACGAAAAGCTTGTTGTTGATGTCGTCGAACCACCACTTGTTGAACGAGCCCTTGTAGAGGAGCGACAGGCCCTGCCGCGCGCTCAGGGCGCGGACCTGGTCGGGACGCGGCTGCGCCCGCAGGCCCAGGGCCGGGATCTCGACGCCGAAGAACCGCCAGGCCAGCACGATCGCGACGGCGACCAGGGCCGTCGTCCCGATCGCCAGGGCGCCGTCGATACCAAAGAAGTTGTAGGCGGCCTCCGTGTGGCCGCTGGCGGCGATCGTGCTCGCGAAGACCGGCGCGAGCCACTGGTGGAGCAGGCCCGTCTCCGGCGGGAAGCCGATCGCCAGGCCCAGCAGCGCGGCCGGGATGGCAAGCAGGACAAGCGGTCCGGTCATCGACCGCGGCGACTCGTGGATGTGGTGCTCGACCTCGGGATCGACGTGGCTCGGACCCCAGAACGTCATGCCCATGAGCCGGAACATGTAGAAGGCGGTCATGCCGGCGACGACGAAGCCGATCGCCCAGACCCACAGGAACCCGTTCTTGAATGCGCGGCCCAGGATCTCGTCCTTCGAGAAGAACCCGGCCAGGGGCGGCACGCCGGCGATGGCGATCGAGCCGACGAGCATCGTCGCGTAGGTGATCGGGATCTTGCGGGCCAGGCCGCCCATCTTGCGCATGTCTTGCTCGCCGTCGACGGAGTGGATGACGGAGCCCGAGTCCAGGAAGAGCAGGCCCTTGAAGAAGCCATGGCTCATGAGGTGGAAGATCGCCGCGGTCCAGGCGCCGACGCCCAGCGAGGCGAACATGTAGCCGAGCTGAGAGAGCGTCGAGTAGGCCAGGACGCGCTTGATGTCGGTCTGGGTGAAGGCGATCGAGGCGGCCAGGATGGCGGTGAAGATGCCGATCGCGGCGACCACGACCATCACCTCCGGGGCCGCCCCGAAGATCGGGTTGCAGCGGGCCACGAGGTAGACGCCGGCGTTGACCATCGTCGCGGCGTGGATGAGGGCGGAGACCGGCGTTGGGCCCTCCATCGCGTCCGGCAGCCAGACGTGGAGCGGGAACTGGGCGCTCTTGCCCACGGCGCCGCAGAAGATGAGCAGGGCGATCGCGATCTGCCACTCGTGAGGGACGCTGCCGAACCTCGCGAAGACCGCCTGCATATTGAGCGTGCCGAGCTGGGTCCAGATGGCCATGATCCCCAGCGCGAAGCCCATGTCACCGACGCGGTTGACCAGGAACGCCTTCTTGGCCGCCACGGCGGCGGACCGGCGCGGGTACCAGAAGCCGATCAGCAGGTAGCTGCACAGGCCCACCAGCTCCCAGCCGGCGAAGACGAGCAGGAAGTTGTCGGCCAGGACCAGCGTCAGCATCGAGAACATGAACAGGTTCAGGTAGGCGAAGAAGCGCCACCGGCCCGGGTCATGGGCCATGTAGCCGATCGAGTAGACGTGGACGAGCATGCCGATCGTCGTGACGACGATGAGCAGGCACGCGGTCAGCGGGTCTACGAAGAGACCCATGCTGGCGTTGAAGCCGTTGGCGAAGCCATTGGCCGGGATCCACGTCCAGAGCGTGATGCCGGCGCCCCCCGTCCCGAAAGGCGAGGCGTGGAGCAGGGCCATGACGGCCACGATCGAAGCCACGACCCAGGACGCGACCACGGCCCAGACGGCGATGCGGTGGGCGTCGTCGGGGTAGCGGCGGCCCAGGAGGCCGGTCAGGACGAAGCCGCCGAGCGGCAGGATCGGGATAAGCGGAAGGAGCGCGGTCATCGTCGGCTCACTCGCTCATGGAATCGTATTCGTCGACGAGAGGCGTCTTCTTGTTCCGATAGATCGCGATGACGATCGCCAGACCGACCGTCGCCTCGGCCGCGGCCACGGCGATCACGATCAGGGCGATGACCGAGGCGTGGACGTGGAGCGGCTGCTCGAATGCCCCGAAGGCGATGATCGTGAGGTTGACCGCGTTGAGCATCAGCTCGATCGACATCAGCATGCTGATCGCGTTGCGCCGGGCCAGGAAGCCGAAGGTGCCGATGGAGAAGAGCAGGCCAGACAGAACCAGGTAGGAGTCGAGAGAGCTGCTCACGACCGATCCTCCTTGCCGGCGGGCGGCTCACGCCTGGCCAGCAGAACCCCGCCCACCACGGCGGCGGTGAGCAGCACGCTCACGGCCTCGAACGGCAGTACGTACTGGCCAAAGAGCATCGTGGCGATGTCGGAAGTCGCGGTCCAGGCCACGGCACCGGTGGACGGCCAGGTGGTGGTCAGGACCGTGCCGGCAATGATCGCCGCTATCACGACCGCGGCGACGGCTCCAACCCAGGCCTGGGTCTGGAAGACCAGTCGGGTGGGCGCGTTCTTGGTCTCGGTCAGCATGATCGCGAACAGGACCAGGATGCTGATCGCGCCGATATAGACCAGAACCTGGGTGGCCGCGAGCAGCGGATTGCCGAGCAGGACGTAGATACCGGCCAGTGAGGCGAACGAGGCGATCATCGCCAGACCGCAGCGAATGATGTCGCGCATGGTCACGACCAGCAGAGCCGAGCCGAGAAGCATGATCGCCAGCACGACGAACAGGACGTCGTCCCAGCGGACCGCCGTGAACGGGAGAGTCTGGCCTATCGGCATGCCTCTCTGCCCTCCTCGTCGTGCATCACTGGTGTTCGGCTCCGTTTCCATCGCCGGGGGCGGCAGCGAGCGCCGGCGGGAGTGCCGGGAGCCCCTCCCCGGGGTTCGCGAGTCGACCGTCGGCCACGGCGTGGGCGAGCCAGTCGCGTTCGCGCTGGATGTAGGTCACTTCGGTCTCGCCGCCCATGGCCGCCAGGCCGATGAGGTCGATCATCGGCTGGGACCGGTCGGTGTGGGCCAGCTCGTTGTCGGGCCCGCCGCGCAGCGCGTCGTACGGGCAGGCATCGACGCAGATGCCGCACAGGATGCAGCGGCTCTCGTCGACGTCGTACTTCTCCAGGACGCGCGGCTTGGGCATGAGCGCGCCTGTTGGGCACGTCTCGGCGCAGCGGCCGCAGGACACGCACGGCGTGTCGTTGAGGCTCATGTCGAGCGGCGTCGTCACGAGCGTGTCGAAGCCGATGCGCATGAAGTCGTAGCAGGCGGCGCCGACCACGTCGGCGCAGACGGCGGCGCAACGGCCGCAGTCGATGCAGCGCGACGGCTCGCGCAGGATGAAGGCGTGGCTGTCGTCGCGGATGTAGTCGTGGTTGGCGCCGGTGAAGCGGTTCTCGGTCACGCTTCGGAAGCCGGCGCCTTCGTTGTGGCGCGGCTCCAGCGTTTCGAGCGTCGTCCCGTACTCGAGGCCGAGATTGCGCAGGTCGCAGTAGCCGATCGCCTCGCAGGTGCACTGCAGGCAGCGGCTCGACTCGGCCATGAGCTCGGGCTGGGTGTAGGGGATCTCGTACTCGACGTAGCTCGTGTTGCGCTCCGCTGCCGGCATCGCCCCGAGGCGGTGGCGGGGCTCTTTGGGCTCGTCGGTGTACGGCGTGATCGAGAGGAACTTGAGCTCGGGCTCGGCGAGGGTTTCGCGCGTGCGCAGCTCCGAGAGATCCGTGCCGCGCAGGAACGCATCCACGGCGTAGGCGCAGCGCCGCCCTTCGGCGATGGCCTGGACCACGGTCGCGGCCCCGATGCGCACGTCGCCGCTGCCGAAGACGCCGGGCCGGCCGGTCTCGAACGTGACCGCGTCGGCCTTGAGCCTGTACCTGGCCGCCTCGATGCCCTCGTTGCCTGGTCCGATCCACGACAGATCGGGGCCCTGGCCGATGGCGAGCAGGACGCGGTCGCACTTGATGACGAACTCGGTCCCGGGCGCGGGCTCGGGGCGGCGGCGGCCGGAGGCGTCCGGCGCGCCGGGCCGCATGCGGATGAACTCGACGCCGGTGACGCGATTCTTGCGGTCGACGATGACGCGCGTCGGGCCGGCCTGGAAGATGGCTCTGGCCCCTTCCTCGAGCGCCTCGTGGACCTCGCTCGCGGCCGGCATGTCCTTCATGTCGCGGCGGTAGACGAGCGTGACCTCCTTCGCGCCCTGGCGGACCGAGGTGCGCGTGCAGTCCATGGCGGTGAAGCCGCCGCCCACGACGACGACGCGGCTGCCGGCGTGGCCCGGATAGGGCAGGCCGAGAGTGGCGATCTTGAGGTACTCGAGGCCGTCGATGACGCCGTCGGCGTCCTCGTTGGGCACGCCGAGCTTGTTGGTGTCGTAGCAGCCGGTGGCGACGATCGTGGCGTCGAAGCCCCGCTCGCGCAGGTCGTCCAGGCTGAAGTCGCGTCCCAGGGCCTGGTTGACCAGGAGCTTCGCGCCCAGGCGCCAGACGGCCTCGTACTCGGGCTCGAGGACGTCCTTCTTGGGCAGGCGGTACTCCGGGATGCCGTAGCGGAGCATCCCGCCCGGGGCGGCGTCGCGCTCGAAGACGGTGGTGTCGTGGCCGGATAGCTGGAGGTAGTAGGCCGCGGCCATACCGGCGGGCCCTGAGCCGACGATCGCCACGCGCTTGCCGGTCCTGGGCTGTGTCTCGAACGGCAGGGGCGGTTCGATGCCCTTCTGTTGAGCCTGCAGAACCACGTCGCCGGCGTAGCGATGGCTGTCGCGGATGGCGATCGCCTCGTCCACCTCGTCGCGGCGGCAGTGCTCCTCGCACGGCGCCGGGCAGACTCGGCCAAGGATCGAGGGGAAAGGGATGGTGCGCTTGAAGATGCGGGCCGACTCCCGGAACTTGCCCTCGGCGTTGGCCCGCAGGAAGCCCGGGATGTCGATGTGGCTCGGGCACTTGTTCTGGCACGGCGGCAGGCAGTAGGCGTTGTGGTCGCTGAAGATCAGCTCGAGGTTGGTCCGTCGCAGCCGGCGGACCTCGTCGGTCTGGGTTCGGACGACCATGCCGGCCGCCGCTTCGCGGGCGCACGAGATCGTCGGATGATCTTCGCCCTCGACCTCCACGACGCACATCCGGCAGGCGCCGAAGCCCGGCAGCTTGGGCTCGTAGCAGAGCGTCGGGATGTCGATGCCGTTGGCCCGGCAGACCTCGAGGATCGTCTGACCCTCGGTCCCCATGGCCTCGCGGCCGTCGATCTCGAGCTTGATGGTGGGCGTCGAAAGCGGACGCTGGGGGGCCTGCGCCGTGATCAGGCGCTCGGCCGGCGAGTCGTCGAGCGGCGTGACCGTGTCGCGCGGCGCCTTGGCGTCTGGGCGGCTGTCGACTCGCCCGGCCCTCCGGTTCCAGACCGGTTTCTCATTGGCGGCGGGCCGCAGGCCCTTCAGGGCCGGGGCGTCGGGCAGGGCCGGGAGAGGCCCGGGCGCGACGACGGGCGGAGTCGCCGGCAGCCTGCTGGCGGGCATGACGGGCAGGGCGGGCTTCCCGGACAGGCTGGCCCTGCCGGGGGGCGGCGTCGCGGGCGGGGCGCTCGGGCTGGGTCGGGGGTTCGGTTGTCGCATGGGACGCCTCAGGAGACGGCCCGGGCGCGAGAGGCTGCCATCGGCTGGCAGATCCCGGCGGGGCACGTGCT
>PMXQ01000060.1 GCA_003171065.1 Chloroflexota bacterium
AAGGCGACCCTGCCCGCCGACTACACCTTCACCTCGGCCGACAAGGGCGTCCACACCTTCACGGGCGGTCTGGTTCTCAAGACTGCCGGCAGTGAGTGGGTCCGGGCCACCGACAAGACGACCGCCTCGATCACCGGGACCCAGACGGTGACGGTGACCTGAGCGGACGGTCGATAATGTACCGACTCACTCAAACCCATCGCGATGCGAGCTCGAGTCAGCCCACTATGGAGAGGAGCAGGTAGGTCAGTTGGGGTCTGTCGCGGCGGCCGTTGTTCACTCCCCCGACGTTTCGTCCACGCCCGACCCTCAGGCCTCTGAGGGAGCGCGCAGGAGCCGGCGGATCACCCGGTCCACGGTCGGAACGATCGCACTTCTTGTCGGCATAGTCATCGTGGCTTTGGCGTTGCGTTTCGTTGGCCTGGGATGGGGTAGGCCGTTTGTCTACCATCCGGACGAGTGGGTAGTGGCGAAGCCGGCGATGAACATGGTTCGGACCGGGTCGTGGAATCCCGGGCTCTTCACGTATCCGTCCGGGCTGATCGACGTCGAGAGCTTCATCGTCGCGGTCCTGCACCAGTTGCACCCCTCGGTCTCGCTGGTGACTTCAACTAGACTGTCCTCCGAAGCGCTCCCCGAACAGTTTCTCTTCTTCTACGCGGGGCGAGCCTTTGTAGCCGTGGTTGGCGCTCTGATGGCCCTTCCCACGTACTTCGCGGCTCGCTCCGTTTCGAACGCCGTCGGCGGCATTGCCGCAGCAGTCACGATCGCCGTAGCGCCCCTGGCCATCGTGAACTCGCACTACCTCACGACGGACGTTCCGGTCGCTGCCCTGGCGGCCCTGACCCTGTGCCTGTCGCTGCGCGGCCTGGCGGGTGGCAGACGTTGGCTCGTGGCGGCAGGCTTCGCAGCCGGCCTGGCTGCATCGACCAAGTACAACGGCGGGCTGGTCGTCATTGTCCCGCTGGTCGTGCTGTTGACTTCATGCCCACCCAGACAATTGCTGCGAAGACCCAGCCTGACGACCGCGGCTCTGATAGTCCTGGCGTCCATTGCGGGGTTCGTGCTGCTCACCCCTGCCGCTCTGTTCGACGCATCCCAAGTCTGGACGGGAGGGATCCTCTATCAGTTCCAGGCGTATTCTGGCGGGCAACTCGGAGCGGAAGGGACTGACAACTCCGTCTATTTCCTGCGGGTCCTGTGGGGCGGAGGCGGGCTCGGCCCCGGCTTAGCCATCCTGGCAGCGTTTGGCTTGCTCATAGCCGTAGTCCAGCATCGGCGAGCTGATCTTGCGGTCCTGTCCTTCGTCGTTCCCTACTACGTTCTGCTCTCTCTGCCGCCGGTGCGATTCGATCGAAACCTTCTGCCACTGATGCCATTCCTTGCGGTCTTGGCCGGACGGGCCGTAGGTTGGCTCGTCGACTTCCTGACTGACCACCAGCGACTGCTGACTGCCTACGGGCGACGTATCCCCTCGGTGGCCGTCGGGCTCGCCATCGTCGCGGTCGCGGCCACGCCGTCGTTCGCGGCGGCCGCAGCGAGGGATAGGACGTTCCGTGAAACGGACACTCGCACAATCGCCCTGGACTGGATCGAGCGGAACATCCCGCGCGGGGCGAGCATCGCCCGAGAAGGGCGCACGCCCCAGATCCCGAGCTCCGAATACAAGGTTAGCGTCGTGTGGCTTCTTGCGGAGCATCCATTGGAGTGGTACCGGGCCCGCTTCGACTACGTAGTGGCGAGCAGCGGTCAGTTCAACACGTACGTGGGGGTCGAGCCTCAGGACGCGTTCTACCGTTCGCTTCTGGCCGAGCCCATCGTTCTGGACCTCCGCCCGAAGCCGGGGCAACCGGGCCCTCGGGTGGTCGTCATCAGGCTCCGCGCAGCCGCAGTGGCGACGCACCTGTCCGTCGGCACCCTTAACCCCTATCCCGCAGGTATCAGCCACAGCGTTACGGTGAAGGCGTACGACGCCCACGGCAACGTAGCCACCGGATACCGGGGCACGGTCCACTTCGGCTCCACAGACGCCAGGGCGGTTCTTCCAGCCGACTACACTTTCACCGCCGCGGACGCAGGCGTCCACAAGTTCAGCAATGCCCTCAGCCCGGCGCTCGTCCTGAGGACCGCCGGCACCCAGTCGGTCCGGGCGACGGACACCGCGGCGAGTGGCATCACCGGCGTCCTGACCGGCATCGTCGTCACGCCCGCCGCGGCCACGCACCTCACGGTCTCGGGCATCCTCAACCCCTCTCCCGCGGGTAGCACCCACGGCGTAACGGTTACCGCGAAGGACGCATACGGGAACGTCGCAACCGGATACCGAGGCACGATCCACTTCACCTCGACTGATCCGGCCGCGGTCCTTCCGCCCGACTACGCGTTCACGGCAGCCGATGCCGGAACGCACACTTTTGGCGTTTCTCTCAATAGCCTTGGTACCCAGGCGGTCCGTGCCGGCGACACGGTGAAGAGCACGATCACGGGGAGCGAAAGCGGCAGTGTCGTCAACTGAGCGGACGGCGGGCAGCTCGTGGGAATCGATGTGACCCGACCGCCGGGGCAGTCGTCGATCCAATCAAAGGTGCTCGCTTGGGGCGGATCGGAACTCGGCGATATGGCTAGTCTGAGCCGTTGAGCGGAATGGAGACCTCGGTGGGAGGGGGGGACGGGCTGCTCCACGAAGCCGAGACTTCGGTCCGAAACATCGCGATCGTTCGACTGATCGCCGACCCGGCGTACAGGGCCGTGTACGCCGCCCAAGCGGCCGGGGGCGCCAGGGCGAGCGCGGTCGCGCAGACGAGGGCTCCCGCGCCAGCGGCTGCCCCTGTCGCGCCGACGAACCGGCTCTGGCAGTGGACACGAGCACGCGCCGGAGCGAGACGGTACAGGCGCTCGTTGGTCGCCAGAGCCCCGGC
Organism: Chloroflexota bacterium; assembly: GCA_003171065.1. Taxonomy (GTDB): domain Bacteria; phylum Chloroflexota; class Limnocylindria; order Limnocylindrales; family CSP1-4; genus Fen-1039. The sequence continues at coordinate 2,919 of PMXQ01000060.1, forward strand.
GTTACCTGCGCCATTGAAGAGCGCCGAGCCGACCAGGAGGAATGCGGGCGCGAGCGGATTCGCCGGGATCGCCGCGGCGCAGCACACTCCCGCGAGTGCCCGAAGCAGGAAGCTGGCTCGCAGCACGCGGCTCGACGAGCCGCCGAGGAGGAAGGAACCTGCCACCAGCGAGCCGGCCAGCGCGCCGGCCGCTGCGACGCCGGAAAGGGCGACGGCGAAGCCTGCCGACATCCCGAGAACGCTCAGGGCGTAGAGTGAAAGGGCGGGTATCAGGCCCTGACCGAAGGAGGCGATAACACTCGCGTGCGTGAAGCGGCGGAACGCGGGCGGCATTTCGGTGCCCCCGGCAGTCTCGCGCGCGACGAGCACTCGCCCTGGATGGGGAAGGCGAGCCACGGCCAACGGAGTCAGAGTCGATGCCATTCCACCGACGATGTAGAAGGCGACGTAGGCCCACAGACCGACCGCGCGCGTCCCCGCATCGAGGGCGGAGCCGGCCGGCAGGAGAAGGGCGGTCGAGAGGGCCATGGTGAGAGCGCCCATCCTGGGTCCGACCAAACGCCGTTCGGCATCGGGCAGCACGACGGCTGTCCAGAGGGTGATGTTCGAGCCTGACAGGACGCCGGCGGTCTGGCCGATAGCGACGGTCACCGAGATGAGCGCGATTCCCAGGAGCTGGCTCACGGCGCCGGCGGCCAACCCGGCCACGATCGCGGCGAGAACCAGGCCACGGACCTCGGCGACGGCCAGGCCCAGCGTGAGCCAACGCAGGTTGCCCTTCAACCGGCGCAGGATCTGCGGCGCGAACGCCTGCAACGCTGCCCCTCCGACCGGCGTGGCGCCGACCACCACGACCAGCGCGGGCGGCGCGCCAAGCCGCAGCAGGAGCGGGACGAAGAGCGCATCCGAAGCATAAGAGGCGGTGAAGGCCTGGCCGACGGCGATTGCCTGGAAGGGCCGGTAAGACGCAGAGGCGAACGCGCGCCAACGTGTGGGCCGGGGCAGATGCATCGTCGACTAGAGTACCCTGACGCCGGAGTCAGCCAACGTCCTCGAGCCCAGTCATCCGGAGGCCAGACTCGGACCCGCAGCGACCGGAGACGGACAGGAGGTCACGCCCTTCGCCCGACCGGCGATCCGAGGCGCGACCGCGACTCGAGCAGTTCGGCAAGAGGTGCCAGCATGCCAGTGATCCCCGAGGAACTCGCCCACCTGCTACGCACGAATGTGCTCGCGCACGTGTCCCTGACCGAAGCGGATGGGTCGCTCGTAACCCATGTCATGTGGGTGGACTACGACGGTGAGCACATCCTGACGAGCTCGCCGACCGACTCATACAAGAGCCACGCCTTGCGCCAGCGCCCGAATGTCGCAGTCTCCGTGACTGACCCGACAGACCCGTGGCGCCGCCTCTCTATCAGTGGACGCGTCACCGAGATCCGCAATGACGAGGGGCTGGCGTTCATCAACAAGCTCTCCAAGCGGTACGTCGGGGCGCCGTATCCGCGTACGGCGCCGCGGGAGATCTTCGTGATCACACCTGACAAGGTGCGTCCATTCATGGGACGGGGCTGAGCTGCCGGGACGTTCGTACGCGGACGACGACGGCACCTCACCAGGAGGCTTGGGCGATGCGCTACGTGAAGGTCGGCGGCCTGCGGCTCTCGGTCATAGGCCTCGGGACATGGCAATTCGGGTCGCGCGAGTGGCGGTACGGAGCAACCTACGCGAGCGACACCGCTCCCGCCATCGTGCGACGGGCGATTGAGCTCGGAGTCACCTTCATCGACACCGCCGAGATCTACGGCTTCGGGCGCTCGGAGCGCATCGTGGGCGAGGCGATCCGCGGGCGACGGGACGGGCTCGTCATCGCCACGAAGCTCGTGCCGGCTCTGCCCCTGCCGTCGGTCGTCGGCTGGCAAGTCCAGGGGAGCTTGCGGCGTCTCGGGTTGGAGGCGATCGACCTGTACCAGGTCCATTTCCCGAACCCGCTCGTCTCGTCCCGCTCGACGATGGCACCCCTGCGGACCCTCCTCGATCAGGGCCGGGTGCGCCACGTCGGCGTCAGCAACTACTCGCTCGGGCGCTGGCGCGCCGCGGAGCACGCCCTCGGCCATCCCATCCTCACCAACCAGGTCCGCTTCAGCCTGGCCGCGCCGCTGCCGCACTGGGAGCTCGTGCCCTATGCGAAGGAGGAGGAGCGCGTCGTCATCGCCTACAGCCCGCTGGGGCAGGGCCTCCTGAGTGGCGGCCATGGTATGAGCAGCCCGGCGCCGGCCGACGTGCGCGGGCGCAACGCCCTGTTCCGGCCACGGTCGCTGCGCCTGGCCGAGCCCCTGCTCGCCGCGGTCCGCGAGACGGCCGCGGCCCATGCCGCCACGCCTGCACAGGTGGCCCTGGCCTGGCTCATTGGGCACGGCAACGTCGTCGCCATCCCGGGCGCGCGCACGGTAGCGCAGCTCGAAGAGAACGTCGCCGCGGCGGAACTCGAACTCAGCGAGGCAGAGATGGACCGGCTAACCGTCGAGGCCGCGCGCTTCGAGCTGGCCGTCCGGCGCTGAGGCTCCGCCGCGCCAGGCCGCCGCAGGTCGTGGCCACCCCTCGTTTCCTTTTCGGGGCCGTCTCGGGAGCCCCGCCCACAGCCACGCCATGACCTGAGTGGCGCCGACCGCCTGCTGGTAGATTCGCCGTCGGGCGCTCGGTGGCCGGCGCTTAGCGGCAAAGCTCGGTCGCCGCATGATAGATTTCCGGCGCACACGTCAGGACGTACGAAGCTGCGGAGCTACGGCCGATGAACGAGGCGAGCGGACCGGTTCCAATGTCCCCTTCGAGCGGCTCCCCGCTCGAGTTCGAGCTGGCGTCGGGACGCCTCCACGCCGAGCGCTTCGGAGGGAAAGTGGGCCTGCCGGTGATCTGCATACCCGGCCTGTCGGCGAACCTGCGGGGCTTCGACTTCATCGCCGAGCGCATCGCGGGCGAGGCGCGCCCCGTCGTTACGCTCGATCTGCGAGGTCGGGGCCGGAGCGAGGTCACCGAATCCGGCACATACGGGTGGGTGAGCCACGCGAGGGACGTGCTCGGCGTCGCGGATGCTCTCGGTACCACGCACTTCGCCGTCATCGGGCAGTCGATGGGCGCGTTTGTGGCGATGGAGATCGCCCGCCTCGCGCCCGAACGGCTGAGTGCCGCCGTCCTCATCGATGCGTGCGGCGAGCCCGACCCGGCCGCAGTGCCCCTCATCCGTGCCGCGGTCGAGCGGCTGGGCACGGTCTATCCGTCCCTGGAGGCGTACCTGGCCCTTGCGCAGCGCCTCGGGACGATCCGACCCTGGAGTCCCTACTGGGAGCGCTACTTTGGCTATGAGCTGGTCCCCGTCGACGGGGGCGTGCGCGCCCGCAGCGATCGGGACGCCGTCCTCGAAGATGCGACCTACGGGGAGGAGCACGACCCACGGGCCCTCTGGCGCTATCTCACGATGCCCGTCCTCCTGCTGCGCGCGACCCAGCCGCTCGTCGAAGGCGCCGGCTTCATCGTGCCCCCGGCCGAGCGCGACGACTTCCTCGCCCGGACCCCGTCCGCGCGCCTGGTCGAGATCGACGCCAATCACTACGGGATAAACACGCATCCAGTGGCGAGCCAGGCCATCGCCGGTTTCCTGGGCTGATCCGCCGCCGGCCGGCGTGAGGGCAATGACCCGAGGCAGACGGTAGCTAAGCGAAGGTTGGCCCCCTTGGATCGCCTCGTCCCGGACTCGCTGTCCTGCGAAACAACGAGCCTCAGCGACTGACCGACGCTTTCGGCCGCGCGCCCAACTCGACCCGGGCGGGGTTGGACGACCTCATCCCAACCGATCGTCCTGGGTCCGCCGCAGCGACCTCGGCGGCGAACACGGGTCCGGTCTTCCGCGCGACGAGGTCAGCCATCGCGCCCCGCTCGAGGGGTCGGGCGAAGAGGTAGCCCTGGCCGAGCCCGCAACCCAGCTCGCGCAGCCGCCGGAGCTGGGTTGGTGTCTCGATCCCTTCGGCGACGGTTGTCAGGCCGAGCGCGCGCCCGATCTCGATGATCGCGTGGACGACGCCGGCGCCCCGCCCTGGATCGTCGAGCGGAGTCACGAAAGATCGGTCGATCTTGATGTGGGTTATGGGGAACTGCTCCAGGTAGGCCAGCGACGAGTATCCAGTCCCGAAGTCGTCGATGGCGATCTGAACGCCCAGGGCACGGATGGCGTGCAGTCGTTCGAGGGAGGCGGAGCTGTTCTTCATCAGCATGCTCTCGGTGAGCTCGAGAGTGACCCAGCTCGGGATCGCACCGGCGTGTGCCATGGCCGCCTGAACGGTCCAGGCGAACTGTGGGTCGGCGAGCTGGTTGGCTGAGAGGTTGATCGACACCCGTGGTACCCGGCCGGGGGACAGCGCAGCCCATCGGGCGGCCTCGGTGCATGCTGTTCGAAGGACCCACGTTCCGATCTCATCGATCAATCCCGTCTCCTCGGCGAGAGGGATGAAGACCGTGGGGGCGATCCTTCCGTGGGTCGGATGATCCCATCGGATGAGGGCCTCCGCCCCGACGAGTTCACCGCTTCGCAGGTCAACGATCGGCTGGTAGTTCAGCACGAACTCAGCCTGGTCGATGGCTCGACGCAACTCCGATTCGAGCTCGAACCGGGTCTGAACGGCCTCCTGCATCGAGGGTTCGAAGACGACGGCTCGATCGCGGCCGCTGTTCTGGGCGACTGACCTCGCCACGTCCGCCCTTCTCAGCAGGCCGGCCGCATCGGCCTCGTTCGGGCCGGTCGTCGCGACGCCCAGGCTCGCAGTCAGATGGATCGGGCTGTCGGCGAGGTCGATCGGCTCTCGGAGGGTGGCGAGGATCCGATCGGCCGCCGCCAGTGCATCGTCCGGCGTCGATTGACCGTCGAGCAGGACCCCGAACTCGTCCCCGCCCAGGCGGGCACAGGTGTCGGCGGCGCGAACCGACGCTCGCAGGCGCCGCGAGACCTCCTGGAGGACCAGGTCGCCCGCCGCCTGGCCGAGACTCTCGTTCACGCGCTTGAAGCCGTCCAGGTCGAGCGAAAGGATGGTCGTCCTCTGTTGGCCGCGGACGGCGCTCGCAAGCGCCTGCCCCACCCGGTCGTGAAACAGGGTGCGGTTCGGGAGGTCGGTCAGAAGGTCGTGCAGAGCGACCTGCGTGAGCTGTCGCTCGAGCGTCTTGCGTTCCCGAACGTCGCGCGTGGTAAGTACGATCTGCCCGACGGAGGGGTCGCCCAGGCGGTTGGCGGCGATCGTCTCAACCTGGCGCCAGACGCCGGTGAGGTCCCATAGCCGCCACTCGATCGGCTGGGTGACGGACCTCCCAGCCGCCACATCCGCGATGAAGGCCTGGATTCGCGCCGCGTCGTCGGCGTGAACCAGCCGCGAGATCGGGCGGCCCACCAACTTGGAACCATCAACCCCGAGGACGCGCCCGACTGCCGGTGCTGCGTCGGTCACGACTCCGTCGCGATCGACGAGCACGACGGCATCGGAGCTGTTCGCGGTCAGCGCCCCGAATCGTTCCTCCGACTCCCGCTGCGCCTGGTCTGTCAGCAGACGGCTGTTCTCGCGCAGCACGAGCTCCTGTCGGATCAGCACCATCGCGGTCAGCAGTACAGCCCCGTACAGCACCTCGATGAGCTCGCCTGTGAACCTGCCCATGGCGAGCGCGATGAGGACCGAGTAGCCGGCCGCGAGTGCGACATATGGCAGTCCAAGGAGCCAGCGGCTCAGGGCCTGCCCGCGGCCTTCCGTCGTTGCGTTGGGGTGCGCCTGGAAGTATCCCGCGAGGGCAATCAGGAGCGTCGAACTGAGATAGATGACGTCGGGCCAGCGCTCGAGGCCGAATGAGCCGGCGAGTTGCAACTGTCCGTAGCCGACATCGGCCACAAACATAAGCCCGAGACCGCCCACTAGAGCCGTGAGCGCCCTGGCATCGATCTCCGGCGGGTGGCGCAGGGCGGTCGCGGCGACGCCGAACAGGAGCACGAGGTCGCCGATCGGGTAGCCGAGTGCGAGCCCCGCGCTCAGGGGGTTCGGGTCCAGGGACTCGAGAACGGGTCGGAAGAGCGTGTGCCAGACGACGATGCCGCCGCCGACGACCACGATCAGTGAGTCGATCGTGAGCCGCAGTGTGTCGCGCCGGAATGACGATGCGCGCTGGAACATGAAGAGGGCGGCAACGACGATCGGGTAGTAGGCGACGTAGGCAACGTCGGCCACCGACGGGGAGGTTGTGCTGCCGCCGCCAAGGTCCAACCAGGCCCATGCGGCGTCACCCACGGCGTAGACGAGCGTTGCGACGCCGAGCACGGCCCAGCCAAGGCGAATCCGCCCGACGTCGGCGCGCAGCGCAGCCCGAAGGACGATCGCCGCAGCCAGCAGGTCGAGGGCGGCCTCGCAGACGTCGGCAACGTCACGCTGGGCAGCAGGGTCCCCGAAGCCGAATACGAGCCACGCGACGGCTATGCCCCAAATGCCGGCGGCGAGGGCCATCAGGATTCGATCGAGCGCGACTCTACGGCCAACTCTCCGGTCCGAACGGGAACCAACAGCGTCGAGAGGCTTTGGCCGTTCTGCCGGATCGACGAGCCGGCGCGTGGGGCCGTGGAGAGAGCGGATCATGCGCGATGCCGGAGTCTCGGGGAGTGGTCTTGGATGAGACCGCGAGACCTGTCTACGATGTCCTTGCCTCGGAGATCCGAACAGACGCCAGAGGTCCCTTTGCCCGCGTCTATTCGATAACTGCGCCAAGCGGCGGGTCAGACGTTGGGGATGGATCTTCACGTTGACCTGGCACTCCGGACCCAGGAGGGCCTGGTGCGAGCGTCGCCCTCGGGCCTCCGTCCCGCTCCGCCAGTCGCTGACGATCTCGAACTCTCCGGCCCGTTCGAGAGGCTGCGATGAGGCCGGAAGGCTGAACGGCCCTACAGGGAGGTTACGGGGTCTCGTATTGTCTTCCTCAGGCTTCGCCCTATGCCGCTCCCACCTACCGGACATTCGAAGCGGAGGTTGTCATGGTCTGTCCTCGCTGCGGCGCCCAGATCGATGGTCAGAGCATGTTCTGTGCCACATGCGGCGCCCGCATCCCCGAGGCGCTGCTGCCTCCGCCCCCTGCGGAATCGTCGGCGCCCCCGACCTGGCCCTCCACACCGCCCCCTCCGGCGCCAGCGGCGCCACGCGCCTGGTCGCAGGCCACGAAAGGTTTGAATACGGCCTCGGTCGTTCTCGGGCTCGGGGCGCTGCTGATCGGGATCGGTTCGTTCCTCCCGTGGATCAACTTCTCCATCGTGAGCGCGAGCCGGAGCGGTCTCGACGGCGGTGACGGGATCATTACCCTTGCGATCTGCATCGTTCTCGTGCTGGTCGCATTCACCAACTTCAGCCGTAGCGGCCTCGGTCCCTCGTCTCGTGCGCTGAGCCTTCTCGGAGGCCTCGGAGCGATCGCGATCGCGATCTACGATGGCATCGGTGTCTCGAACCAGATCGCCGGGATCTCGAGCGTTGACGTGAGCGGGTCCGTTGGAATCGGCCTGTTCGTAGTGGGGATCGGTGGCGGGGTTGCCGTGTGGGTCGCGCTGTTTGGCGCCAGTCACGGGTCCGCCGCGACTGTCTGAGGGGCAGAGAGCCCCGCCTGGATACGCCCCGAGCGCGCTCCCGTCTTCTCGACCGACGAGCCTGTCGCCGGTCAGACCACCGGCTGCGTGGTCGATAGTCAGGTGACGACCATCCTGGTCGGCACGTCCGTCCACGCGATGTACCACTTCAGCTCGCAGCAGGGTTCCGACGTCGCCGACGATTCGGATTTCAGCACCATCTTCGCCGACCCAGGGACGTACACGATCACGCTGACCTCAGACGGGCAGCACGATCGCCGAAGGGACGCTGACAGTCACTGCCTGACCTCGGGCCTCGTTGAGCGTGCGCCGTCAACAGGTCACCATCGTCGCCGCAAGCGGCGCCCTGGCGAGCCTCGGCCAAGACTCCCTTCAGGCGATCTCGCAGCGGAGTGAGACCCGGGCGCTGAACCCAACCGAACGGCCGCTCGCCAGACTGACGTTTGGCCGGTCTTCGCTGCCAACACCGTGACCTGAGTGTGCGGTGGGAAGCCTGTCGTCGGCCCCCAGTTCGGGTGGCAGGAGACCGAATCTGACGGGCCTACACTGTGAGGGTTCGACCCGCCGTTAGGAGACCAGATTGGCCAACAAGAAGAAGGACAAAAAGGGCAAGAAGGGCAAGTAGTCCCGCTCGCCCAGTGAACACCGATGGCCCCTGGATCAGCGCCAGGGGCCATCGCGGTTGTTGGCTCCCAGCCCCGCGCTCGGCAGCGTCGTCTGGCCGAGCGGTGCCCAAACTCCCAACACTGTGCGTGCGTTGGTAGCGCCCGCTCCATCTGGAACTCTGCAGAAGGCGCTCCGCTGCGGTGCTCGGGCCCGGACTCTTCGGGAGGGAGCTAACAACCGACTTGTAGAATGCTGTCATGATCGACATCGACGCCTACGCCGCCGACTGCCGCGTGCACGGCCAGGTCGAGTTCGGCGAGGGTCGGGTGTCCGACCGGCTCAATCGGACGCCGGAGCTGCTCATCCGAGACGCCCGACTCGAGGGCCTTTCCGACGGCCGCGTGGTCGCGATGCCCGAGCTCGCGATCGCGCGCGACGAGCTCTGTGCGGTGGTCGTGAGCGGGACGAGAGGCGACGCGGCACGTCGGCTGCACACGCAGACAACCCGCGTTGAGGTCGAGGTCGGGCCGTACCGGGTCGAGGGAAGGGTGCACGGCACCTCGACGTCCAAACCGCTCGGCTGGGTCCTGCGCCAGGCGGCGTGGGTGCCACTGACCGAGGCGAGGGTGACGTATCGATGTGGCGCAGACGATGTCAGCGAGGAGATGGCGACGCTCCTCGTCAATCGCCACCTCATGCGCTCCTTCCGAGCGGTCGAAGAGGCCGGTCTCGACCTTCCATGGGAGGTTCCGCGAGCGCCCACGACAGCGGCGCGCGGTGCGATCGGCTCGATGGAAACGCCGCGCGAAGGGGCTCCCGCAAGAGGGGAGGAGGCGGAGCCTCCGGCGCCCCCGAAGCCGACTGCGTGATCGCCATCCCGGAGCCTCTTTGAGATGAATCGCCAGATCGCGCTTAATGAGTCGTGGGGCGAGCCCCAAATGGAGGCTCGGGCGACATTCCTGGCGGCTCAGGCGCTGAAGCTGTGGCCCGGGCCGACGGCGTTCTCTGGCAAAGAAGGCGCCTGACTCGAGGCCGCAAGACGGCACGAAGAGCGGACAGCTCAGCAGCCACCATGGCTTGAGTTGGTAGCCGAGCGGGTCAGGTGGTACCGGGCTTAGGAGCCTGGGGGGCGTCTGCGCCGAGAAGGACCTCTAGATCGGCGACTGCGCTTCGCAGCTCATCGTTGGCGTGACTCCACACCAGCCAGTCGGCGGTGGTTCGCTCCGACCACCCGGAGGTGATCCCCGGAGTCAGGTCAAATGCCTTGAGAAAGGCGCGCGTTTCCTTGTTTCGAGTCGCCACAACCCGAACAGTGAGACGCCGGAACTCGGCGACATCCATGAAACCTCCCGCAGCGGACCGGACCCCTGCGGACTGACTGTACTCCGGGCGCGGCGACGGGTTCGGCCCCGAGCGCCGCCTGGCAACAGCCGGCTCCCGTGGCGCGTGACCAGGAGCTCCCATCCAGCTCGATCCCGCCTGTCTGATCAGGCGGTTTCCTCGGGGGCCCGCGACCGCAGCACGATGCCCGTGAACGGGATCCGGATCTCGCCGAAGACCTCGATCGAGACCAGGAAGCCCGCGAAGAGGAAGACGACGCCGAGGAGCTCGCCCACGAAGAAGGCGCTCGTGCTGCCGAACCGGTTCAGGCCGCTGGTGATGGCCGGGATCAGGCCGCCGACGGCGATGAGCAGCGTGGCCGGGACGCGGCTGTGAAGGCGGCCGGTCAGTAGCGCTGCCAGCGCGCCCGGGATCGAGACGGCCAGGTTCAGGACGATCGCAACCGGCGCCACCAGCAGGTTGGCGAGGTAGCGTGCAGGCGACTGGGCTCGACTCAGTGAGTAGCGAATGACCCTCCGCTTGGGCATGAAGATGTAGGTGCTGTAGACGCCACCCAGGACAAGGGCGAAGGCGCCGGTGATGTTGAAGAAGGGCGTCAGCAGCCGCAGGTAGCCCGGGAACAGGTCGCCGGTCGGGATGTGGGTGACGGGGTCGACGACCCAGCCGGGGGAGGGAAGAGACACCACGGCCATCATCGCCGCCGAGACGAGTGTGCCCACGACCAGGGCCGCCGCGGCAAGGAGGGGCCACATTGACCCGCGGCGGTACGTGTCGATGCAGATCGCCACCGCCAGTACCACCGCGATCGCGAAGTAGAGGATCGGGGCCATGCCGCTGTCGGCGTAGTTGTACTTCGCCTGGGTCAGCCCGGTGAACAGCCCGGCCAGAAAGAGCGAGCCGGCGAAGGCATAGCCGAAGCGCGTCTTGCCGAGCAGCAGCACGGTGCCGAGCCCGAGCCAGCCGGCAACCCAGATGGCACCGATCAGATACCAGGCTCGATACAGCGGCTCGGACCAGCCGAAGGCCCCGCCCAGGAACTCCGTGCCGGCGGAGAGGCCGTACCAGAGCATCCCGATGGCCCAGACGGCCTGGTAGGAGCGGCGCCGCTCGCGCCACTGGTCGACCAGGAGCGCGCAGAAGACGAAGCTGAGCAGCGACGAGCAGAACGGCAGGACGACGTTGAAGTTCACGGTGCTCCTCCGATTGGCGCGGTGTCCCAACGCGCGCCCTGCAAGGTTACACGCACCGCCAGCCGCGAATGCCGGGTACCAGAAGTCACAAACAGTCCGAGTTAGTCCAACGCGTTCGTCGGGCTCGGCTGTGTCGTGGGGCTGCTACCGAGGGTAGTGCGGCGTCCCGTCCGTCTGGTGACAATGGCCCACGCCGGCGCTATCGCTTCTGGCAGGACCGTGCGGACTTGAACCGGCGATTCCCACATGCCGGATCACCGTGCCGAGCTGGATCGCGGCGACCCTCACCCGGGCGGCAGGGGCGTAGCTTATGGCGTCGGGGTTGGCGCGGCGAGACTCTGCCGGGGCGTCAGGTACGGCGATGACCAGACCACGGACTCGACCACGATCGCCTCCTCGCATTGCGTCCGAAGGTCGGCCGGGCATTGGGCGGCGAGAGCATCGTCGACGTGAGCGCGGACGACCACGACCTGACCGTCGGCGGCGTCGAAGGTGCTGGCCGGTGCGATGGCGAGCATGTCGATGCCGACCCAGGTCGGGCCGCATTCCTGGAGCAGCTGCTGTCCCGCCGCGTTCAGGTCGGTAGGTGTGGCGCACGCCCCCGGTGCCCAGTCGTTCGGAGTGACCGAAACGACGCCACCGAGCAGGAAGCTGCCGGACAACCTGTTGGACGACGCGTCGCCGCCGCGGTAAACCCGCTCGCCGTTGATCTCACTCGGCACAGTCGGCCAGACGACCGCCTCGACAACGACTGCCGCTTCGCATGCGGCCCGCTGGCCGGCGATACAATGGGCGGCCTCGGGGTCGTGAGTGTGGACCCGCAGCACAGCGGCGTGGTTCGCCCCATTGTGGAGCAACGCATACGGCGAGCTCTTCGGCGCGGCGTAGATGAAGCTGGGTTGATCCGAGCCGGAACTGGTGGTGCTCGAGAGGGCCAGCCCGCCACAGAACTGGGCGATGAGGTCGCCCGCTGCACCAGTGTTCTCCGGGACGAGGAAGCAGGAGGGCATCGCGCCAATCGGAAGGAACGCCGCCAGCAGGAAGCTGCCGTTCAGGTTCGCCCATTCGGCCTGTTCGGGGATGAGATAGACACGCTGGCCGTCTACCTGGGTAGGGATGCCGTCGGAGCCCAGGGTGATCGACGAAGCGGCCGCCGGGACCGATGCGGTCGTCGCGGCGGATGCGGTCGTCGCGGCGGTGGAGGCCGCAGGTTCAGTGCCTGGCTGCTGGCGCAGGCTCACTCCCACGACGGCCGCGCCGAGCATTACCACGACGAGACCGGCGGCCAGGCCAAGGGGCAGCCTGCCGGCAACGCGCACGCCGCGCGATCGGCGGGACGTCTGTCTGCCGCCGAGCCGGCGGAGGTCGGTCGCCACCGGAACGGCTGCATCGAGGGCCCTCAGTCTCGACCGCAAACGGTCGTCGAAGTCACTCATCTCTCGTACTCCCAATCAAAGGCCCCAGGCGATTTCGCGCCCGGGACAGCCAGCTCGATACCGTGCCTCGGGCGACTCCCAGCGCGTCGGCGGCTTCTTCCTGTGTGTACCCGTCGAGGACGGTCAGCAGAAGGGCGGCTCTCACAGCGGGCTCAAGTCCGGAGACGGCCCGCCACAGGTCCGGGTCGGTGTTCATCGCCCAGGCGGCGTCGGCCTCGTGTAGCTGCAGAAAGCCCCACCTTCTGCGCCGGCGCACCTCGTCGATGGCGAGCCTGATCCCGACCGCCGCAAGCCAGCGCGCAACGTCATCGTGCGATCCGATCGGCCATCTCTCCACGGCACGGGCAAATGCTTCCTGGGCCAGGTCTTGAGCCTCCTCCGGGTCACCCACGATGAGGGTGATGCGCCGCTGGAGCCATGGCATGTGGACGCTGAACGCAGCCTCGAGATCGCGCGTCTCGACCGCTGTCAGTTGAGTGGTTACCTTCGCCAGTTCGTCCATCTGCCAGGTCTAACGTCCGAGGCGCCCTGAGTGTTGCAACAGAGTATCCGCAGCCCGGGGACTCGCTGCCAATCAGCAGGTCCTGGCAGGTCCTGGCAGGTCTGAGCCGGACGACACGCGCGGATGGTCGCGAGGCGCGAGCGGAGCGACGCTCGATGTCACCATTTCGACCAGCCAGACGGCGATCGTCTCGCTGCCGGCGCCAGGCGGCCAGACCTACGTCGCCAGTGGCGCCGGCGCCAGGCGGCCAGGCCCAATTCGCCCCGGCCTGATCGCGAGTCGTGTTCGGTTGCGGCCTCGGGCGACGCCACTGGGGCTCGGGCACGCTGCACAATAGCGCCGTGAGTCCCAACCGCTTCGAGCTCGTGGCCGACGTGAGCTCGGCCGATCCGGAAGCGATCGAGCCGGTGCTGCGTCGGCTCGTCGGCGGCGGGATCGCCCCCACCGCGGACGGCTTCCATGTGGTGGCGACGCTCTCAGGTGAGAGCGCCCGGGACCTGAATCGATCCCTGCTCTCCGCCCTCCGCCACGTCGAGCGGCGCACTCGCCTGCGGGCGGCATGGACAGCGGGTGGGGTCACGGAGCGCTTCTTCGACTACGTCCTGAAGGGCACGCAGTCCGCGCACCCGTAGCGACGCCACGGTGGCGCCCCGCCGGGCAGCGGCCACGCCTTGCGGGCGGCTCGTGCGTTGGCTGGGGCCGCGGCGGCTGCCGGCGCGGCCCCCTCGAGAGTCTCGGTGGCACTGTTGAGGCAGTCTGCTACATTGGCCGGCATGTCCTCGATCGCTCTCGTCACGATCATCTCGAGCTTCCTCGCGTCGGCGGTCGAGTTCGTCGAAGCGGTCACGATCGTCCTGGCGGTCGGAGTAACACGTCAGTGGCGCTCGACCCTCCTCGGTGTGGTTGCCGCCCTGGCTGCCCTGACGCTGCTGGTGGCGATCTTCGGCACGGCGATCGTCCTGTTCGTCCCGATCAACGTTGTCCGTCTCGTAGTGGGTGGGTTCCTGCTCATCTACGGCCTGCAGTGGCTGACGAAGGCCGTGCTCCGAGCCGGCGGGGCCAGAGCCAAGCACGACGAGGCGGCCATCTACGAGCGGGAGATCGCGGAGCTGCAGGCTGAGCCGCCTGTGCCGGCGACTGGCATGGACTGGATCAGCTTCACCGTGGCCACCAAGGGCGTGCTTCTGGAGGGACTCGAGGTGGCCTTCATCGTGGTCACATTCGGCGCCTCGGCCGGGATGCTTGGCCCCGCGGCAGCGGGAGCAGCCGTTGCCGGGGCGCTCGTGCTCGGGGTCGCGTTTCTCGTCCACCGGCCCCTGGAGGCCGTGCCGGAGAACGCGCTCAAGTTCGCCGTCGGGGTGATGCTGACCGGCTTCGGTACCTTCTGGGCGGGCGAGGGGGTTGGCATCGACTGGCCGGCCGGGGACGCGACAATCCTCGCCCTCCTCGCGGGCTATGCCGTTCTGGCGCTCGTGGGCGTCTACGCCGTGCAGGGACGCCTCGCCAACCGACGGCTCCGCGTGACCGCCGCGAGCCCGGAGCACTGACATGCGCTACGTTCGGTCCTTCTTCGGTTTCTGGTACGACTTCCTTGTTGGCGATCGCCCGGAGCTGTTCGTGGGTCCGATCGCTGCCCTCGTCCTGGCGTGGCTCGCTGTGCGAGCAGGCGTGCCAGCTCCGATGACCGCAGGCTTGCTCTTCGTTCTAGTCGCGACCGTCGGCGGCTCGAGCATCGCCTGGGCGATGCGGGAATGACCTGGCGGCCCGGGCGCGAACGACCCCGGCGCGGACGACCACGGCGCGAACGACCCCGGCGCGGACGACCACGGCTGGTCCAATCACCGACCATCGCGCTCCGTCCCACGCGCGACCGTGGAGAGCCTCTCGCCGCGCCGCGTCAGGGTCGATGGCCAAGGGGATCTCGCCGTGAGCGGCCAGGGTCGGGCGCTGGACGCGGGGTTGCGCGTCCGCTCGCTGCCTCTGCGAAGACATCCTGGCAGCCGATCCGCTCCGGGTCGCTCTCGTCTCATCAGCGCGCGCGCTGCTAAGGTAAGCACGAGTCAAGGGCGAGGAGGTCGAGAGCGCATGCGCATGACGGACCTGAAGGCCGGCTGGGCGATCGTCGGCAATGACGGGCGCCGCTATGGCACCGTCCAGAGCGTAGGCCAGAACTACATACTCGCGTCGAGAGCCGGTCTTCGCGGCCATTCGTACGTTCCCGCGTCCCACGTCGCCAATGTCGAGCACGACGTGGTGTACCTCAACCTCGCGAAACGCGAGGCAGACGAGATGGGCTGGGAGGAGCCACCAAGGGACCAGGACGCGCCGGAGACGACGCCAGAAACCGACCTGCACAGGCACTTCTGACCGAGCGCTCAACGCAAGACACTCAGGTCATCGTATTCGGTGCAGAAACCAGCCGAGCGGGACATGGGACTTGGCTAGAGGGCTAGCATATGGGCTGTCCCGGCTCTGCACGTCGGCGGCGATCCCTTTTGGGGTTTGGCCAGATCGCGCCGACCGGGGCCTCTGCCGGGCGCCTGGGAAAGCTGCGCCTGAGGCATCCGGCCATCATGACGGCCGAGCGAGGCGACCTACTTCGGGAGGAACCGTCGCCTCATCGAGTCGCTGTCCGCGGCTACCAGGAGGACGAGATGCCTGCTCCCAAGACCAAGAGAAAGTCCGCGGCCGAGACCGAAAGAAAGCTTCGCGCAGAGGAGCTGGCCGCCGCCGATGGCGCGGCCGCGGCCGCCACGATTGAGACCGCCGCGGGTGCCGTGGATGTGACCCGCGGCGAAGACGAGGTGGCCGCCGCTGCCGCCTTTTCGGCCTCTGGCGATGCTGCCGCTCGGAGGGGTGCGCGCGACGCCGCCGAGGGCGCTGCGACCCTCTCCATCGCCGACCGGGTCGCCGCCGGCGGAGAGCTCGCCGCTGCGCTCAGCAGCGATGAGTTTCGCCGTGGTATGGAGCTGGCGGGCATCGCCGGCCAGATACAGGTAGCGGCGGAGGTTCTCGAGGGCGTGGGGCAGCCAACCCTTGCGGCGTTCCTCGGCCGCACGAGCCACCATCTGCGCGCCCTGGCAGTGGAGGCCCTCAGCCGGGCCACCGACGGCGCCATTGCCGCCCACGGGGCGGAGCACCTCGCCGGTGAGCTCGCGGCGTTGGGCCTCACCGAGATGGGTCAGGGGCGCGACGAGTACGCGACGGCCGAGGCGCTCGGCGCCGCGAGCGCCGAGATGGCCGCGGCAGCTGTTCGATCAGTGGCGGCGGGGGCCGCGGAACTCGCCGCCGCGAAGGCGATGGATGGCATGGCTGAGGCGCTCGCGAGCGACGGCGCCGATCACACAGTCCCCGCCCGCGGGGCTGGCCAGGGCCGGGCATCGAAGCCGGCGACACGAGCGGCATCTAAGCGTGCGCGGCGCGATCCAGCCAGGCCAAAGGCGTAGATCGGCGGGCCCAGGCCCAAGAGCGTTTAGCCTCGGTCGGTTCGGTCGCTGGCTGGATCCCCGAGCGACAAAACGGCTACCCCTCCGCGGTCCTTGTCCGGCGATGGCGCCGGACGATGAGGATGATCAAGCCGATGAGGACTCCGCCGAGCACGAGACCCACAAAGAGGACGAGACCCAAAACGGCGAGTGAAACTTGCCCCTCTCCAGCGCCCTGGCGGGTCCCTGTCAGGCCAGATCCAACAGCCCCGCCCGCTGCGGGCGCGGCTGCGGCATCGACGACGAGCGCGATCGCCGCCGAGTCGGCCCGGACGCCCTGTGCCGCGTCATCGAGCGTGAGCCGCACCGTGTAGGCGCCGGGCAAGAGAAGCGCCGCAAGCGGTACCTCGACGAAAGTCTTCGTGTGAGCGTAGAAGGTGTCCATCTGCACGCTCGCCTGGTTCACCTGGGCTCCTGCCGCGTCGAGCAGCGCGAACGTGACCACCGGCTTGAGCCGGACGTTGCCGGTATTCTCCACGGCAATCGAGACTACCGACCTACCCGCGACGACCTGTTGGGTCGCCCCGCCGATCGTGAGGCCCGGCGATCGCTGGCCGGGCACGGTGACCACCACCGCGATCGCCGTGCGGATGATCTGGTTGAGGGCGACGTTTCCGCCGCCCGAGATCGGCTGGTCGTTCTCGAGAACTAGGCTCGTGACGTATTCGCCGGGTCCGGCATCTGCGGGAACCGCGACCGTGAACGTCTGCTGGATGCCCTTGCCGGCCGGAAGCTGAAGGACGTCAGTCGGGTAGTCGAGCCACATCGTCGTGCCGGTCTGGGCATCGTCGCGCAGTCGCGCACCGAATCCGCCGTTGATGATGGTGTAGACATCGGCCGCGTAGGTCCGCGCCTCGATCGCGGCGTCGCCGGCGTTGGAAAGCTCGACCGCGAGGCTCCTGGTCTCGCCGGGCCGCATGGTGAGATCGAAGTAGAGGCCGGCCGAGCCAACGGGAGTCAGGGCGAGCTTGACCTCGCCGTTCCCGGCGAGGGCGGCGCCCGGCGCGACGAGTACCGCGAGCAGGCCGACGAGGGCGACCATCGCTCCCCGCGGGCCACGCAGGCTGCCGAGTGGTCGCGGATTGCGCGGTCGCACGATCAGCGGGCGGCGGCGCAATCGATGGGACGGGTTGGTCTGCATGCGGACGTCATCAGGAGCGTGGGTGGTGCTGGGACGGACCCAGGCGTGGTCCGGCCCAGCGTCGGGGAAAGCGCCCGTGGCCTACGGAGCCGCGACGAGAGTGACCGTGAGCAAGCTAGTGTAGGTTCCGGCTTGACTCATGGCCGGTATCGTAAGGGTCACGCCCAGGCCCTGGGTGTACGTTCCCTGGCCGTAGCCGGCGGTCGCCTCGATGGTCCTGCGCGGGCTCGAGAGCGAACCCGCAACGAACGTGGTCGCGACCTCCGGGCCGGTGGCCGCCACGTTGCTCGCGAGATGGCCCGCGAGCGTCAACGGGTCGGCCGCCGAGGTGACCGCGAAGTCGGCCGCCGGGATGTCATTGGCGGCGTTGGGGGTCCCCGCGCCGTCGGTGTAGACGAACCCCGCCGCCTGGATCGTCACGCCCCAGCCGGCATTCGAGTTCGTGCTGTCGTCGACTGTCAGGGTCATCGTCGACGTGACGTTGTGGGCTGCATTCTGGTAAGGGACGCTCGGGAGCGTGAGGTCCGCGACGCTCGCGGAGAGGACGCCCGCCGTGATGCCCTGCGTGACCGTGTCTGCCGCCAAGGCCGGGCCGGCGAATGTTGCGACGAGCAGCGCGCTCGTACCGAGTGCCAGCACGAGCCGGCGCGGGACCAAGATCCTGTTCATGGGGAGGGCTACCTTCCGTGGCGTCGATCGGGGTGGGCGCTTGAGCTCCCCCGCCGCGCTCGACTGCCGGTCGCTGAGAAGGTGTCCGCGACAGGGCCCTACGGCCGCGCGTGATTCGCAGCTTACGGGCGCCAATGCCAGCGCACAATGAGAAGGTTTCTCGACCAATCCGCCGATTGACCGGTCGGATCTACGGAGGCGGTATTGACCTGCTTCGGGAAATGGAGCCATCCGTGCGAGACGGCATCCCGGCTAAGACTCCCGCATTTCTCGTGACGGAATCAACGGCCGCCTGCGATGCGACGGCCGCCGTTCTGGAGGACGCGGGCATGGCGACCGACGAATGGTTCGAGGGAGGCTTCACGGGCTTGATGCGCGATGACGTCGGCGCAAACGGCCATCGCAAACTGCGCCTGTCTATCGAGCGAGTCTTCGCGTAAGTCGCATCTAGGCGGTGGCCGCTAGCGGTATCTAAGCGGAAAGCACCGCGGGGTCAATTTCGCAACACGACGGCTTGATCGTGCTCGGCCGTCTCCTGGCGCTGCCTAAGGTCCTTGGTCGCTGGAGTCGCAGAGCAGCACCCGGAGCAGGTTGTTGCCACCGCTGCGGAGCAGTAGACTCCCGATGCTTCGCGACGATGAGGACGCCCAGTCCGTTTCGAATTTGCCAGGACTCGCCGTGGCCAGCAGGAGTGGGAGAGGGACGATGAGGCGACTTCTTTGGCTGATTGTCGGGATGATTATGGCTGCGTGCGGAACGAGCTCACCCGCGACCGGCCCAACTCCGACTGCGTCTGCCGGCAGCCCCACGGTCTCGACTCCGGCCGCAACGGCGACGGCCACTCCTACGACTCCGACGGCGTCTCCTCTTCCCGCTTGGACGCCGTTTGACGTACCGAGCGGCAAGCACGCCGATGTGGTGGGCGTGGGCGCTGACGGAACCGGGGAGGTGCGAGGGATGAGCATACGCCTACCGACGAGGCGGGTCCTCGTCGGTCTGACTGTCGTTGTCCTGCTGGCTGGATGCTCCTCCAGCGCGGGTTCATCTCCACCCCCGGCGACCCCAACTCCGGCCAGCGTCCCCTCAACGGCGGTTACCACGCCGACCGTGACCGCCACCACGACTCCGACAGCCACGGCGACCCTCATCCCGACCATCGGCAAACCGGCCGATGATGGCGCAAGCATCATCAGTGTCACCACGGTCGATGCCCGCACTCGGGACCTCGCCATCGACTCGCCGGCCGTCGGCGCCGTCATCGTGCGGCTGCTCCTTCCGACCCAGTTCGACGCCAAGCCCTCGACTCGCTGGCCCGTGCTGTACCTACTCTGCGGGTCGGGCGGCGACCACACGGACTGGACTCAGCAGGGGGACGTCGAGAAGTTGACCGCCCCGACAGACCTGCTTGTCGTGATGCCCGACGCCGGTGCAGAGGTCGGTGGTGGGTGGTACTCGGACTGGTGGAACGGCGGCAAGGGTGGGCCGCCGATGTGGGAGACGTTCCACCTCGTCGAACTGCGCCAGTTGCTCGAGCGCAACTGGCACGCCGGCGACACGCGCGTGATCGCCGGGTTCTCGATGGGCGGCTACGGGGCGATGGAGTACGCCGCACGCCAGCCCGGCATGTTCCTCGCTGCCGCCTCGTTCAGCGGGGCCGTCGACCCGTTCGGCACACAGGCGTTCCTCCAGCAGGGCGGGGTGGTCCCTTATATCTGGGGCGATCCGGTTGCGCAGGCCGACGTGTGGAGGGCCCATGACCCGACCGACAACGCCTCGGCCCTCAAGGGCACCGCGCTCTACGTCGCCTACGGCAACGGACATATCGGCCCGCTCGACAACGGTGTGGCGTCGCCATTCGACCCCGACGGCTCAACGGAGCGAGAGGTCGCGACCGAGAGCGCGGCCTTCGTCCAGGCGCTCACTGCACTGAAGATCCCGGTGACCGTCGACGCCTACGGGAACGGCACTCACACCTGGCCCTACTGGCAGCGCGACCTCCATCGCTCGCTGCCCTTCCTGCTCAAGGCGCTCGGGGAGTAGAACCCTGCTGTGTGCGGCGGAATAGCACCCCTGAAAAGTGCCCCGCAGCCTGGCTGCTGCCCGGGTTCTCCGGGCGGCTTGCGTTGCCCGGCGACTGCACAGCGGCCTTCTGGCCATGGGTCTAGCCTAACGCTGGCGCGTGCCGCGGTCGTCGTTTCACTGGCGAGTCTGCAATCGACCTTCGATGGCGACCTGTTGATCCTTGCCCAGATACTGGCCGCAGACTTGCGCCAGGCGGTCCCAGGGGACGATGGCTCAGCTTCACCAGGTCGTCCATCCGTCGAGCCCATCGGGCGATCCGAGCTGAGCAACAGACCGAAGCGGTCAGGCTGGCCGATGGTCTGGGGTCGCAGCAACACGATGACCACCTCGTAGCGGGGATCGCGTGGCTCGTGGTGACGGGCGCTCGGCGGGCCAGCGGCGCCGTTCAAACCCGCCACAGCGCTGCCAGCCTCGGCAACCGGTCCGAGGCCGAGCCGGCCAGGCCACGGGGCGCAACCTCCGAATTCCATCGGTCCCCTCCTGGGCGGTCCGTCGCGCGCCCACGTTGTCCCGGGCAGGCCAGCGTGGGCCGCGGCGGTCTTGGCCCCGGCGCCTCGTGTCTCCGTCAGTTGGGCGACATGTGGCTCAGGATCGCGGCCGCGACGGCTCGCGTCTTCGCGTCGTCCCGATCCGAGACAGTCAGCTGAGGATGGCCCAGATTGAGCCTCCATTCCAGCAGCCCGCCGAACCCCTCCTTGTAGGTCAGCTCAACGCGGGCGACGGATCGCCAGTCATGGAGGGTGGCCTCGACCGTGCAGGTCCCAATGGGACCGTCGTATCGGGCGTGCAGGATCGCGAGCCCCAGTGAGGTGACTAGTGTCACCCGCCAGCGGAGCGGGGCGACCGTAGCCTCTTGCGTGATCTGCGCGGCCTCGATGCTCGGGCTGACTTCCTCCAACCCCTCCAGGAAGGGCCGGAGGACTCCCGGCTCCATACCACTCGCTGTCTGATACTGAACGAGCAGCTCGTCAATGGTCACCATCGGGGAAATCCCCCTTCTCGCTCGAACACCGCCATACGTGGGCTGCCTTCGCTCGCAGAGTCTACGCTCGGCGGTCACCGGCCGATAAGCCGCACGTAAGCCGCCGGCGCTAACCTCAGCCCCGGCCCCCGCTCCGCTGGTCGCCAACGATCCCGGCTTTGTTGCGGGCTAAGTCGCTCAGCCGCGTCAGGGCCCGCGCCGAGCCGTCCCTCTCCCGCCCCGCACGATGACCTGAGTGCTCGGGAAGCTCATGGCTTCGTGGTCCGGGCGGGGCGAGCCTCAGAGCGCGACGCGGAACTCCCACGGCCCGCGGAGCTGGACCGCCGGCTCGGGGAACGGGTCCATGAACGCCTCGATGGAGAGCGTGAGCGTCCGGGCGCTCTCCGGCGGAGCTGGCGCGAAGCGGATCTCGAGGCGGCTGGTTCCAGGGCCCGAGCCGCCGGCGCCCTGGGTCGGTGAACCCGGAACCCGGCGGCGGCCCGCCTGTTGCCCAGCCGATTCCTCCTACCCCTGCTGATCCCTTGTGAGTAGGATGGGCGTTGCTCGTCCGCCATCGGGTAGCAGGCCATCCCGACGAGCAGGGGCAGACCGGACCGTCTCTTCCGATCTCACCCGGTGATGGGGTGTACTACGCAGATCGCGCGTCGTCAGCGTCGGTTGATGCGTTCCGTTGCAGATCCTGGTGCAGAAGCTCGAGTCCGTCCGGTATCAAGAGGAGCGGGTTCGGTGAAGTCACCCATGTCGGCCAGTGTTCACTCTGCTACGGCCATGCGGACTTCGCGCCGGTCGTCCGTTCGGCTCCTATGCCTCGTCCCGGCGGCGCTGCTGGCGTTCTCAGTTGGAACGTCTACGGCTGCAGCCGCCTCAAGGCCGGATGGCTCCGGGCCCGGGGCGGCCGCCGCGGTAACCGGACCTACTCGGATCACGTCCTGCACCGTCGCGGCCCTGAACACGGCCCTGGCCTCCGGAGGGACGATCGGCTTCGACTGCTCCGGCAGCATCACGCTCACCGACACGATCGTGATTGGCTCGGGGGCCTCCGTCAGCCTGGACGGTAACGGGAATGACGTCTCTCTCGATGGTGGTGGCGCGGTCCGCCTGTTCCAGGTGAACGGCAACCTCACCTTGCGCGATCTCAGCCTGACGAATGGCGCCGTCCTCGGGGCCGATGGCGGCGACGGGGCCACCGGCGCCGATGGCGGCGATGGCACTGATGGCGATGGCAATGACGGCGGGCCGGGTACGCCGGGGGCGCCGGGGTCTCCGGGCGCAAGCGCGGAAGGCGGGGCCCTGTGGATCGCGTCGGGCGGAGTGGCGACGGCGATCGATTGCGTCTTCGAGTCGAACACTGTTGATGGAGGAAACGGCGGCAGCGGCGGCGGCGGCGGTTCCGGCGGCTACGGAGGCGGAGCCGCACAAGACGGGAGCGGCCACAATGGCGGCGCTGCCGGCAAGGGCGGCGACGGAGGCGCCGGCGGTTCCGGCGGCCTGGCCGGCGGTGGCGCGGTCTACAACGGCGGCAAGCTGACTCTCATCGAGGATTCCTTCCTCGACAACGGCGTCGCTGGGGGCGATGGCGGACACGGCTGGGATGGCGGAGAGGGTGGCGCGGGCGGCGGGGGTGGCAGCATGATGGACGGCGGCAACGCCGGCGATGGCGGAGCGTCAGGCGCGGGCGGAAACGGCGGCGCGGGCGGTGGCGGCGGCGCGGCGATGGGCGGCGCCATCTACAACTCGGGCAGCCTGTCCATCGCCGCCAGCTCATTCTCAGGAGACGCTGCCACCGCCGGATCGGGTGAGTACGCCGGTAGTGGTGGCGACGGCGGTAGCGGTGGCAACGGTGGCGACTACGATATCTACGGCGACGGAGGGAATGGATCGTCTGCCGCGGGCGGAGGACACGCCGGGAACGGCGGCCGGGGCGGCGACGCACTCGGCGGAGACATCTACAACGCCGGCTGGCTCCAGCTCTCCGACACCAGCTTCGCCGACTCCAGCGCCACTGCGGGCTGGGGCGGCGAGAACGGTGGCTACGGCGGTGCCGGCGGTGCCGGCGGCAACGGCGGCAGCGGTGCAAGTGACGGGGGCTACCCCCTCGGCCAGGGCGGCAACGGCGGAAATGGCGGCAACGGGGGCTACGGCGGCAACGGCGGCAATTCGGGGAAGGCCATCGGGGGCGCGATCTACTCCACGACCGCGTTTCTCAAGGACAACCTGGTGACATTTGCCGGGGGCAGCCTGGTGGCCGGGACACCGGGCGTGGGGCATGACGGCGGTCCCGGTGGCGCGGCGGGCTCCGGTGGCCTATCGGACGGCACGAATGGCGTGGACGGCAATGGCGGTTCGGGCGGCAATGACGGTTCGGACGGCGTTGCCGGAACCGTATCCAATCCAGGCGCCTTCGGTTCGACCTCGGCCGGGTTGGCGATCACGACTGCGAGCATCCCCTACGCGGCGGTTGGCAGCCCGTACTCGGCGTCCCTGTCCACTTCCGGCGGCACGTCGCCCTTCACCTGGCAGGTGGTTGACGGCACGCTGCCGGCTGGCCTCAAGCTCAATCCGACCACCGGCACCCTGATGGGAACGCCCACCGAGGACGGCGCCGTGACGATCGTGGTGGTCGTCTCGGATAGCTCGACGCACGTTCAGAACGCTGCTCGCTCCTACAACATCAAGTTCACTCCGGGTGCACCGACGGCAGTAAAGGCGACCGCCGGCAGCGGGTCGGCCTTCGTTTCCTGGACCGCACCTGCCTCCAACGGCGGCTCAGCGATCACGCTCTATACCGTCACGTCCTCCTCGGGCGGTAAGACTTGCAAGACGACCGGAGCCCTGACTTGCACCGTCGGCGGGTTGACCAACGGCCTGTCCTACACATTCACGGTGCGGGCGACAAATGCGGTGGGTACCGGACCCGCCTCCGCGCCGTCGGCCGCCGTGACGCCGCGGCCAGCCGCCACCTACACCCCCA
>PMXQ01000099.1 GCA_003171065.1 Chloroflexota bacterium
CCTGCAGCGCCACCTACAAGACCACAACGGCCGACGTGACCGCCGGCTCGGTCTACAACACCGCCACCGCCGCTGGCACCTACGGGGGCAACCCCCTCACCTCCAACGAGAGCGACGCCACGGTCACCCTCAGCCCCGTCCCGGCGCCTGCCCTCACCATCAAGAAGACCCAGGACAGGGCTACCTACGACAAGGTCGGCCAGACGATCAAATACACCGTCGTCCTGACCAACAGCGGCAACGTCGCCCTCAGCAATCCGTCGATCTCCGACGCTGCTGTAACCCTGTCCTGCGGCACGTTGCCGGCCAGCCTGGCCGCGGGCGCCTCGATCACCTGCACTGGCAGCCACACGGTCGTGCAGGCTGACCTGGACGCTGGCTCCGTGGCCAACATCGCGGTTGGCAGCGCCAGCTATGGCACTGACACGCTCACCACCAGAGACGGCGTCAAGGCTGACGCCACCCAGAACCCCCACCTGTCGATGACCAAGGCCGCCGACCCGACCACGTACAACACGGTGGGCGACGTCATCGGCTGGACGATCAAGCTGACAAACGACGGCAACGTGACTCTCGCCAATCCGGCCGTGACCGACCCCTCGGTTACCGACCTCGATTGCGGCACCTTGCCGGCCAGCCTCGCGCCTGGCACGTCGATCAACTGCACCGCCAGCCACAAGGTCACAGGCGCCGACATCGACGCCGGCTCGGTGACCAACACCGCGACCGGGACGGCCACCTTTGGCGGTGACACGGTCAACGCGAGCGCGGACGCCCAGGCCAAGGCCGTCGCCCAGAACCCGCATCTCACCATCACCAAGGTCGCTGACCCGACCACGTACGACACGGTCGGTGACGTAATCGCCTACACCATCGTCCTGACCAACGACGGCAACGTGACCCTCACCAATCTGACGGTGACCGACCCCTCGGTTACCAACCTCGACTGCGGCACGCTGCCGGCCAGCCTCGCCCCCGGCGACAAGATCACCTGCACCGCCAGCCACACCATCACAACGGCCGACATGACGGCCGGCTTCTGGAAGAACACCGCAACCGGCAAGGCGCACTTCGGCGACACCACGCTCACCGTCACGGCCAGCGCCACGGTGACCGTCACCGCCCAGAACCCGCACCTCACCATCACCAAGGTCGCTGACCCGACCACGTACGACAAGGTCGGCGAGGTCATCGCCTACACCATCGTCCTGACCAACGACGGCAACGTGACCCTCACCAATCCGACGGTGACCGACCCCTCGGTTACCGACCTTGACTGCGGCACGCTGCCGGCCAGCCTCGCCCCCGGCGACAAGATCACCTGCACCGCCAGCCACACCATCACAACGGCCGACATCGACGCCGGCTCGGTTACCAACACCGCGACCGGCCACGCCAGCTACGGCGGGAGCACCGTCGAGTCCGATCCTGCCAGCGTGACCGTGAATGCGGTCCAGGGTCCGGCACTCGAAGTCAAGAAGACGGCCCACGAAACCGACTTCGTGGCGGCCGGCAACGTCCTCCATTACAGCTACGAGATCAAGAACACCGGCAACGTGGACCTCTCCGGCCCCTTCAAGGTGACCGACGACAAGACAACGGCCACATGTCCGGCTACCCCGACCACCCTCGCCCCCGGTGACACCGTCACCTGCACGGCGACCTACACCATCACCGACGATGACATCGACGCCGGCCACGTTACCAACACGGCCCAGGGCCACGCCACCTACGACGGCAAGACGGTCGACTCCAAGGAAGTGTCGCTGACCGTGAACGCCAAGGCCCAGCCCACCGAGACGGTCGCGGGCGCGACAGCGACCCCGCACCGGTCGGCCACTCCGCCGGCCACCGACACCTCGTCGGGCCACGGATCGAACGACGGCGGCACGCCGCTGTTCGCCCTGCTCATCTGCCTCGGGTTCGGGTGCCTCGCCCTGATCACGGTCCAGGCTCAGCGACGCAACATCCACCGCTAACCCCGGCCGCGTGAGCGGCCTACTACCCAGCAAGCGGCGGGCCCCTGCGGGCTCGCCGTTTGCTATCCGGCGCGTATAACCTGACTCGGTACGGATCGGCTGTCGATCCGAGCAGGAGGTATCGATGGAGCGAGACCCGGCACCGCGCCCGGCTTCGTCCCTCGCGCCCGAGCACGAATGGTCCGCTGCCTCCCGCCTTCTCCGCCCTGCGCTCCGACCGGCCGGCACGGTCGGAGTCGATGGTCGCAACCTCCACGTCTCGTCCCGTGCGGGATTGCCGGACAAGCCTCTCGTCCTGGCCGGGCCAGCGGGGCTCACGATCGGGTATGTCATCCCGGGCCAGGGCTTCGAAGTGCTGGTCGGCGCGGAGCACCTCCTGGTCTGGGGCGTCGGCCCGGACGACGTGCATGCCGCGGCAATGGCGAACCTCGCGGTCTGGTCGGCCGGGGCGCCTTGGGTGGACGAAGTGAACGGGCCCAGGCGCGTCGTCTGGTCCGATTCGGGCGATGGCACGGACGCCGCCCGGATCCTGCTACCCGAGGTTCGGGCGCAACTGGCCGCGGCCCTGGGCGGCATCGGGCGAGTCCTGATCGGAGTGCCCGAGCGGGACCTGCTGATCGCGACGGGTCTGGCCGGGGACGACGAGTTCGCGGCCATGCTGGCGGCCTACATCAGCGATCGGTCGCACAGCGCGGACCATCCGATCGATCCAGGTCTGTTCGAACTGGTGGACGGCGAGCTGGTCCTATTCGGAGGCCCGCCGGGAGCCCGGCAATGATCGACCGCCGCTCCGCTCTCGCCGCTGGAGTTCGCGCCATCGATCTCAAGGGGCCCGGCGGCTGGGTGCTCGTGGCTTTGCTCGCCGCCGACGTCGTGGTCGTGACGCGATCCACGGACGTGCCCAACGGTTCGAGCATTCCCTACTGGGGAGTGTGGCTCGTCGCGGTCGTGACCACGCTCGCCGTCGCGAGTCTGCTCGCAGCCCGTCTCCGGCCCTCCGCCCCGTGGCTCCGGCCCGTTGAGGCCCTGGCCATCCTGGCCGTCGTGGCGATGGTCCTGAGCGACGTGACGATGGCGTGGCAGCCGCTTCGGGACCTGGGGATCTACCTCAAGGCGGGCGAGCATTTCCGGGACGGATCCGCGGTCTACATGCAGACGCCGCTGACCGTCCAGCCGGTCGATCGGACGGCCTACCCGTTCCTGTATCCGCCGTGCACCCTGCCATTCTTCGGCGCGCTGTCGGTGCTGCCGCTCGAGCTGGCGCGGGCCCTCTGGCTCGGCTGCTCGATCGGCCTGGGGCTGCTGGCGCTCCGCCTGATCGGCCTGCCGCGCCGCTGGCTGGTGGCGGCCCCGCTCTGGCCCCCGTTCTTCCAGGGGCTGTGGGTCGGCAACGTGGCCGTGCCCGCCCTGGCGCTGTACGCCATCGGGCCGTGGCTCGGCGCCGGGCTGGTGGTGGGAGCCGTCTTCAAGCCTTACACGAGCCTGGCGGCCCTGTGGCTGGTCAGGGACAGGCGCTGGATGCAGATCGCGGCCGGCGTCGGGGCGACGCTGCTGCTCGTGGCGGCGACGGTGCCGTTGACTGGCTTGACCCTCTGGACCGACTGGCTGAGCGCGCTGGGCGTTTACCAAACGTCGCAGCAGAGTCTGCCGGGGTTGTATG
Source organism: Chloroflexota bacterium (assembly GCA_003171065.1). Lineage (GTDB taxonomy): Bacteria > Chloroflexota > Limnocylindria > Limnocylindrales > CSP1-4 > Fen-1039. The sequence goes on from PMXQ01000099.1 coordinate 3,640, forward strand.
GCTTCGGCCTGCCCCGGTTCGTTCCGCTCGCCCTCTACGCCGCCCTGGCGGTCGCGGCCGTCGCGGCCGCACTTCGGGCGCGAGGCACGGATTCGCTGGCGCGCCTGGGGACCGCAACGGTGGTGGCCAGCCCCTCGCTCTTCGGGCACGGGCTGCTGGTAGCCATGCCATCGATGCTGTCGCTGCGCTCCCCGTGGTTGTGGCTGGCGATCGGGTTCCTCTCCACGCCGGACGGGCTGCAGTGGTGGCTGGCGGTCGTCGTCGTTGTGGCTTCGTGGGCTGTGCCGGCGATGCGGCGCGCGGCCGCGTCCGGTGCGACGCCGCGCGACACGGCGGAGCCCGAACCGCTGCATCCGCTTGGAGCCACGCAGGTGCCCTGGCCGAGCTTCTCGGCCGAGCGCCGCCTACGGAACCGTCAGGTGGTAGATCCCGGTCTGGCCGAAGGCGACGGTGCTGCCGGCGAACGACCCGATGGCCTGGGCACGGACCGACCAGTCGCCTGACGGCATCTCGATCGATCCCGAGCTGGTCGCGTCCGTCCCGAAGGCCACGTAGCAGTCGCCATCGAGATACGAGGGGCTGCCGTTCCAGGCCACCCAGACCACCTTGTAAGCGTCGAACCTGAGGCCGCCGGTGTATGCGCCCCAGGTGAACGTGTATTTGCCGCCGCCATCATTGGAGACGCCCAGGGCGCCCAGGTCCCGCACCGGTGGGTCGGTGGGGGCGGGCTGCGTCGCCTTGCGATGCACGATTCCGGTCTGGGCCCGGATGACGATTCCCTTCGACTCGTCCACCACCTGCACCCGGACGGCGTAGTCGCCGACGTCGACGGGGCCGGTCCAGCTGTTCTCGTCGCGGCTGTCGTTGCACGCCCAGAACGGCGAGGGGCCGTGCTCTTGATCAGGTGTCTGGCGTTCCATTCCGATCGCTCCACTCAATCTGAGATGAATGAGTCCGCGCGGCAGGAAGGCCAACCGCTCGACAACAGAACGCGCCACAAAGGCCGGGATTACAGGCCGTGGCAGAAACGGTGTGCCGGGTCAACGTTCGTTGGCCGCCGCTGGGGCGGCCGGGCCGCCGGGCGCGTTTGACAGCTGGGCGCGACCGACCCCATGCTCGCCTCGACCACTCGCGACGCCTCCGCCCACCAGGGCGAGCGCACCATCTCGATCGGGGTAACGAATGTATCGCCGCCCAAGTCCGTTCCCTTCGACGCTGCTCGGCATCGGTATCGCGGCGATCCTTGTGGCCGGCTGCGGCGCGGCCGCGACCCCGTCGCCAACGGCCCAACCTACCGCTCGCCCCACCGCAACTCCGGCGTCGACTCAGACGTCGTCGCCCGAGCCGACCGAGTCGGCCGTGTCTTCGGCCAGCGTCAGCCCGGCCGCCAGTCTGCCTCTGCCTCACGTCGACCCCGCCCTGGAGGACAAGCTGCCCGACACCATCGGCAGCGTCCAGCTCGAGAAGCTGAGCTGGCCGCTCTCCACTTACATCGCCTCGCTGAAAGGCAGCGGAGACAGCGTCCTGTACACGCCCTGGCTGGTGGAGTTCGGCAAGAACGCGGACGACATAGACATGGCCATCGCGTCGGACCTGACGGGCACGGAGAGCTTCACCATTCAGGCCATCGAGGTGCCCGGCGTCGCGGCGCCGTCCCTGACCAGCGAGTTCGCCGCCGTCGCCGGCAAGCTCGGCTGGCCGACCAGCCCGATGTCGATCGGGCCCGAGTCGCTCACCGAGATCGTGGATCCGGCGACGACCGCGGCGGGCGGCCTGGGCACGGCCTACATCTGGGCCCAGGGCGACATCATGTACGTCATCGTGACCGACGACATCTCGCTGGTCGTCGAGGCCCTGGCCAAGATCTCCACTTAGCCCGAAGCATTGCCGTCGGCGATCGGTCGACTCGGGCGCGGCGCGGGCCCGGCGCGGCAGAGCCGTACAATCGGCCCGACATGATCCGCCAGCTCTATCGACCCACTCGCGAGGCCTGGATCGTGGCCGCCCTGCGCACGCCATTCGGGCGATACGGCGGGGCGCTGGCGTCGGTCCGGCCCGACGATCTGGCAGCCGCGGTGATCCGGGCACTCGTAGACCGCACCGGGGTCGACCCGGCGGCGATCGAAGACGTAATCCTGGGCTGCGCCAACCAGGCCGGTGAGGACAACCGCAACGTCGCTCGCATGGCCCTCCTGCTGGCCGGCCTGCCAGTCGCGGTCGCCGGGCTGACCGTCAATCGGCTCTGCGGCAGCGGGCTCCAGGCGGTCAATTCGGCCGCTCACGCCATCGCCGTCGGCGACGGCGACGTCTTCATTGCCGGCGGCGTGGAGTCGATGACTCGAGCGCCCTACGTGATGCTCAAGCCCGAGGCGGCGTTCGAGCGCGGCGCGCACGAGCTCGTCGACACGACCCTCGGCTGGCGCTTAATCAACCCGGCCCTGGCGGCCAGGCATCACCCGTACTCGATGGGCGAGACCGGCGAGAACGTGGCCGAACAGCTGGGCGTCAGCCGTGAGGCGCAGGACGCCTTCGCCCTGGTGAGCCAGCGCAATGCGGCCGCGGCGATCGCCGAGGGCCGCTATGCCGGGCAGATCGTGCCGGTCACGATCCCGCAGAAGAAGGGCGACCCGATAGTCGTGGATCGGGACGAGCATCCCCGTGAGACTTCGATGGAGGGGCTGGCGAAGCTGCGGCCGGCCTTCCGCGAGGGGGGGACCGTGACGGCTGGCAATTCGAGCGGCATCAACGACGGGGCCGCCGCGGCGCTCGTCGTCGAGGCGGGACGGGCGCGAGCGCTTGGGCTGGCGCCGATGGCCCGCATCGTGGCCACGGCCGTCGCCGGCGTGGATCCCGCGGTGATGGGCCTCGGCCCGATCCCGGCCACTCGCAAGGCCCTGGAGCGGGCCGGCATCGGGGTCGCGGACCTGGATCTGGTCGAGCTCAACGAGGCCTTCGCCAGCCAGTCCATCGCGTGCGTCCGCGAACTGGGCATCGATCCCGAGAAGGTGAACGTGGACGGCGGAGCGATAGCTTTTGGGCATCCGCTGGGCGCGAGCGGCGGGCGGCTGGTGACGACGCTGGTCCACGGTCTGCGCCGGACCGGCGGCAGGTACGGATTGGCGTCGATGTGCATAGGGGTGGGCCAGGGGATCGCCACGATCGTCGAGCGGATCGACGAGTAGTCGCTTGCCGCTGTCGCCGGCTCCGGCCATCGAGACGCGCGAGCTGCGCAAGCAGTTCGGCCGGATCGTCGCCCTGACCGGCCTGACGATGACGGTACGCCGGGGCGAGGTCTTCGGCTTCCTCGGGCCGAACGGCGCGGGCAAGACGACAGCGGTAAAGCTGTTGCTCGGGCTGTCGGCGCCGACGGCGGGTGAGGGGCGGGTTCTGGGGGCGCCGCTGGGCGATCTCGCCACGCGCCAACGAATCGGCTATCTCCCCGAGTTGTTCCGCTACCAGGGCTGGATGACGGCGCGCGAGGTGCTCGCGCTGCACTGCGAGCTGGCTCGTCTGCCACGCTCAGGCTGGCCGGCCGAGATCAACGAAGCGCTCGAGCTGGTCGGGCTGGCGGACCGGTCGAACGACCGCGTGGAGACATTCTCGAAGGGAATGCAGCAGCGCCTGGGGCTGGGGGTCGCCCTGCTCGGCGAGCCGGATCTGGTCGTCCTCGACGAGCCGACTTCGGCGCTCGATCCGGTCGGGCGGCAGGACGTCCGGGCGATCATCGGCGTGCTGCGTGCCCGTGGCGCGACGGTGTTCCTCAACTCCCACCTGCTCACGGAGGTGGAGCGGGTCTGCGACCGCGTCGCGATCGTCGATCGGGGCCGCGTCGTGGCCGAGCTGGGCATGGCGGAGCTGCTCCGTGACAACGGCGTCCGAGTCCTCGTGACCGGCCTGCCGGATGTCGAAGCCATCGCCGGCCGCTTCGGCCAGACCCGCCTCGACGGGGAGTGGCTGGTCGTCGATTCGATCGCGGACGAGGCCGTGCCGGCCCTGGTCGCGGAGCTGGTGGCTCGCGGCGGCGCCGTCCACGCCGTCGTTCCGGCACGCCACACGCTGGAGGAGCGGTTCCTCTCGCTGCTGGCGGCGGCGCCGGATGCGGGGCGACGGGACGGGGCGGCGGACATAGCGCCGGACGCGGGACGGCGGGACGAGGCGGCGGACACGGCGCCGGACGGGCCGGCGCGGGACACGGCGCCGGACGGGCCGGCGCCGGGCGCGGGACGGGACACGGGGCCGGACACGGCGCCGGACGCGGCGGCGCCTGGCAGCCAGGAGGCCCGCCCATGAACCGAGGCGCGATCCTCGTTATCGCCCGCCTTGCGCTGCGTGAGGCGTTCCGGCGCCGGCTGCTGTGGGCGCTGGTCGGACTGACGCTGCTGATGGTGGTCGTGACCGGCTGGTTGTTCGGCAAGGCGGCCGAACTGAATCCCCTCGAGGGTGGAGAGCGGCAGCTCATCCTGTCGCAGCTGCTGGTGATGATCGCCTTCATGTTCAGCTTCGTGCTGACGATGACGGCGGCTTTCGCGGCCTCGCCGGCGATCGGGCCGGAGATCGAGAACGGGTTGCTCCTGGCGGTGCTGGCGCGGCCGGTTCGGCGTTCGGACGTGCTGCTGGGCCGCTGGCTCGGCCTGGCGCTAGTGGTAGTCGGGTACGCGCTGGCCGCGGGCTACATGGAGCTTGCCGTCGCCCAACTGATGACCGGCTACGTACCCGTCGACCCGATGGTCGCGCCCTTCTACCTGGCCGGAGAGTCGCTCATCCTGCTGACGCTGGCGCTCGTCTTCAGCACGCGCATCGCGCCGGTGGCCTCCGGTTCGATCGCGGTCGTGGGGTTCGGGCTGGCGTGGATGGGCGGCATCGCCGGCGGCATCGGGGATTACCTGAACAACGACGCGCTGCGGAACGCCGGAACGATCGCCCACCTCATCCTCCCGAGCGACACTCTCTGGCGGGGGGCGATGTACGCGCTCGAGCCGCCGCCGGACGTTCTCGCCGCCGCGGGCTCGCAGGCCCGCATCTTCACGGTGAGCCCATTCTTCGCCGGCACTCCGCCGCCGCTGCCGTGGCTGGCCTGGTGTGCCGTCTGGATCGCGGCCACGCTGGCGATCGGCATCCTGCTGCTCCGCCGCCGCGAGCTGTAGGAGCTTCGGCCGAGCTGCGGCCCCCAAGTGGGCCAGCGCAGGCAGGCGATCGGTTACGGTAGGCTTAGAGCGTGACAGAGAAGAGGCGGGAGCCGGCCACCAAACCAGGCAACATGGCCCGGGGAGGCGTGTCGCCCAAGCTCGCAGCGGGCCCCGACGCCGCGCCCGAGAAGCGCGTCGTCGTCGTCATGCCCGCGTACAACGCCGCCAGGACCCTCGAGCGGACGTATCGCGACATTCCTCATTCGATCGTCGACAAGATCATCCTGGTCGACGACGTGTCCAGGGACGATACCGTCGCGATCGCTCGCCAGCTCGGTCTGAACGTGATCATCCACCGCCAGAACCTCGGCTACGGCGGCAATCAGAAGACCTGCTACGACGCCGCTCTCGAGGCCGGTGCCGACGCCGTGGTGATGCTCCACCCGGACTACCAGTACGACGCCACGCGCATCCCGGCGCTGGTCGGGCCGATCCTCGACGGCGAGAAAGACCTGATGCTGGGCAGCCGCTTCCTGGGTGATCCGCTGGCCGGCGGCATGCCGCGCTGGAAGTACATCAGCAACCGCTTCCTGACGATCATGGAGAACCGGGCCTTCGGCCTCCATCTGTCGGAGTACCACACCGGCTTCCGCGCCTACAGCCGCGACCTGCTCGAGTCGATCCCCTACCGGCTCAACAGCGACGACTTCGTCTTCGACCAGGAGCTCGTGGCGCAGGCGGTCGCCTGCCACATGCGGGTCGGCGAGATCGCGGTGCCCACGCGCTACTTCGATGAAGCCAGCTCGGTCGGCTTCCGGCGCAGCGTGGTCTACGGGCTCTCGACCATGAAGGTCGTGCTGCGCTTCATGCTGCACCGACTGCGGTTGCGCCGCAGCCGCAAGCTCGCCAAGCGAAGCCAGCCCACCCGGTGAGCCGCGCCGGAACCGTCCGACCGAACGGACGCCCGCATCTCTCGCGATCAGGCGGCCGCGCGTGAGCCGGCGCCGGACGAATCGCCTGGCCAGAGGTGCCATCGGGGTTCTGATCTCACTGGCCTGCGTCTACCTGGTGGTGCGCGGCGTCGACCTTGGGAAGACCGCCGACCTGCTGGGCGGTGCCCGACCCGTCTGGCTGCTGCTGGCCGTCGCGGCTGTGGCCGGCGATCTGGTCTTCCGGGCGCTGCGCTGGCAGATCCTGATGCGGCCGATCTGCCGGGTGCCCCTCCGCCGGCTCAGCGCCTACATGCTCGTCGGGTACCTCGCCAACAACATCCTGCCGGCCCGCCTGGGCGAGCTGGTGCGAAGCCACTACCTGGGCGACCGCGAGGGCATCAGCCGCAGTGCGACGCTCGGTACCGTGGTGGTGGAGAGGGTCGTCGACACCGTGGTGCTCGTCGGAATCGGCGCCCTGGCCATCCTGGTCCTCAACGTCCGCGGCGTGGTCGTGAGCGCGATACTCGTCGGCGTGGCGATCTCGGGGCTGCTGTGCGTCGCGCTGGCGGTCGCGCTGGCGGCGCACCGGCTGCCCGGGGCGGGCAGGGCGGCCGCTTTCCTGGGTCGCTGGCCGCGGTTCGTGGGCGTGGCCACGCGGCTGCGCGACGGCCTGCGCGTGGCAGCTCTCCCCCGGACCGTCGCCGCGGCCGCGATCCTGAGCGTCGCCGCCTGGAGCTGCACGGTCGTGGCCGTCCTGGCTGTCGGCCAGGCGCTCGGTATCCAGCTCACCGTCGGCGAGGGCGCGCTGCTGGCCGCGGGCACGAACCTGGCGACGGCGATCCCGTCGGGGCCCGGCTACCTCGGCACCTTCGAGTACGCCGGCCAGACCATCGCCCTGGCATTCGGGCTGGGCGCGTCGGAGGGCCTCGCGCTGGCCCTCCTGATCCACGTTCTCACGCTTGCGGTCAGCTCGCTCGGCGGCGCGGTCGCCCTCGTCCGCCTGGGCTGGTCGCCCAGCCGGCGCCCTGTCGCCGCTGCGGGAGCCTGACCGCCGGCCCGAGCTCGAGCCACCTCGGGCTGCCTCGCCCTGCCGATGTGCAAGAGGGACAAGACGGCGGCGCTCCGGAGGGCTATGGTGTCGTCGCGATGACGATCGATGAGCGCTCCACCCTCGGCGACGATGGCCGCTGGCTCGAGCAGGCCGGCCGCCGCCTCGCCAACCTCGGCTTTGAGCTCGTCGAGGCAGATCGAGTCGCCGGCGACGACACGAGCCATCTGCTGGTAGCCATCCGGCCGACACCGACGCTGCGACATTTCGATCCCGAAACGATCGATTGCTGGACCTGCGAGGCGGGCCGAGGCAAGGCAGCCAGGCTCGAGCGCGAGACCCACTACCCGATCTCGTCGGACTACTCGTGGGGCCTGATCTCGCTGACCGATCGGCTGGGCGTCACCAACCAGTTCCTGAGCTTCGGGGGCGCACTGCGAGCCCAGCTGACGCCCGATGCGACGGTCCTGGTGGACTTCAGCTCGCACGCGCCCATCCTGCGCGGTAGCGGCCACAGCCAGAGCGTGGATCCACTCGGGGCCGAGGTCGGTGCCTTCTTCGCCCGGATCAAGGTGCCGATCGATTTCGTGCCCGGCGCCGAAGCCCTCGT
>PMXQ01000091.1 GCA_003171065.1 Chloroflexota bacterium
ATGGAATGGCTCAAGGCCAACTGAGCGCGTGAGCGGAGCGTCAAGCTACGAACGTCTGGGAACCGACAGGGTCGGGAAGCTGCTCTGGGAGCTAGGTTCCCAGACCACTTTCTCGCTCCTGGTCTATGCGATCTACAGCATCACCGACATTTACTTCCTGTCGGTGGGCATCGGTCCGCTGGCCGCCGCAGGCGCCTCGATCATCTCGCCGGTCCTCATCGCCCTCGGCGGCGTGGCCACGACGGTCGGCGCCGGCGGGGCCTCGGTGGTTTCGCGCGCGCTCGGCCAGAAGAACTCCGAGAGAGCGTCTCGGACCATAGCCAACACGTTCCTCATCTTCTGGGCGGCGGCGCTAACCATCACCGTCCTTGGCGCACTGTTCATCAAGCCGATCGTCTACGTCCTGGGCGCAACCGACAGCATCGCGCCCTACGCCACGGACTACGGCCGGATCATCTTCCTCGGCGCGCTCACCAGCACCGGCTTCTCGGCCGTCATCCGGGCCGACGGCAGTGCGCGCTACTCGACCGCGATCTGGGTCATTCCGGTGACGGCCAACATCGTCCTGTGCTGGCTGTTCATCATGGTCTTGAGGATGGGCGTGTCGGGTGCCGCGCTCGCGACGGTCGCGGGCCAGGCCATCTCGGCCGCCATGAGCATCTACTTCTTCTTCCTCCGGCCGAACCGCTCGTACCGAGTCCGGGCGAGCTATTTCAAACCCGACTGGCCCATCATCACCGAGGTGCTGATGATCGGGCTGCCGTCGTTGATCAGGAACCTGGGGGCCAGCGCGGTCGTCATCCTGACCAATAACCTGCTCCGCGTCACCGGCGGCGATGCGGCGCTGAGCGTCTTCGCGATCGTCAACCGCCTCTCGTCGGCCCTGATCACCCCACAGACGGGCATCGCCCAGGGGATGCAACCGCTGGTCGGCTACAACTTCGGCCAGCACCATGCCCAGCGAGTCCGCGAGACCATCCGGCTCTCTCTAGGTTCCGCCGTCGTATACGGAGCGGTCCTGTGCGGCCTTTGTCTGCTCATCCCGGCGGTGCCGATCGGGCTGCTGTCGCGGGACAGCGCGGTCATGGACGAGGGGCAGACCGCCCTCAGATTGCTGGCGCTCGCCTACCCCCTTGCCGGCGTCGGCGTGGTCGTGGCGGCGGCGTTCCAGTCGGTTGGGCGGGCCAGAGACGCACTGCTGCTCACCATCGGCGGCATCCTGGTCAAGCTGCCCGTGCTCCTGGTGGCGTCCAGCCTCTTCTCGCTCAACGGTATCTGGGCCGCGGGGGCGGTTTCGGAGCTGGCGGTCTGTGTCGTGTCATTGGTGATGCTGAAGCGCTTCTTCGCTCAGCCCGAGGAGAGCGAGGCACTAATGGGTGCACCGGCGGAGCCAGAGCCAGCCGTTCTGCCCATTGGGCAAGCTATCGGATCCGGGCCTGCGGCCGAGTGACGCGGCGGGCGCCAGGCGAGCCCGGAGATACCGCCGCGAGCGCCTTCAATCGCCGGTGGTCTGTCGCATCAGTACGGACATACGGACACTACTCAAAAGAAGAGCGCGCCCGACAGGATTCAGGCGGGCTGTGCCCGGCAGGCTCAGGATACCCATTGAGGCGCCGTAGACGAGGCAGCAGGTGGCACCCCGCGGATGATCTTGTATGCGTCGAGCGCGTCTCATTGACGGGCACCACTTTGTGCGGCGCGATGATCATCATCATCAGCAGGAGGATCACCTGCGGCACGAGCAGCTGCTCGAACATCGCGGCCAATGGGTCGAGGCGGATCAAGAACAAGATCGCGATGAACAAGATCGCGATGATGATGATGTCAACGATGAAGTTGAGGACAGTGACGAGGAGGACGCGGATGTTAAGGAGGAGGATGGGAAGGACCTTGAGCGCCACCTTGACGTTGACCTTGCGGCTACGCACCTAGAGAGTGGCCGCGCTCGGTAGGGCGCTGAGCGCGACCGCGACCTGATCCTGCTCCCGATGGTCGATGCCGACCGAGCTTGCCATCGTCCGCCAATGGCTAACGGCGCCCGCCACCTCTGCTATGACGCTCTCGGCGGCCTTCTCCGTCAGGCCAAAAAAGGAGCGGACATCGAGGACGTCCCGGGCGTCTGGGGACGCAACCTTGCCGTTGACCGCGGTCGCATGTTCGCGCATCTCTCGCGCGGGGTTGATGTCGAACGCCGGGGCGAGTCGCCACCCGTCGGCGTGCCGAAGAAAGCCGTGGTTGCGCAGGTGATCGTCACGGTTGCCCGCAAGCACGTTGAAGGTCATCCGTCGGTAGAGCTGCAGGAGATCCTCACGGACATGATCCGGCCCAACGTGGTCGGTGACCGCCTGGACGATGTCGACGTAGTCGGCGCCGACCGTGTCGGTCCTGCCGGTCATGGTCATGGCGGAGGCGTACAGACGTCGCCCGGCGACGGTTCGATCGAAGCGGCGAGTCGCAAATGTGCGCATCGGCCCAACGACAGTGATGACGTCCGTCTCGGCGACCTCGATCCCGGCTGCCCTGGCCAGGTTGGCGTACACGTGCTCCCAGGCCGCGACGTCACGCCGGTCAGTCTTTGATGGGAACTTGGCGATCCAGAGGCTGCCGTCGGGCGCGACGTAGTTGGCCTTGGGTCGAGCCCCGCCCAGCGACGAGCCGGGCGCAACGAGCAAAGCAATCTCGCTGGACGAGATCGAGTTAGGGTCGTCTTCAAACTGACGGGCCATTGCCTGGAGTTCACGCAGGCGAGTGATCGGCGGGACGGCCGGCTCGCGATCTGCGATGAACGGGCCGTTCACCCCGCGCCGAAGCCGCAACGCCCCCATCCGTGTCTCGTCCGCGACTCCGACCAGGAACTCCCAGGCGTCGAGCTCGCGGCCCTCGCGGCGGACCATGAGCGCCTCGCCCCACTTGTCTGGGGCGGTGTCGGCGAAGATGCCCGGCACGCGGCGGCCCGGCACCGTGTACTGGGCCTCGCTCAACGGCAGTGCGGGGTCGATTGGGAAGTTGCGGTCCACGTCATCGAGCCAGGAGCGTGCGTACTGGAAGGCGACCGAGAGGATGACGCCTGGCCAGCGGGTGAGCACGCCTACCGGGCGGGCCTCCCCGAGTTCCGGTGCGTCCAGGATCACGACGAGGTCCTGACGCCTAGAGTTCATCGGCGAGGCCTCGGGACTTGCGGCGGCGCGGGCGGCCGAGCCGCTCATCTGCGATGGCGGCACCGGGTTCGTCATGCTCCGCGATGCGGTCAAGGTCCGAGCCGAGCCCCAGAACCTCGAGGTAGCGGGCGAGGACCGCGGCGCTGACAGTGAGGTCGCCGTGCTCGAGGCGCGCGATGGTAGGGCTCGACGCGACCACGCGTGCAGCCATGTCCGCGATGCTGATTCCACGCCGGCGTCTGGCGAGCCGCAGACGGGCACCGAGTTCGGCTGCCTGCCTCTGGGTTGCCGGGAAGACGGCGCGCTTGGCTCTACTCATATGACATACTATTTAGCATAGACGGGGCAATCGTCAATAGTATGGTTGATCTGACCGTTCCGGTCTTCCCTCGACCAGGGCTGTGAGGCCCGGGGGGTGTCGAGCTCCCTCGCCGCGGGTTCAGGTCGACAACGGAGGGTGGAATCCGCGCTGGGCTATGCGCCGGCGGTCGGGTATCCGGGCGCCTAACGCCCTTGCCTGCAGATGGACGTGCCGCGGTGGTCCGGCACAACCAGCCGCATGGGTAGTCACCGGCACATACGACCGGCGCCCGGCCCATGACCACTTGGGTGATAGGCCCGAGATCCTCTCGGTGGGACAGTCACACCTGCAGCGAGGCGTTCGGAAGGACCGCACCGCGCGGTCGGGACGTACCGCCGCGGAGGATCGCTATCGTGAAAGCGTCCACCCCGAAGCCGCTGCAGTTTCGCCAAGGTGATGTCTACCTGCGCCGGGTCGAGGCGCTGCCGAAGGAGCTACGAGAGATCCCCCGCGACGGCGGCCGGATCATCCTCGCCTACGGCGAGCTCACCGGCCACGCCCACGCCATCGACGCCCCCGAAGCCGAGGCCACGCTTCTCACCGCCGACTAGGAGCGCCGCTTCCTGCGCCTGATGTCAGACGTGACCCTGGCACACGATGAGCACTCCCCGATCACGATCCCGGCCGGCCTCTACGAGGTCATCCGCCAGCGCGAGTGGACCGATGCCGAGGCCGACGAGGAGGCCTGGCGCTACACCTGCGACTGACCCGGCCGCCTACCGCTCGATCGTCAGATGAAGACCTGCATCGGCCGCTGCCAGGTTGCCATCGCCGGCCTGCCCCTGTTTCGAGCTGCGTTCCGGCGTCTGGCGACCCGACGGCCTCCCGACCCCGAGGACACTCTGTCCAATCGCGACGAGGTCCTCCGCAGCCTCGGCGATGCGATCGAGCTGGCCCTACGCAAGAAGGTTGCCACGGCCCTCGTGGAGAGAGGTTCCGCGCTCAGCGATCTCAACCGGTATGAAGAGGCACTCGACGCCTTCGACGAGGTCATCCGCCGCTTCGGCGCTGCGACCGAGCCGGCGCTCCGCGAGCAGGTGACGAGAGCCTCCTACAAGAGGGGCTCTGCGCTCTTCTTCCTGAAGCGTTACGCGGACGCGCTCGCCGCCTTCGACGAGGTCATCCGGCGCTTCGGCGCCGCGCCAGAGCCGGTCGAAGGACGGCTCAAGCACTGGACCGCTACCTCCGGGTCCGGTCGCTGCATCGGCTGGGCCATCGACCCGAGCTGTGGCTAGGCAAGGGCTTGAGGGAATGGCGCGCCCGACAGGATTCGAACCTGCGACCTTCGGCTCCGGAGGCCGACGCTCTATCCGCTGAGCTACAGGCGCGCGACGCCGCCGAACCCGGTCGAAGGCGACCGGCCGCGCGGGAGCCAAGAATAGCAGCGACGCGCGGTCCGAGAGAGCGGGGTCGCCGCCGACCCCTTGGGTGGGCCGATGCGGCATCCGGAACGTGGCGGTCCGGGAGTCGCGGCGGCCCCGAGAACTGCCGGAGAATCCGAAGCGGCTCCCGAAGGAGCCGCTTCGTTGCTGTCCCGGTGAAGGGTCGACCCGCCGAAACGGACCGTCTTCTGCCACGCTACAAAGGCATCTATCACGTCGGCTGCACCGACTACCCTAACCCGACCTACCCATGACCTTGTAACTGGGGCAACAGGCTGACTGGCAGCTTCTAAAGTCTACAGCCCCTTCAGCCTACAAACCAAGGGTTTTGGCGTGCGAAGGGGTTAATATCCCGCAACTTTGTGAGGGTTACGTTGCGGCTTCGTTGCATCCTGTGAAACGCCCCGGAAAGCCGTCACAAGGCCCTCTGCCGACCGGCCCTGTGCGACCCTGGCCGATGCTCTGGACCGCCTCTTGGAATTCAGGGGAGCACCCGCCGCCACCCGCGGGTCAACCCGCGATCTTCACGGAGCGCATCGCGGTTGGCTCGATCGGTCGGTCGCGGCCGTCTCGCTTCGATGCCGCGATGGCATCGACGATCTCCATGCCCTTGGTCACCTGGCCGAAGAGCGTGTACTGCTTGGGCAGCCGGCCGCCGGACAGATCGGCCAGGCAGATGAAGAACTGGCTGCCGTTGGTGTTCGGGCCGGCGTTCGCCATCGCCACGGCGCCGCGGACGTAGTCGCCTTCAAAGGGCTCGTCGGCGAACTTGTAGCCGGGACCGCCGGTACCGACACTGCCGTTGTCGAGCTTGTCGATCTTGCCGTACTGCCCGTCGCCGCCCTGGATTACGAAGGCCGGGACCAGCCGATGGAAGATGACGCCGTCGTAGTAGCCCTTGCGCGCCAGCTCGATGAAGTTGGCCGCCGCCTTAGGGGCGCCCCTGTCGTTGATCTCGATCTCGATGGTGCCCTTGTCGGTTGTGATCGTCGCCTTGGTCATCCGTTTCTCCTCCGTCAGCGGCGTCGACTTGGCCGGCGTCGACTTGGCCGGCGTCGACCGGGCCGGCGTTGGCTGGGTCGGCGTCGGCTCGGCTCAGATATCGGGTCAAATATCGGGTCAGATGTCGATCAGGGGGTCGTTACCGTCGTACCCGTGATGACAACCGGGACCAGAGGCATGTCCTGCGGAGTGGTCGAGTCGGCCGGGTCGCCGCCCAACGGCACCTGCGCGATCTTGTCGGCGACGTCCATGCCGGACGTGACGTTGCCGAGGATCGAATAGGTCGTCGGCGTGGTGCTGGTCCAGGCCGTGTCGCTGAGCACGATGAAGAACTGGGAGCTGCCGGTGTTGGCGCTGCCCGAGTTGGCCATGGCCACCGTTCCTCGCTTGTAGGCGGTGGTCACCGGGTCGTCCGTGATCGTCCAGCCGGGGCCGCCCAGGCCCAGCTTGTCCGGGTCGTAGTCGGGCAGGCGCGCGTACTCGCCGTCGCCCGCCTGGATGACGAAGCCCGGCACGACGCGGTGGAACAGGACGTTGTTGTAGTAGCCGCAGCTGGCCAGCGCGGTGAAGGCGCCGGCGGCGTTGGGCCCGAGCGAGGCATCCACCTTGATGACGATCGTGCCGAAGTTGGTGGTCATCGTGACCGTGGCGGTCGCGCCGGCGGCCATCGCGGGCGGGGCCGCGGTCGGGCAGACGCCCGGTGTCGGGCCCAGGGTGTAGGCCGGTGCCGTGGGCGGGATCGTCGGCTCGGGCGTCGGCGACGGCGTGGGCGCGTTCATGGGCACGGCGCAGGCGGCTGCCAGCAGCGCGATGAGGCCGACGGTCGCGAGCCGGCGCGGGGACGACGAGAGAGAAGCGAGGATCATGCGGCGGCCTCCAGGGCTTTGGCGAAGTCTACGGCTCCCGAAAGGAGCGGTTCTCCGAGGATGATGCCTGCGATCGACGCATTGCGCAGGCCTCGTATGGAATCGAGATCCACGGACCCGCCCGCGACGAAGATCTCGGCGCGTGTCGTCCGCGCCATCTCGGCGAGGAACGTCAGGTCCGGACGCGCTCCGCCGTGCGACAGGACGAGCCGGCGTACCCCGAGGTCCACCAGCTCGCCGGCCAGGTCGATCAGCCTCGGCGGCGCGGGTCGGTGCCAAGGATACGCGGCAATGCGCTCCGGGCGTGGGTCGAGTCCGACAGCCAGCCAGTCGCCGGCCACGGCCAGGCACTCGCGCAACGTCTCCTGGCGATCCGCCATGGCCATGGAGACCACCACGCGAGTGGCTCCGGCGGCAAACGCGAGGCGGATGTTGTCCGCTCCCTCCATGCCCCCGGCCAGCTGGAGTGGCACCGCCACGCGGCTCGCGATCCGCCCGATCGCCTCCAGGTTCACCGGCCGCCCGGCCCGCGCCCCATCTATGTCGACGATGTGGATGAGCGTGGCACCCGCGGCGACGAACCGCTCCGCGATCCGATCCGGCCGGTCGCTGGGGGTTCCCGCGCCCGTCGCCGCGCCCGTCGCCGCGCCCGGCCAGTGGACGATCCGGGAGCGGCCGTTTTCGATGTCTATCGACGGCACTATCAGCACGGAGGCTCTATCCGTTCGCCGTGCGATTCGAAGTGCCGTTGGCCTCGGCCGCCAGCAGCCGGCGATGGAAGCTGATCGGCAGGCTGCCGTTGTTCAGCAGCGTGTCGTGGAAGCGCTTCAGGCTGAAGCGATCTCCCAGGCGGCGCTGCTCGTCGGCGCGGAGCTGGAGCAGCAGCACCTTGCCGAGCAGGTAGCTGAGCTGGTACGTGGGCGTGTACGTGTAGCGGAAGACTTCGGCCTGGGCGTTGGCGTGCTCGAAGGCGGTGTGCTCGACGAGCATCGCCGTCGCCTGATCGACGCTCAGCTCGCCGCGGTGCATTCGGACGTCCAGGATGATCCGGCAGGCCCGCCAGATGGCGTCGGTGTGCATCGCCAGCAGGAATTCGGGCCCATCGTCGAAACCCTGCTCGCGCATCATCTGCTCGCTGTACATGCCCCAGCCCTCGACGAACTCCGGGGCGTCGACGAGCAGCCGCACGATCGACGGGTGGGCCACCGCGGCCGAGAGCTGGAGGTGGTGGCCCGGGTAAGCCTCGTGGACGCTGGTGTTGCTGATCGAGGCGAAGTAGTGCTCGCGCATGCCGTTGGGATCGTCGCGTACGGACGGCGTGACGATGTAGATGCCCGACGGATGCTTGTCGAACTTGGGCGGCTCGAAATAGGCGGCGAACGGGATGACCGTGCGCAGGTACTCCGGGGTCGGAATGACGGAGATCTGCTCGCCGGCGGGCATCGTGGCGATGCCGTGCTCGATGATGTGGGCCCGGGCCCGCATCATGGCGTCCTTGTAGGCCGCCAGCGCCTCGTCGAAGGTGTCGGGGTGGTTGGACTTGACGCGGTCCACGACTGTGCGCTCGTCGACGCTGGGGTCGATGCGCCGGGCGTCGTCCACGCGCGCAGCCTTGTTGAGGGCCAGCTGCTGCTCGCCGATCTCGAGGATCTGCGAGGCGTCCAGGCCGTCGAAGGCGCGCAGGCTCACGAGCCGGTCGTAAGCCTCGGAGCCGAGCGCCCAGCTCTCGACGCTGGAGCCCATCTTCGCCTTGAGGGTCTCGACGTAGGCGACCACCGCGGCCGAAGCCTTCTGCACGGCCTTGTCCAGGCGGGCCTGGGCGCGCTCGTCCAACACGCCGTGGCCGGCGGCCTTGACCTCGGCGAACAGGGTCGGCATGTCCCCGCCGGACTCGATCTCGAGCTCCTGCCAGAGCCGGACCTGGGGCGCCGTGGCGCGAGTCCTGTGCTGATCGAGGAACGCGGGCACGGCCTCCAGCCGCGCGGTCAACGACGCGAGCCGGTCGTTCAGCGGGGCGAAGTCGCGGGCGAAGACGGAGAAGAGAGCGTCCCCGACCGCGTCCATGGCAGTGGAGCGGCGCTCCCAGACGCGATGGACCTCCATGTCGAAGAGCTCGCGCCGGACATTGTGGAGAGCCAGCTCGCGCTCGAAGCGGACGCTGTCCGACAGCTCGTCCGGGTCGATCGCCTCCAGCTCGCGCTCGATCTCGTGTGCGTCGGCGATCTCCTGCGTGACGGCGTCGCGGGTCGCATCGTCGAGGCGGTCGTCTCCGTCATGCAGGCCGACGTACGTGGCCAGAATCGGGTGCTGCTCCACCATGCGCCGGAAGTCGGCTTCGACGATGCCCCAGAAGCGTTCGTCGGCGGGGCCGGCGGTCGGCCTGGAGACTGGTCGAGGGAGAACGAGCTCTGCCATGTGAAGCCTCTCCGGGTGCTGGATGGTGACCTGGCTAGCTGGCTGGCGCGGCCGTGGCCGCGGCGACTTCGCCCGGCGACGTCTCGCGCAGGGCCGCGGCGCAGGCGGCCAGCACGCGCTCGACATCGGTCGCGTCGACGCCGTAGTGGGTCACGGCTCGGATCGTGTTGTGCGCGTACTCGACCATCAGGATGCCGCGGCCGTGTAGTGCGTCCATGAACTCGGCCCGGTCGCGTCGGACCCGGAAGATGACGAAATTGGTCTGGACGCGGCCCGGATCCAGGGGCCCGGGAGCTGGTTGGGCGAGCCCGCCCGCCGATTCGATGCCGTCGAGGGCCGCCAGCCCCTCGGCCAGGCGGCGGGCGTTGGCGTGGTCCTCGGCCAGACGCTCGATCATTCCGGCGGGGCCGTCCTTCAGGGCGACGAGGCCGGGCGCCGCCAGGACGCCGACCTGGCGCATCCCGCCGCCGACGAGCTTGCGGCCGCGGCGGGCCCGGGCAATGAAGTCCCTGGGTCCGACGACGAGCGAACCGATCGGGCAGGCCAGCCCCTTCGACAGGCAGAACGTGACCGAGTCGGCAGGTTGGGCGAGTTCGCGCGGCTCGAGACCGAGGGCGACGGCGGCATTGAAGAAGCGCGCTCCGTCAACGTGGAGAGGCACGCCGTGCGCGTGCGCGATCTCGGCGACTGTGCGGGTGTAGTCCAGGGTGAGCGGCCGGCCCATCGTGTGGGCGTGGGTGTTCTCGATGGCGACGAGACCGGTGATGGGCTGATGCAGGTCGCGCGGGTCCCGGAAAGCATCATTCAGCTCGTCTAGATCCCAGGTGCCGTCGGGGCGCTCCGCCATCTGCTTGATCGAGGTGCCGACGACGACGGCATGGCCGGCCTGCTCGTCCGAGACGATATGAGTGGACGCGCCTGCGATCGTCTCCTGGCCGCGGCCCAGATGGCCCAGCTGGGCGACCAGGTTGCCCATCGAGCCCGACGCAACGAAGAGGGCGGCCTCCTTGCCGAGCAACGCCGCGGCCCGCTCTTCCAGGGCGTTGACGGTGGGGTCGTCGCCGAAGACGTCGTCGCCGAGCTCGGCCTCGTGCATGGCCATGCGCATCTCTGGTGTGGGATGCGTAACGGTGTCGCTGCGCAGATCGACCAGGCCGCCACGGCCATCGAGTGTCATGGCGTCGAGTATAGGTCGGGTGGCTGCGTCCGCGGTTCTCCGCCGTCTCTGGGATTCTGCTGGGCGGCGGTCCCCTCAGCCTCGGCGCTCGGACACGCCCGCCGCCACATGCTATTCTCCAACGTCGGCGCTGGGCTCGTGGTGTAGCGGCCTAACATGCCAGCCTGTCACGCTGGAGACCGCCGGTTCGAATCCGGTCGAGCCCGCCATCGCTTCGACTTCTCTAGCCCCGTCCCCGCCCGGACGGGGCTTCTTTCTGTCGAGGGGGATAGGCGGACGGGCGAGAACGCCGTGCCAAGTGCCTGGCGCTGACGCACAATCAGGCAGCAGGAGCGGCCGGGCCACGCGTGGCCGGAGCCCGTGCGCAAAGAGTGGAGGCGCGATGCTATGAGCGGCCGCGTGATCGTGGTCGGCTCGGTCAACATCGACCTTGTCGCGCGTGTTCCCCACCTGCCCCACCCGGGCGAGACGGTCACGGGCGGCAGCTACGATCGGTACCACGGCGGCAAGGGCGGCAACCAGGCCGTGGCGGCCGCCAGGCTGCGGCGCCCCACCCTGTTCATCGGCGCGCTCGGCGATGACACGTTCGAGGTCGAGGCGCGTCGGGCTCTGGCGACCGAACGGGTGGACGTCTCGATGGTCGCCTCGCTGCCGGGCCAGGCCACCGGGGTCGCTCTGATCCTGTTCGACGCGAACGGCGAGAACCAGATCGTGGTCATCCCCGGGGCGAACGGCGCGATCGAAGCGGGCTACGCCCGCGACTGCCTGAGCCGTTTGGGGCGGCTGACCGGCGATGTCGTGCTCGTGTGCAACGAGGTGCCGCTCAACGTGGTCCGCGAGGCGCTCATCTACGCCAATGCCGCCGGAGCCACCACGGTCCTGAACCCGGCCCCGGCGACTGGGATCGACCGAGCGGTCTTCGCCCTGGCGGACATCGTTACGCCCAACCGCAACGAGCTCTCGATGCTCCTTCACACCGAGGCCCGCCGAACTGGCCGAAGGACCGATGCGAGCCAGGAGATCCCCTCTCGGGCCCGTCTCCTTCTCGATCCCGGCCCCGAAGGCCCCGGGGTCCGCAAAGCCGTCATCGTGACCCTCGGCGCGGCCGGCGTCATGGTTCTGGAGCGAACGGGTGCCGGGCTGGGCCGCGCCGCCGCCATGCCGGGAGGCGAAGTCCCCGGAGGCGTGCCGGCCGGCGTGACTGCTGGCGCCGCGGCCGCCAACGCGGGTACCGAGTCGGATGGCGTGCGAATCTGGGCGGTTCCCGCCGAGCGCGTTTCGACCGTCGATTCCACCGGCGCCGGGGACGCCTTCAACGGGGCGCTGGCCGCGGCGATCGCCGAGGGCAGGCCCCTCGCCGAAGCGGTCCACCGGGCAGTGGCCGCGGGCGCTCTTGCCACTACGCACGTCGGGGCCCGCGAAGGAATGCCCACTGCCCTCGAGCTCGAAGAGTTCCTCGCGACACGGTAGGCGCGGCGGCGCGGCGGCCCGGCTCAGCGGCGCGGCGGCCAGGCTCCGCGGTGCGACCGGCCCCATCGAGCCCTCGTTCAGGGCAGGTCCAGGCGCGAGTCGGGTACCATATGCGAACGTTTGGGCCGGCGTCGCCGCCAACCGCACCATTCGAAGGCAGGAGCATGACGGACACATCACAGGCGAACGGGCCTTCCGGACTCGCCGGCCTCTGGAGCCGCATCCGGCACATCCATCCGGGCCTGGTTCTTGCCGCGCTGGACCTGATTGGGCTTGGGATCGCCTCGTACCTTTCATCCGAAGAGCTACGCGGACAAACCCCGTGGTGTCCCAAGGGCGGAGTCCTGGGCGGATGCACCGCAGTCGCGAACAGCCAGTACTCGCGCCCCTTCTTCAACATCCCGGTCGCCGTCTACGGCGTGTTTCTTTCGATCGCGCTCTTCTGCCTAGCCATCTACTGGTGGCGCACCAACAACTACCGGATTCTGCTGGCGCACTACGGGTTGTCGCTCGTCGGCGTCCTGTTCGAGGGCTGGTTCCAGTTCGCCCAGATCTTCCTCATCGGCGCCATCTGCATCTGGTGCGAGTCGTACGGAATCTCGCTCGTCCTTCGTTTCCTGATCGCCCTGTGGGTCTACCTTCGAACGCCGAAACCAGAAGCGGTTTCGGCCGACGAGCTGGCCTGACGGGCAGTCGTCCACCACTTCGAAAGAGGGAATGCCTCGATGACTCAAAGCCGTCCGAACGGTCGACCCAACCCCACCGGGAAGAGCGCCCCGCCGACGAGCCGACGCTCGGCCCGGCAGCAGCGCCTGGCCAATCGAGAGGCCAACCGGGCGCTGGCCCGTGCCGGCACGTCCGGATCCTCCGGCACCGGATTCGGAACGCTCATGGTCTGGACTGCCATCGCGGTCGTGATCGGCGCAGTCGTCATAGGCGGCGCGTTCTTGCTGACCAGCCGATCGTCGGGGACGGTTTCCCCCTCGGCGAGCATGATTCCTCCGTTCGCCGCAACGCCCAGCGGCCTTCCCTCCGACGGACGGACGCTCGGCTCGGCCGACGCCAAAGTCACCATCGACGCGTGGGAAGACTTCCGGTGCACGGCTTGCTTCGACTTCACGACGGGCGTCGAGCCGCAGCTCGTGACCGACTACGTCAAGACGGGCAAGGCCAAGTTGGTCTACCACGATCTTCTGGAAATCGATGCGATGTCAAACCCACCGAGCACCGAGTCTCGCGACGCGGCCAACGCAGCGCTGTGTGCCAACGACCAGGGCCAGTTCTGGCCCTTCCACGATTGGCTGTTCGCCAACCAGTCGCCTCGCGAGGCCGCCGGCGCCTTCACGCTGGACCGGCTGGTCATGCTGGGCAAGGACGCGGGTCTGAACATGACCACGTTCGAGCCGTGCGTCAGGAACGGGACGCACCTGGCCGAGGTGGCGGCGGAGCAGACGGCCGCACCGACTAGTGCCCAGGGCACTCCGTCGATATACATCAACGGCACGCTGACGGCCGACTCGTCCTACGCCACGATCTCCGCCGCCATTGACGCGGCCCTCAACCCCTCGGCGAGCCCGTCCGCTTCGGCGGCCGCCTCCGGCTCGGCAACCGCCTCCGCTTCGGCGGCCGCCTCCGGCTCGGAATCAGCCTCGGCTTCGGCAGCCGCCACGGGTACGGAGGCCGCCACGGCGACCGCGGCTTCAACGGCCACCACGGCGCCCAGCCCGAGCGCGGCACCCACGGCCAGCCCCTCCTGACCGCGCGCCTCCGCCGGCCGCGGAGTCACTCGGCGGAGCCACTCGCAGAAACGCATCGACGG
>PMXQ01000041.1 GCA_003171065.1 Chloroflexota bacterium
ACGGCGGCCGTCTCCTCGGGGCCGAGATCGGGGCGGGCGGGAGGGATCATGCTGTAACTCCTCGGTTCGAAGCCGGCCGCTCCTCGAGCGCGCCGCTCTGTGGATTGAAAGCGTATCCGCGGCCGCAGCGTGGGCAACCGAGAGGCGCATCGGGGGTGGGGTTGGGCGTGGCCGGGTGGCCCGTCGCGTCGTCGAGGCGGGCGCCGCAGGCGCACATCCAGCCCAGGCGGCGAGCTGGGTTGCCCGCCACGAGCGCGAAGTCGGGGACGTCGCGCGTGACGATGGCCCCTGCGCCCACGGTGGCAAAGCGGCCGATCCTGGCGCCGGCCACGACCACGGCACCCGCGCCGATCGAGCAGCCATCCGCGAGCTCTATCGGGCTGACCGTCCAGTCGTCGCCTCGAGCGAGCTCGCCGGTGGCGGTGATAGCTCTTGGGTAGCGATCGTTGGTCAGGATGGCGCCGGGGCCGATGAAGACACCGTTGCCAACCGACACGCCGTGGTAGACGAGCGCGCCGTTCTGGACCTTGACCCGATCGCCGAGATGCACGCCCTCGTCGATGAAGGCGTCCCGGCCGATGACGCATTCCGCGCCCAGGCTGGCTCCGTTTCGTAGCACCGCCCGGTTCCAAACGCTTGTCCGAGGCCCCACCGAGACGTCATCTTCGATGTCGACGGACGCATGCACCCGAGCAGTGGGATCGATCACGAAGAACTCCTGTGACAGAACGGAGATCGACTGAGGGATCTCCCGGGACGCCGCTCAGCAGGCAATTGAGTATACCGGACGGCCTCCCGGCGAGCCGGAAGCGGGCGCCTCCGGGGATCGGCCTTATCCACCGAAGGCCGAAGATGGACTCGACTCAGCCGCGCTTGCGGCGTGCCAGAAGCCCGACTCCGAGGGCCAGGATGGCCCCCATCGCGAGTGCTCCGCGCCAGTCCAGGACGGTTTGAACGTCGCCCTCGACCTTGCGCGCGAGCAGGATGAATGCGCCCGACTGCTTCTCGAGCGTGACGTGCCCCGCAACGATCGTCTGCGCGCCGCCCTGCCTGATGTGGACGTCGCGAGCGAGGACCGCCCTGGCGTAGCCCTGCTTGAGCTCCATCTCCCCGGCCACCGCCAGGCCCACCGCACCGAGCTCGATCGAGACGCGTTCGCCGTGGGCGACTCCGACGCCTCCGAGGCGGACGGCGATGTCGTCGGCATTGGCCCGGCCGACGCCGCCCATCTCAATGGTGATGTCCTCGGCGGAGGCAGCTCCGATTCCACCCTGGTGGACGTTGATCGAGTCTGCCTCGACCTCGGCCGCGCCTGCCCGCGTCAGGTTGACTGTAGTGGCTCGGATCGGCGCCGGGGCGGGCGGCGAGCTGGAGATTGGGGCAGGCGACGCCGTCGGCGGCGCGGCGACTTTCGGCGCGGGGGCCTTTGGCGCGGCGACTTTCGGCGCCGCGACTTTCGGCGCGGGGGCCTTTGGCGCGGCGACTTTCGGCGCCGCGACTTTCGGCGCGGTCGACCTGGGAGTAGGCCTGGGCGCCGGCTCGGCCGGAACAGCCTCGACCTTCCGCCTGGGCCGCGGCGCGGATTTCGGCATGTCGGCGGGTTTCTCGCTCGGCTGGTCGTTCATCGCAATCCTCTTGCGCGTGCGCCGGTCGCAGTTCCGACCGATCGGGCTTCCGCTGCCGGCTCAGCCTACAGCGACTCGCCCCGGCCCGCGAGCATGCAGTTCCGCGTCGGCGACTCCGGGATTCCGATCCTCTGTCGGCGCCAGGCGGCGCCGCGACCGTCAGCGGTAGTAGCCCAGGATGTCAACGACCACCTGCGTGGTCGATCCGCGGGTCCCTCCGAACGTTATGGCCAGGCTGCCGCCGGGCCCGAGAACGCTGACGAACCCGTTCGCTCGGTTGTCGCCGACCGGGAAGTTGAGGGTCGACGTGGAGTTGGCCGGTCCCGGCGCCGCCGACAGCCAGCCCTTCGAAGTCTGGCCGGTGACGGTGAGGTTGCCCACGACGGCGACGGCGATGGGATGCACGGACACCTGCCCGCTCACCGCGAAGGACGCTGTGCCTCCCGTCTCGAGAGGCCCTTGGAAGCCCAACGCGGTGCGGCTATCGACGACCCGGCCTGGAGTCAAGGGCACGAACGTCGCACCGGAGAGCCCCGGCACGAAATAGCCGGTCACGTCGAAGATGAACTGAACGGTGGTCTTCTTCTGGCCGACGTACTCGACCTGCAGCTGCCCATTGGCAAGTGGCACCGTCACGTTGTTGGCTCGATTGTCACGGAGAGGGAAGTTGAGACTGGAGGAGCCCGGTGGCGCACCTGAGGCGATGGTCGGCGCGACCGTGATGTAGCCGGCGCCCGTCTGCCCCGTGACCGTGGCGTTGCCCGTCACGGCAATCGCGTTGGATGGGACGCCGGCCAGGCCGACCACGCCGAAGGTGGCGACCTTGCCGGTGGCGAGCGGCGCGGCGATACCCTCCTTGACGCGGCTGTCGACGATCCGGGTCGGCGTCGTTGGGACGAACGTCGCTCCCTTGGCGCCGCCCACGAAGTAGCCCGTGAGGTCGAAGACGAGCTGGACGGTGCCCTTCCCGGTCGAACTGGAGTAGATGCCGCTCAGGCTGCCATCGGCGGCCAACCCCAGGGTTACGCCGTTGGCCCGGTTGTCACCCCTCTTGAAGTTGATCGTCGAGGAGGTGCCGCTGATCGAGGAGCCGAGTCTCACGAACCCGGCAACCGTGGCCTGCGTCACGGTGAGGTTGCCGGTGACCGCCATCGCGTTGGCCGGTACGCCAGGGACCACGCCTGCGATGGACAACTTCCTGGCCTTGCCCGAGGCGAACGCTCCGGTCAGGCCGAGGCCGATGCGAGTGTCGAGGATGCGAACCGGTGCCAGCGGATAGTAGGTGCCGCTCGGCGTGGTATCGATCACGACACCCAGCTGACCCATCTGCCAGCTTCCGAACGGTGCTGCCGATGGCGCGTAGTACGTCGCGCTGCCCGCGGTTCCCGATACCTGGATCATGTACTGGCCGTCGGGCAGCGTCGTCGAGCCGTCGACCGCGCCGTTCCAGGTGTACGACTGAGGTCCAGCGGCGCGGGCTCCCAGATCGATCGTCCCCGCGACCGTCTCGGTCTGACGGTAGATCGTCAGGACCACGTCGTCGAAGGCGGTCGTGTCGGTCCAGGACAGCGGCAGCGTGTCATGGATTCCGTCGCCATCGGGCGAGAAGACCTTGCCCCGGTCGATGCCCGTACCCGAAGGCATCATCCCCGGCACGCCGACGGAGTAGTCGGTGATCCCGGCCGCCACGGCAGTGGAATTGGGCGGAGTGATGGGCACGACGTAGCTGGTGGCCCCGTTCGAGACCTCGACCCAGGGGCCTGGGAAGAGGGGCACCACCGCATTGACGGCGGCGTATGGGCCCGTGACCTGGTACCAGATGCTGCCGTCGGTCGCGGTGGTCGGTCCGCCGATTACCTTCAGGACTGTGCCCTTGGCCGCGGTGGTCAACACTGTGGAGCTCGACGAGGCCGTTTCCATCTCGTTAACAGACCCGGCAACGACAGAGACGAAGCCGTTGATGGCGAATGACGGCGAGGCTGTGTAGGTCGATGTGACGTCCCATGGGCCGACGTTGCCAACGCCGTCGGTGGCCCTGACCCGGAACGAGTAGTCGTGGCCTGACGAGCCCTGGAAGTCGTCGCTCGTTTCGGTGACGCCGGTGAGCCAGTCGGCGAAGGGGCCTCCGTCCGTGGAGACCTGGATGTCGTAGCTGGCGATGCCGTTCCAGTCGTCCTGGCCGGTCCAGCTGACCGGGAAGCCCTCGCTGGTCTGCGTGGCCGGCAGGTTCACGATGCCGACCTTGGGCGGGGTCTTGTCGTTCAGGAACTTGGCGGCGACCACATTGGCCAGCTCCGGATGGCCGGCGTCGTAGCCGAGCGCCCAGATGCCGGCGCCGCGCAGGTTCCAGTAGTTGATCATGTCGTACTTCGCGGCCAGCGATTGGGCGTCGTCGTAGTAGAGCTCGCGCCAGACCTGGACAGGCACAGTGGGGCAGGTGAGCTGGTACGCGGTCCAGGCCGACTGCTCGATGGAGTCGTAGTTACGGCCGTTGGTCGCCGCGAGCGAGGCCGCCTGGGCATAGAGGACCGAGGTGGGCCCAATGCACGAACTCTGGACGACTGTGCCGTTGGGTGCATTGGACGTGGTCGTCCAGGCGATGCCGTAGTAAGGCAGGCCCAGGATTATCTTCGAGACCGACGTCCGCTTCTTCCACGCGTTGACGACGCTGGTGAGGTCGTAAACCGGTTTGGGGCTCGTGAGCGGGTCGGTCGAGCCGGCGATGCTCGAGCTGCCGGTTCGGAAGTCGTAACCCATGATGAAGACGGCGTCGGCCGCGCCCGCCGCGGTGAGGCCCGCAACGTCGTAGTAGCCGGTTGCGCCGGTCGCGCAGAAGGTCAGCTCGTAGCCGGGATTGATCTTGTCGAGCTCGGCCCGGAGGGTCCGTACGAAGAGCGTGTAGTCGCCTTCCTGCGTGGACGCTATCGGCTCGAAGTCCAGGTTCACACCGTCGGCCCCGCGCTGACTGACGGCCGCCGCGATCTGCTGAGCGGCGTTGAGACGGTTGGCCGCGCTCGACAGGAGCTGAACCTGCTCGTTCGTCTCCGAGGTCGACCAGGCGAACTCCTCGATCGTGAGCGCGACGCGCGTCCCGTGGGCATGGGCGTTGTTGATGACATTCGTCATCCACGAGCTCGTCCAGCCGGCCCAGCCGGTGGATGTGTTCCCGTTCGAGTGTTTCTGGAGGTTGCCATTGCCGTCCACGCCGACGCCGAAGTAGGCGACGGTGGAGAGGATGTCGTAGTTGAGGGTCGGCCCCGCGACTGACTCCCAGTAGGGCAGAAAGCCGTAGATTTCGCGTCGCAGCACGTTGGTCGCGGGAGTTGCCGGCCCCTGAGCCAGAGTGGGCGAAGGCGCAGTGGCGCTGTCGCTCGAGGCGGCGGACGTGGGCGCCGCGACGTCGTTGACGGCCGAGACGGAGCCCTGCGGGCTCGCCGCCATCGATCGGCCCGAAGCAGTCCCGGCCGGCAGAGCCACGGGCAAACCGCCGTCGACTTCGGTCGTGTCGCCCGCGCGCGGGCGGTACGGAACCGTCACGGCGCCGCCCGGGACGAATGTGTCAGGGTCGTTCTGATGCTCGAGGGCCTCCTGGTACGAGATCGACGTGGTGCCCGGATCCACGGCTCCGGAGCCGGCATCGGAGGCGCCGGCGGTCGCATCCGCGGCGGCCGCGGGCCGTGCCCCCGGCCAGCTCGACCCGAGGGTCAACGCCGCCCCGAGCGCGAATGCCAGCGTCACCGGCACGAATCTTCTGGACTGCCCCCCGGCCTTGTGGTGATTCGCCGACCGGAACGGTGCCGAGTGGTTGATCATCCCGACCTCATCCGATGCCCGCCATCTCCAGCTTCGCGTTGCCGCGATGGGCGGAGCACCTGGCCTGGCTGCGCACAAGCGCCTGACAATGAGCGCCCCGAACGGGCCCCACGGTGCGGTTCAGACGATGCTTGCGCCCATCGTTCGTCCATCCCGCGGGCAAATGGTACCGTCGAGTCGGTTGCGGTGCGGTGAGATGGCACAGGTGCGTGGTGAGGCTGGCGCGCCGAACGGCCCGCGAAGGGCGCCGCCGGACCGCCTATGAGGAGCCCAGGTAGTAGCCCGTGACGTCAAGCAGCAGCTGGGCGGTGCGTCCGGCTGGAGCCCCGTAGAGGACACCGAGCGTGCCGGTCGACGTCAGCGGAACTGTAGCCCCGTTGGCGCGCTCGTCATGGACAGGGAAATTGAGGGTGGAGAACTCCGTCGACGAGCTGATGTTCGGCCCGATCGCCGCGAACCCGCCGGCCGTCTGCTCTGTGACCGTCAGATTGGCCGTGATCGCCACCGTGCCACTCGGAACGACGCCGGGCCCGGTGACTTGCAGCCATTTGGCAATATTGGCGGAGAACGGCCCTGCGAGGCCCGTGTCGGACCGCGAGTCCAGGACTCGGACGGGCTGCATCGTGTTCAAGAGGTACCCGCCGGAGGCGGTGAAGTAACCGGAGATGTCCAACACCAGGTTGACGGTTGCCCCGCCGGCGCCGCCGATGTAAACGGCCGACAGGGTCCCGTCGGCGTTCACGGGAACGACGACGTCGTTGGCCCTGACATCTCCGCTCGGGAAGTTGATCGTCGACGAAGTCGGCGTGTCAGTCTTGTCGGGCCCAAGCGTCACGAAACCGGCCGCGGTCGCTTTCACCACGGTGAGGTTTCCCGTCACGGCGACCATCCCGGATTTGGGCAGGCCCGCCACCCCGGCGATCTGAATGACACGGTGCTGGCCGGCCACGAACGGCCCGGTCAGGCCAGGGACGCCCGAGCCGGGGCGCGTGTCCATGACTCGATCCGGACCGTACGCCACATAGCCGGCACCGGCCGTGCCGGCGAGGAAGTAGCCGGTGACGTCGATGATCAGGTTGGTGGCGGCGCCGGACGCGGCTCCGTACCAGGCCCCGACGGCGCCCTGGGGCGAGAGGGCGACCGTCACGCCGTTGGCGCGGTTGTCTCCCTTGGGGAAGTTGATCGTCGAGGACGTGGGCGTGGAGTCGACCGTTGGTCCCAGGTAGAGCCAGCCGGCTGCCGATTGATTGGTGATGGTCACGTTGGCCGTGATGGCGATCGCGGCTGCGGGAACGGGCGTAATGAGGCCCACTTTCTGGCCGGCGATCTGGAAGTTGTAGCCGGCGCGCCCATACAACGACCCGCGCGGTCCAATGCCGCTGGGCCGGGTATCGACCAGGCGTATCGGGGAGATCGGGTAGTAGGAGCCGCTCCGGCTGACGAATGGCGTCGTGTGGCCGCTGATGACATCATCTGTTTTCGTGGACGGGATGGAAACCATTGAGCGGTAGTAGACCTCGTGGCCACCGGCGGATGGGTTGGCGACGTTCGGGTCCACCTGCGACGTGTATCCGGAGTTGCGCGAGCTGTTCCAGCTGATGACGTTGTCGTGGAAGGATGGGGAGCCTTTCCACATCGCGTCGA
The DNA here is from genome assembly GCA_003171065.1 of Chloroflexota bacterium. Classification (GTDB taxonomy): domain Bacteria; phylum Chloroflexota; class Limnocylindria; order Limnocylindrales; family CSP1-4; genus Fen-1039. Next base: position 7,083 of record PMXQ01000041.1, read on the forward strand.
CAGTGGTATGGCCGTTGAAGACCGTGTCGATGTAGTAGCCGATGTCATTGATGCCTTCGGCGATGACGGTCTTGGCGCCGCCCCGAATGAAGCCGGAGGCGTAGCCATCCAACCGTGTCTCGGCCACGGCGAGAGTTGGGTTGGCCACGCCGCCCTCGCTGTTGCCGGAGGCGTAGCAAAGGTGGTTCAGGATCACCAGGGCGTCCGGCGCCAGCTGGAGCTGGGCCATGTATGCCTCGCCGTAGTAATAGGTCGTCGAGTCGCTCGAGCCGGCGACGGCGTTGAGGCCCATGCCGTTGTCTTTGAGCGGCTGTTCGTAGGGCAGGTATGGATCCGGGTAGCCGTTGCCATGACCCATGTAGACGAGGATGTTCGCGCCCTTGGCCGCGGCCTTGACGGCGCTCCACGTCGCGTTGGGCGAGTACACCTTGACGATGCTGACGGAGCGCCCCGCGGAATCCGCGGCTTCCTGGAATTCGGTAGCCGACTCGTCGGCGTCGGCGCGGTACCTGGCGGTGGCGCTCTGAGTCTGGCCGACGACGATGACGACCTTGGTTACGTAGGCGGATGAAGCGGCGACCTTGCCGGAGCTCGCGACCAGGCCGGTGCCGGCAACGAGCAGACCGACCGCGAGCGCAAGGGTGAGCTTTCGCATTGCGCTGTCTCCCTTTGGGCCCACCTCGGCGTATCGAGGTATGCGACCCGTCGGGGCGTGCTCGACGGACCGAATAGTGGTTGTGCGCCAAGACTGTGACGCGGTGGTGGCGGCGACAATCGTGCCTTGGTCCCAGTGCGGTGGGGGTCCCATTGGCCAGGCTGTGGTGAGCGGCCCGACGGGATCAGGCCACCCTGGCAAGGACCCAGGCGGGCCATGATAGGCACGCCGGTCCAAATCCGTCACCCATCGAGTGCCTCAACAAAAGCTTAATGGAAGGCCGCTGCGCCACCTGATCGCGGCTTCAAGTGCCGCGCAGGCGTTCGACCAACTCGCGGAGCGTTGGGTTGGAGCGGTCCCGGTCCGACAGAATCGGACGACCGTCGGGCGTTCCCGGAATCGCCGGCCAGGGAACCCCGACGGCCGGATCGTCCCACGCGAATCCTAGCTCGTCGCTGCCGTCGTACTCGTTGGTGACCAGGTAGAGCAGCGACAGCGGCTCCAGGGCCAGGAAGCCGTGGGCGACGCCCGCGGGGATTGTGACCGTGTGGCCTTCGATCAGCGCCCGCGTCTCGACGATGGCGTGGGCGCCGGGATCGGCCACGACGGGCCGCACGTCGACGAGGGCGACCAGGGCCCGGCCGCTGACGACGGTCCAGTAGTCGAGCTGGCGGCGGTGGTAATGGAGTCCCCGCAGCACGCCCTGGGCGGAGGTCGAGAGGTTGGCCTGGACGAAGCGGGCGTCCGGCATGCCGGCGGCCGCGAGCCCGATCTCGCCAAAGGTCGAGGCGCGCCACAGCTCGGCGAAGGAACCGCGCCTGTCGCCGATGCGCTCAAGCCTTCCGTATCGGACGCCCGCCAGGCGCGACCCGGCTCCCTGTGGACTCATCGTGACGGCTCCTGCGTGCGTATCCGGATTGTCGCGTACTCCGCCAGGGCCGCCTGCCAGTCGCGCAGCGGGCCGCCGGAGAGTGGCGTGGGCTCCAGCACGCCCCAAAGCGGCGGCGTCGAGGGGCGCGGCCACGTGCGCATGGCCACGTCCCGGGTCGGCACCGTCACCCCGGCGAGACGCAGCACCTCGCGCGCCCACTCGGCCCGCGACGCGTACCCGCCGTTGACCACGTGGTGAATCCCGCCCACGGCGCTCCAGCCCTTCTTGCCGGCAAGCTCCACCAGGCTCGCGATCGCCGCCGCCAGGTCCGCGGCGTAGGTCGGGCAGCCGAATTCGTCCGAGACCAGATCGAGCGTCTTGTCCTCCGCGCGCGCTCGAACGGCAGCGGCCAGGATTCTCTGCGGGAAGTCTGCTCCGGGCGGCCCGAAGAGCCACGCCGTCCGCACGATCGCCAGGGGCGGAACGGTGGTCGGGCGACCGCCCGGCGGCATGAGCGCCGCGGCCGCGAAGTCGTCGCCGGTAGCCCGGAATGCCTCGCGAGCCAGCCGCTCGCCCGCCAGCTTCGCGGCCCCGTAGGCATTGGCGGGGTTGGGCAGGTCCGTGGCGCCGTACGGCCGGCCATCGGTTCGCAGCCCGTCGAAGACCTCGTTGGTGGAGATCGCGATCATCGCCGCCCCGTTCGTCACGCAGGCCTGCGCCATCTCGCCTGCGGCCGTTCCGTTGCGGCGCATGGCCAGCTGGGGATCGCGCGCGCAGCCGTCGACGTCCGTCCAGGCTGCGGCGTGGATGACGATGCCCGGCCGTTTGCGGCTGACCAACCGCATGGCCGACCCGGGATCGTCCAGGTCGTGCTCGGGGAGATCCCAGGCCAGCACCTCGTCGATAGAGCCGGAGCTGGCGAGGGCAGCGACGAGGGCCGTCCCGAGCCGGCCGCCGGCGCCGGTAACCGCGACCCGCATCAGGGCCGTCCCTTCGACGCGGTCACCCGGCATCTCGAGAGCCGGCCAGCCTGGCGGCGTACTGACGGCGGTAGTAGTCCTCCCACTCACCTGACTTGATCGGCCGCCACCAGGCCTCGTTGCGAAGGTACCACTGGACGGTCGTGGCCAGGCCCTCCTCGAAGGGCGTCTCGTTTCTCCAGCCCAGGGTGGCGAGCCTGGAACCGTCCATGGCATAGCGGCGGTCGTGGCCCGGCCGATCCTCGACCTGCCGGACGAGCGACCAGGGTTTGCCGAGCAGCTCGAGAAGCCTGGCCACCACCTCGCGGTTGGTTCTCTCGTTGCCGCCGGGGATGTTGTATGTCTCGCCGGCCCTGCCGTGCTCCAGGACGTGGCCGATGGCCCCGGCGTGGTCGCCGACGTAGAGCCAGTCGCGGCGCTGAAGGCCGTCGCCGTAGAGCGGCAGCTGCCGATCGTCGATGGCATTGGTGATGAACAGCGGGATCAGCTTCTCGGGGTGATGGTACGGGCCGTAGGTGTTCGAGCCGCGGGTCACGACCGCGTCCAGGCCGTAGGTGACGCAGTAGGAGCGAACGAGCAGCTCGCCGGCGGCCTTGGCGGCGGAGTAGGGCGAGCGTGGCTCGAGGTGGTCGTCCTCGTGGCTCTCTCCGGTCTCCACAGAGCCGTAGACCTCGTCCGTTGAAACCTGCAGCAAGCGCGGAGCGGCCGCGCGCTCTCCCTTCACGGCGCGTTCCTGCTCGGCGCGACAGACTTCGAGCAGAACGTGGACGCCCAGGACGTCCGTCCGCAGGAAGGCCTCCGGGTCGAGTATGGAGCGGTCGACGTGGGACTCGGCGGCGAAATTGATTACGGCATCTGCCTCGCTGGCCAACGGCGCCACGATTGCCGGGTCGGCGATGTCGCCCTGGACGAACCGCAGCCTGGCGGCCTGCTCAGGGTCGGCTTCCGCGGAAGCGAGATTGGCGCGGTTGCCGGCGTAGGTCAGCTTGTCCAGGACGGCGATCTGCGTGCCGTCGCGGCGGGCGAGCCGGTCGCGGACGAAGCACGAGCCGATGAAGCCGGCCCCGCCGGTCACCAGAAGCCGGGGGAAGCGCGGCGTCCGGGGCTCGGTCACGAGGTGGGCCTGGCCGGGGGCCCGGGCAGGCGACCGGAGCGCGATTCCTGCTCGGCCAGCTCGGCGGCGCGGATGAGCGAGGTCACCGTCCCGGCGTCGGTCCAGAGGCCCTCGAATCGACGGGCGAAGAGTTTGCCCGGGAGGTAGCTGTTGAGCAGGTCGGTGATCTCCAGCTCGCCACGGCGCGACGGGACGAGATGGTCGACAACGGCAAACGCATCGGGCCGCAGGAAGTACACGCCGATCGGGATGAGGTTGCTCTTGGGCCGGGTCGGCTTTTCCTCGAAACCGACGACGTTGCCCTGCGCGTCGAATTCCGCCACTCCGAAGCGCTCCGGATCGGCGACCTCGTAGAGGAGCGTGCCGGCACCCCACGGCCCGGTCTCGAACTCCCGGGCGGTGTCCACCAGCGGAGGACCCAGCAGGACGTTGTCGCCCAGGACGCAGCAGAAGGCGTCGTCGCCGACGAAGTCGCGGGCCAGACCTATGGCGTGGGCAATCCCCAGTGCCCCTCGCTGATAGCGGTACGTGAGGTCCAGGCCGAAATGCTCGCCGTCCGCGAGGAGCTCGACCACGTCACCGACGCTTTTGCCGCCGACGACGACCATGACTTCCCGAATCCCCATGCCGGCCAGCGTGGCGATCGGGTAATAGATCATCGGCCGGTCGTAGATCGGCAGCAGATGCTTGTTCGTGACGATGGTGAGCGGGAAAAGGCGAGTGGCCGTGCCGCCCGCCAGCACGAGACCCTTCAACGCGGCTCCGTCGGCGTCATGGGCCAGAGCGTAGCAGGTTCCGGCCGGCCTTCGCGTGCGGCGACAGCCTTCGCGTGCGGCGATCAGTGCGGCGGCGGCGTCACGATTCCCGGGGGTGGCGTAGGGGTTGGCCGGGGCGTGGGAGTGACTCTTGGAATGACCGGTGTCGGTTGCGACGCAGGGCCGAGGCTCGACGAGGCCGATGGGCTGGGGCTCGCCGACGGTTCGGGGGTCGAGAAGCCGCCCTGGTAGTTCGTGATCACGAGCACCCACTCGATGTTGTTCAGATCCGCGGCGGGTTGCACCACGGCTGACTGAACGACCAGGTTCGGGTCGGTTGAGACGCTGATGATCGTCCCGATGAGCAGGCCCGGGGGATAGGGCGACCGCACGTCCCCCCCTGCGCTGACCATGCCCGCGGTTACGATCGCCATGCCCTTCGAGAGCTTCTCGGTGGAGGCCACGTATGACATCTGGAGGAGACCGCCTACCTGGCCCTGAACGTTACCGACCGCGTTTGGGTCCGCGTTCGGGCCCGACTCGCGCCCGATCACCGTGTTCGATGTGTCGTTGACCAGGAGAATCGTGGCGTCGTACGTCTGCACCGAAACGACCCTGCCCACCACGGCCCCGCCGTCGTCGACGACGACCTGCTCGAGCGAGATCCCATCGGCCAGGCCCCTGTTGATGATGAAGGTTCGAAGACCGATGTCGGTGATGTTGCGTACGAGCACCCGGGCGATGATCGTCTGGTACTGCGAGTCCTGCTGCGCCTGGGAGACCCTCGTCCAGTCCGTCGTCAGCTGCGAGATGGCCGGCATGCGGTTCAGCTCTTCCTGGAGGGTCTGGTTCTCCTGGCGAAGTTGCTCGTTCTGGGTGCGCAAGTCGTCGAGCTGGGTCAGTGTGGACAAGTACGAGCCGAGCGTGTCTGCGGTGTCGTTGAGGGCGCCCTCGACCGGGGCGAGCATGTAGTTGGCGTCCGACTGGATCGTGGCCGCGAAATGGCTCCCGGACGCGCCCATCATCCCGACGCTCAGGGTCACGAGCAAACCGTAGACAACCCACTGGGCGCGGGGGAGACGGTAGCCCGAGCGGGAGTTCATCTGCCCAGATGGGCCGCGCGACCGCTCAGCGCGGCGGGCGGGCGTACGTGTCCGCCACGAGCACTTCTTCCATGATGTCGAGCTCCTCGAGCACGACGCCCGTTCCGCGTACGACGCAGGTCAGCGGATCGTTGGCGACGTGGACGGGCATCTGCGTGGCTTCGGCGACGCGATGGTCCAGGCCCTGCAGCAGCGCGCCCCCGCCCGCCAGCACGATGCCCTGGTCCATGATGTCGGCAATCAGCTCTGGCGGCGTTTCCTCGATCGTGTCCTTGATCGTCTCCACGATGAGGGCCACCGACGGTTCGATGGCTTCGCGGATCTGCTCGCCGCCGACCTCGACGCTGCGCGGCAGGCCGGTCAGCAGGTCGCGGCCGCGGAGGGTGACGCGCTGCGTGTCCCACTCGCCCGGGCTGGCCGATCCGATCGAGATCTTGATGTCCTCGGCCGAGCGCTCACCGAGGAAGAGGTTGTACTCGCGCCGGGCGTAGGCGACGATGTCGGTGTCCATCTCATCGCCACCGACGCGGATGCTGCGGCTGATGACGATGCCGCCGAGGCTGATGACGGCCACTTCCGTCGTGCCACCGCCGATGTCGACGATCATGCTGCCGGTGGGCTCGTTGATCGGCAGGCCGGCGCCGATCGCGGCGGCCATCGGCTCTTCGATCAAGCCGGCCCAGCGGGCCCCGGCGTTCATGGCCGCGTCACGCACGGCGCGCTTCTCGACTTCGGTCACGCCCGACGGGATGCCGATCAGCATTCGCGGCCGGGGTACCATGCCGATCCGGTCGTGAACCTTGCGCACGAAGTACGCGATCATCTGCTGGGTGACGTCGAAGTCGCTGATGACGCCGTCGCGCAGCGGCCGCACGGCGATGATGCTCGCCGGGGTGCGACCGACCATGCGCTTGGCCTCGGCGCCGACTGCCAGGACTCGTTTGGTCTTGGCCTCCATCGCGACGACGCTCGGTTCGCTGATGACTATGCCTCGGTCGCGGACGTGGACGAGGGTGTTGGCTGTGCCCAGGTCTATGCCGATGTCACGCGAGAACAGGCCCAGAAAACTGTGGACGCCGAACATGATTCGAGGCGGTTCCTTCCTCGTCGTGCTGGTCCCCGCGAGACGGGGAACGGGGCTGCCAGCCTTTGTGGTCCAGGCGACCGAGAGGGTGGCGTCGTCTCGGACTCTGGTGGCCCCCATCAAGGGTGCGGGACCGTAGATCCGCCCGCTTTGACCCTGGGAAGCCCGTGAAGTATACCCGCATGAGTGGCGCAAGGGTCTGATGCGAGCTGAACAGCCCGCTGGCGGGCGGCGAGGAGGGGCCTTGTGGGGGGAGAGCCCCCACGTTCGAGCGTGATGCTCCGCGACTTCCTCGCGCCCCTTCTGCGGCTCGTCGGCCACCTATGACGGTCGATCGAAGGCGACCCCGCGGTCGCGCAGGGAGACGAAGCCATCGCCCGCCACGATGAGGTGGTCGAGCAGCTGGATGTCCAGCAGCCGCCCGGCGGCCAGCGCCTCCGCAGTGAGACGGAGGTCGTCTGGGCTCGGCGTTGGGTCGCCAGACGGGTGGTTGTGGACGAGTATCAGGCCCGATGCGTTGAGGCGGACGGCGTCGCGGAAGAGCTCGCCGACCCTGACGAGGCTCGATGACACGTTGCCCTGGTACACGGTGACAAGCCGAAGGACCGCGTTGCGCGTATTCATGAGCACGACGCGCAACTCCTCCCGCTCCAGGAAGCCCATCTGGGGTACGAGCCGCTCGCCCACGTCGCGCGGCGCTCGCACCGTCCAGCGACCCTGGGGCCAGTCGGTAACCACTCGCCTGCCCAGCTCGAAGGCGGCGGCCAGCTGGGCGGCGCGGACCGGGCCGACCCCGGGTACCGCTTCCAGCTCGACGTCCGTGGCGCGCGCCAGCCCAACGAGCCCCTCGTGGCGCCGCAGCGCGTCCGAGGCCGCGTCGACGGCCGTCGCACCGCGCGTGCCGGATCCCCACAGCACGCCGATCAGCTCCGCCGCGCTCAGGGCTGCCGCGCCGTGCATCGCCAGGCGCTCGCGCGGCCGCTCTCTGGCGGGCACCATGCAGATCCCCGAGATCGGCCGTTCGGCTGCTCGGATCTGGCGTCGGCGGTCGCTCCGGGGCTGCGCTCGCGGCTCGATTGGCTCCAGCGTTGGGAGCTCTGACTCTCCCGTGTCCACGGTTGACGTCCTGCTGGTCGGGGCGGAGCGGGCCTGGCTCACCGCTCCCGGAGCCCAACGACGGGAGCCCGCCGATTCCCCCCGCCATCGGGCTCCGGGAACCAGACGAGGCTAGACCCGGCCGCTTATCTGCGGACCAACTGCGGCTAAACCCGGAACCACGTGTCAAGCGCCTGGATGCAACCGGGGACCGGTCAATCCGCGTTCAACGCCGGCTCACCGGACTGTGCTGACCCACCAGACCAGGAGGACGAGGCTCCCGTTGTAGGCCCCGTGAAGAGCCATCGAGGCGAAGATCGAGCGCCGCCGCGTGTAGATCCACGCGAGCAACCAGCCTACGGGGATTCGGGCGGCCACGGCCACGATCGCCGCCCGAATGAACACGTCCGTGTCGACGGCGCCGACCAGGTTGATGATGTGGATGCAGGCGAAGAAGACGGCGGCCCGGATGATCGCGTCGTCGCGTTTGAGCGACCGAGCCCAGGCGTTGGTGGCGAAGCCCCGAAAGAAGACTTCTTCGCCGATCGGCGCAACGACCGCCAGTGACAGGAGGGTGATCCACAGGTCCCAGCCCGGGAAGAGCGTCGGGATGGGTTCGGATACGTCGGTGCTCTGGACGCCCAGGATGACGGCCAGGATCCCGGCGAAGATCAGCGTCGCGACCAGACCCGGAATCGCCAGGCCGAGCCCGAGCGCGATGTCTCCGCCAAGAGCCTCTGCGCCGGTGCCGGCTTCTCCTGCCGGCGCGCCCCTCCAGGCGTTGGAGAACGACCAGTGGCTGGGATCAGGGGCAAGCCGCCGCGGCCGCACGATGTCCCGCCACGAGAGGGCGCCCGGTCGAACCGCGACGACATGGACGAGCGCCCCGTAGCAGCCGAGGTTGAGCAGGAGGACGAGCAGCGTCTCGACCGACGTTGCGAGGTTGATCCCGACGAAATCGAAAGCCTCGACGACGACCAGCTCGGCCGCCAGCGATAGGGAGAGCCACGCCAGCACGACGAGAAACGGCGATGGCCCGAAGTAATCCTGCCAGCCGTCGGCGCGGCGCTGGCTGCCCTGGGCCAGCGAAGCGGCCACGAGCCCGACCGAGAGGAGGCCGAGGGTCAGCTCGAACATGGAAACGGCGGCGACGCCCGAGATGCCGCCAGTGATCCCGAAGTTGCCTGCGGCGATGATGGCTATCAGCGTAACAAGGCCGATGAGCGAGAGGAGCCACCCGGCGGCGTACATCCGCGGTGATGCCCGCCCTTCGAGGGACTGGATCCTTCTGGGCGGCACGGGCGGATGGAGGAGACCCGGAGCCTCGGCCGGGGGCGGGGAGCCGTAGCCCCAGGGCGGATATGGATATGGACAGGCCCACGGGTTCGGCCAGCCGTAGCCCGGTGGCGTCGGGTAG
>PMXQ01000076.1 GCA_003171065.1 Chloroflexota bacterium
GTGGACGCGCAGCAGGCCCGCCGCGTGGTCGACCGCCTGGTCGGCTACACCCTGAGCCCGTTGCTGTGGCGAAAGGTTCGAGCCGGGCTTTCGGCCGGCCGCGTCCAGTCCGTCGCAGTTCGGCTGGTCGTGGATCGGGAGCGCGAGATCCGCGCCTTCCTGGCCCGCGAATACTGGACGCTGAAGGCGACTCTTCTCGCGCCCAACGGCTCGCCGTTCGAGGCCGACCTGGTCCGCGTCGGCGGCAAGAAGCCCGATCTCTCCGACGGCGAGACAGCCGCACGCCACGCCGCGGCCATCCGCGCGAGCCGCCCCGTCGTGACCGAGGTCTCGGTCAAGCAGACTAACCGGAACCCCGCGCCGCCCTTCACCACGTCGAGCCTGCAGCAGGAGGCGAGCCGCAAGCTCGGCTTCTCGCCGAAGCGAACGATGAGCGCCGCCCAGCGCCTGTACGAAGGCGTGGCGACCGACGAGGGCCAGGTCGGCCTGATCACCTACATGCGGACCGATTCGGTCGCGCTCTCGAGCCAGGCCATGGCCGAGGCGGCGCGGGTCATCGAGGCCCGCTTCGGCGAGACCTATACCACTCCCAGGGGACGGGCCTTCAAGACCAAGACGCGCAACGCCCAGGAGGCCCACGAGGCGATCCGGCCGACTTCGTTCTGGCGCGACCCGGAGGCCGCGGCGAAGTTCCTCAAGAGCGACGAAGCGCGCCTGTACAGGCTGATCTGGCAGCGAGCCCTGGCCAGCCAGATGGCCGCCAAGGCGCAGGAGACGACGACGGCCGAACTCGCGGCCGACGGTTATGACCTCCGGGCGGCTGCAACCCGGACTACCTTCGACGGCTTCTCGCGCGTCTACACCGAGGGCCAGGACGATTCCGAGGAAGAGAAGGAGTGCAGCCTGCCGCCGCTTCGCGAGCGCGACGTGACGACCGTTCAGGGCGTGGACAGCCAGCAGCACTTCACCGAGCCACCGCCACGCTACACCGAGGCAACGCTCATCAAGGCTCTAGAGGAACATGGCATCGGCCGGCCGTCCACGTACGCGGCCACGATCTCGACGATCGTGGATCGCGGCTACGTCAAGGTGAAGGAGCGCCGGCTCCATCCCGAGTCGGTCGGCGAGATAGTGACCGACCTGCTCGTTTGCCACTTCGGCGAGTTCGTGGATCTCGAGTTCACGGCTCGCATGGAGGAGGATCTCGACGACGTCGCCAGCGGCAAGCGAGCCTGGGTCCCCGTCGTGCGCGACTTTTATGCGCCCTTCCGCACCCGCATCGAGGAGAAGACCAAGGAGCTGCGCCGGGCGGACTTCACGACTCGACCGTCGGACGAGGTCTGCTCGCAGGGCCACCCCATGGTGATCCGGCTCGGCCGATACGGCGAATTCCTGGCCTGTTCCATGTACCCGGAGCACAAGGAAACCCGTGAGCTTCCCGGCGCCAGCGGCCCAACGCCCGGTGCGCCGCAGGTTGGCCCGGACGGGATGCCTGCCGAGCCCGCGCCCGTCGAAGCCTGTCCCAAGTGCGGGGAGACGGAGGGTGGCTTGCTCGTCTCGCGCCGCGGCCGTTTCGGGCCGTTCATGGGCTGCTCGCGCTATCCCGAGTGCGACTACATCAAGAAGGAGGGCCCGCCTCCGCCGGATCCGCTGGCCTTCGAAGTGGCCTGCCCCACATGCCACCAGGGTAAGCTCGCGACCAGGCGGGCGCGCCGCACGGGCTCGCTCTTCTGGGGTTGCTCGCGGTATCCGAAGTGCGACTACACGACCTCGCACGAGCCGCTCGGCGCCGTGCACGATGCGGACGGCGGGCCGATCGGCCGGGCGGCCGGCGACACGGCCCTGTGCCTCGTCTGCGGCGCAGCTGTGGAGCTGCCTCCCGGCGAGGATCCCGTCGGCAAGCGCCTGGCGGGCGGCGAGCCGAATCCCGCGGCCCTGGCCCGGCCCAGCTCCAGCCGCGCGCCGCGACGAGCCCGCGCCAGGGCCACGGTGAGTCGCGGGGCGTCGCGTGCCTCTTCCACGCGCAGGACTGCGGGGAAACGCGCCTCGGGCGCCCGCGACGACGGATGACCTCGGGCGCGGGTCCGGGCGATAACGGGGCCGCGGCGGCGGTCGAGCGGTTCCTGCAGGCGCTTCGGGCGCGGGGTTCGTCGGTTCACACGCTCCGCTCCTACCGGACGGCGCTCGACGGCTACACCGGCTGGCTGTCGGCCAATGGCCACGACTGGCGCTCCCCATCCCGAGCCGCGTTGCGGGCGTTCCTGGGGTCGCTGTCGGAAGGGCGCGGCCGGCGCACCGTGGCGCAGCGGTTGGCTGCGTTGCGGTCGTTCTACCGCTACGCCACGCGCGAGGAGCTGGTGGCGGGGAACCCGCTGGCGGCCCTGCCGACGCCACGGCAGCCACGCCGGCTGCCGGCGGTCCTCTCGATTGCCGACATTGAGCGGCTGCTCGAAGCCGCGAGCGAGGAAGGGGACCGGGCGCCCGTGGGGACGGCGCGAGCGACGCTGGAGCGCGCGCTGGCATTGCGGGATGTGGCAATCGTGGAGACGGCCTATGCCGCGGGGCTGCGCATCGGGGAGCTGGCCGCGCTCAGCATCGGTTCGGTGGATCTGCGCCGCGGCGAGGTGCGAGTGACTGGCAAGGGACGAAAGGAGCGCATCTCCCTGTTGGGGCGCCCGGCCCGGGCGGCGTTGCACGCTTACATCAACGAAGGACGGCCGGTGCTGGCGCGGCGAGCGGCGCCTTCGCCCGAAAGCGCGACCGGCCAGGAGCCTGCTGGCGCCGCGGACCGGCGGGCCGGCGGCGCAGCTGGCGGCCTGGCGCCACCGGACACGGGCGTCCTCTTCCTTAACCATCGAGGCACGGCGTTGGGCGCGCGTGGCATGCGCTGGCGCATCGACCGCCTGAGAGTGGCCGCCGGCTTGCCGGAGGGCGTCTCGCCCCACACGCTCCGCCACAGCTTTGCGACGCACCTGCTCGACGGCGGCGCGGACCTGCGAGTGGTCCAGGAGCTGCTCGGCCACGAGAGCCTGGCGACCACGCAGATCTACACGCACGTTTCGCCGGCGCGACTGCGGGCCGCGTACACTGCCTCCCATCCGCGGGCGCGGCTGCAGAACGCGAACGGAGCAGTCGACGCTGGCTCTTCATCGGATGGCGCCGCGGACTAGCGGCTGGCTTGGGCCGGGCCGCCGACTCGTCCTTGAGCGGTGACCCGTCCTCGCCGCGACTTACGGAGGCAAGCTGGATGCCTGGGCAGGTCACGGGGGATGCAACCCACGCCGAAAGCGGGACGTCGTCTCGCGCTTCCGTCGTCGACCTCTCTCCGGACACGGCCAGCTGGGACGCCTTCGTCTCGCGCTCGAACCCTGGCTCGTACCTGCAGACCTCGGCCTGGGCCGAGGTGAAGGCGCCGAACGGCTGGACGCCGCTGCGATTCATGGGCTCGAGCCTGGTGAGCCGCCCGGATGCCTGCCAGCCGCCAGCCGACGCCGACGCGCCCGAGCACGAGGACGCCGCTGCGGACGAGCAGCCCGGGCGCGAGACGGCGTTCGGCGTGCAGATGCTGCTTCGCCGGCCGCGGCTCTTTCCCTGGGCCTTCGCCTACGCCCCTCGCGGGCCCGTCCTCGAGGCCTGGGATCCATCAACGCTCAGCGCGTTCACGGCCGGTTTGCGCCAGGCCCTCGTCTCCGCTCCGGTGCGCGTTTCCCACGTTCGCATCGAGCCGGAGATCGAGCTCAATGGACCGTGGGACGTGGACGGCCAGCTGCGCCACGCGCTGCGCCACTCCGGCTGGCGTCCCGGCGCGCCGGTTCAGCCACCGCGGACGCGGCAGATCGACCTGAGGTCTGACGAGGCTGCGCTCTGGGGCGACCTGCGCAAGAAGTGGCGCCAGTACGTCAACAAGGCGCGCAAGGGCGAGATCCGCGTCGTCGACGCCGCGGTCGATCGCCTGCCGGAGTTCTATTCGATCTACAAGGAGACGGCCAGGCGGGCCGGATTCATCATTCGCACCTACGACTCCTATCTGACCGTCTGGCAGGCCTTCGCAAAGCTCGGGATGGCTCGCCTCTTGATTGCAGAAACCCAGGAAGGGAAAGGGCTGGCGACGCTCCTTGTGCTGCGCGTCGGCGATCGGGTCATCGAGCCGTACGGCGGGATGACGGCGCAAGGGGCCGAGAGTCGCGCCAACTACCTGCTCAAATGGGAGGCGATCCGGACGTCGCGGGAGCAGGGCGCGGTGACCTACGACATGTGGGGCCTATCGCACGAGGGAATCGAGCAATTCAAGAGCGGCTTCGGAGGCCGCGAGATCCGGTACGTAGGAGCCTGGGACCTGGTGCTGGACCCGGCCGGACGACTGGCATTCGACAGCGCCCAGGCCTGGCAGGACCGCATCGGGCGGCTGCGCCATGGCATCCGCCACGTTCGAGGCGGCCGCAAGGAAGCTGCCGGCCTGGAGGGCGCCGACGGGGGCGGGGCTGCGGAGGGCGGGGCGTGACGTCCGGCGCCGCCCAGGAGTGGACGATGGCGGAGATGATCGAGGCGGCCGAGCCGAAGACGGCTCGCCGGCTGGGCGAGCTGATAGAACGACTCGAGACCGAGGGTAGGCTGCGAATGGTTCGCGCTGCGGAAGCGCCGTCGAATGAAGCGTCGGCTGCGTCCGTTGCCTTCGGCTCGCTGCCGATTCGGGGGATCGCCTTCGACTCCAGACGCGTCATGGCCGGCTCCGTATTCGTCGCGGTTCCAGGCGATCACGTCGACGGCCACGACTACGTGGCCTCGGCCGTGGCCCTGGGTGCCGCGGCCGTGGTCGTGGAGCGGCCCATCGCCGGATTGCGGGCGCCGCAGATCGTGGTCGATCGCAGTCGGACGGCCCTGGCCGTCGCCGCTGCCTGGTGGTACGGCGACCCCAGCCGCGAGATGGGGGTGGTGGGGATCACCGGCACGGACGGCAAGACCACGACCTCGTTCCTGGCCACGGCGGTGCTGGAGGCGGCCGGGATCTCCACCGGCCTGCTGACGACCGCCGAGCTCAAGGTTGGCGAGCTTCGGAGCGCAAATCCCGAGCACGTGACGACGCCGGAGGCGCCGCACCTACAGCGAACTCTGCGGGCCATGGTCGACGCCGGCAATCGGGCCGCCGTCGTCGAAACCACCTCCCACGGGCTGGCCCTCGACCGTGTCGGCGGCGTCGCCTATGACGTCGGCATCTTCACCAACCTGACCCACGAGCACCTCGAGCTGCACGGCACCTTCGCGGCGTACCGCGAGGCGAAGCTGAGCCTGTTCCGGCGGCTGCGCGGCGACCAGCTGGCGCGCAAGCGCCTTCCGCGAGTGTGGCCGGCGGTGGCCATCGTCAACCACGACGACCCCTCCGCATCTCTCTTCGAGGCGACCACTGTGTCGACCGGGGCCGCACTCCTAAAGTACGGCCTCTCGCCCGAGGCGGACGTCCGCGCCATGGCTGTCGAAGAGGACGCCCGCCAGCTGAGAGTCCACGTCCGGACGCATCGCTGGAGCGGCGAAGTCACGCTTGCGCTGGTGGGGCGCTTCAATGTCCACAACGCCCTGGCCGCGATCGCCCTTGGCGAGGCGCTGGAGCTGGAGCCGGCGGTTATTCGGACCGGCCTGGCCGCTGTTCGGGGTGTTCCCGGACGCATGGAGCGGGTGGACTGCGGTCAGCCGTTCGGCGTCATCGTCGACTACGCCCACTCGCCCGCCTCTCTGCAGACGGTCCTGGATCAGCTTGCGCCGCTCGCGACCGCCGGGGGCGGGCTGATCGCCGTCTTCGGATCGGCCGGGGAGCGGGATGTCCAGAAGCGGCCGATGATGGGCCGCATCGCGGGCCAGCGTTGTCGCCTGGTCGTCGTCACCGACGAGGATCCACGCGGCGAAGATCGCGGGGCGATTCTCGATGACATCGCGGCCGGCGCAGAGACCGCGGGCAAGCGTCGCGGCGACGACCTGCTCTGCATCCCGGACCGCCGCGATGCCATCGCCGCTGCCTTCGAGCGGGCCGGGCCCGGTGACGTCGTCCTGCTCGCCGGGAAGGGGCACGAGCAATCGATCATCATGAGCGATGGACTCCGAGCCTGGGACGAGCGAACCGAGGCCATCGCGGCCCTGAGGCTGATGGGGTTCGCTGGCACCAGCGCGACGAACGCGATTAGCGGGAGCCGCGAGGCGCCCCCGGAGGCCACGAGCAGATGAGATCCTGCCTGATCCAGATCGTCATCATGTTGGCGGTCGTTTTCTGCCTGCTGTGGTTCGGCCTCCCGCTCGGCGTCAGCGCGCTCGCCACGGCGGCTCTGAACGCCACCGGCTTCAGCGGCACCGACACGAAGGTCGAAGTTACGGCCGATCCCCCGTTCATGCTGCTCACCGGACATGCCGACACGATCCGGATCCGATCCAGCGACGCCAGGATGGGCGATCTCCATGCCGCCAGCGTAGACGTGACGCTCGGCTCCGTCGACCTGCTCAGCCGCAACATCGGCACCGTCACCGGCACGCTCGATGGAGTGCGCGTCGCCGCTCCCAACGGCGATCCGGTCCCCATCGACCAGGTCACGCTGCAGGGATCGTCCACGGCGACGAGTGCCACCGCCACCTTGAGCGTTGCGGAGGCCGAGGCCCTGGCCGAGTCCCAGCTGAAGGCCCAGACGGGCATAGTGGCCACGGTCGCGCTCAAGGGCCCGAACCTCGTGACGGTCACGGCGGGGGGTAAGTCGCAGCCCGGGCACCTGGTGACCAGCAACGGCTCGCTGCTCCTCGTGCCCAACGGCAACACGCTGCCGACCGTCACGCTCATCGCCCCGGGCACGGCGAACCCGTTGCGAGTCACGTCCGTGAGCATCAGCTCGGCCAGTGTGACCCTCGTCGGCACCATCAATATCCAGAATCTGCTCAGCTAGGACTGTCCGGGTTGAGGGGCGGGATCTCGGGATCTGGCTGGTAGACTCAAGCAGATGTCCATCGACCCGTCTGGCCCAGAAGCGCAGGCCACCGCGACAAGGCCGGCCGCCGCGGTGGAGCCGACCGCCGCGGTAGAGCCGACCGCCGTGCCACACCCGACGTCCCACCAGACGCCGCCGAAACCCTCGGTAGCGGAGCGACTGCGGGCCGGCATCCCCGGATCGCATTCGCCGGAATCGAGTTTCCGGCGCCTCCGGGATTCGCTGGCGCGCCACTACCCTCAGGCCGATCTGACCGCCCTCCGCGAGGCCTTCGAGTTCTCACAGCAGGCTCACCGCGACCAGACTCGGGTGACCGGCGAGCCCTACGTAACCCATCCGCTGGCCGCCGCGCAGATCCTCGCCGACATCGGTATCGATCCTGTGGCCGTCACGGCGGCCCTCCTCCATGACGTTCCCGAGGACACGGACTTCACGCTCAACGACATCGAGGAGCGCTTCGGACCGGAAGTGGCGCAGCTCGTCGACGGCGTCACCAAGCTGTCCAAGTTCAGCACCCATAGCCATGAAGAGCAGCAGGCCGAGAACATCCGCAAGATGTTCCTGGCGATGGCGGAGGACATCCGCGTCGTCCTCATCAAGCTGGCCGACCGGCTGCACAACATGCGGACTCTGTATGCGCTGCCATCGGACAAGCAGACTCGTATAGCCCGCCAGACCCTCGAGATCTACGCCCCGCTGGCGGAGCGGCTGGGCATATGGAGCGTCAAGTGGGAGCTCGAGGACCTGGCCTTCAAAACTCTCGAGCCCGAGGCGTACCGCGAGTTGGCGCGCATGCTGGACACCCGCCGCAAGAGCCGCGAGTCGTTCATCCATCGGGCTATCGAGGAGCTTCGGCCGGAGCTGGCTCAGGCTGGCATCGGGGCGGAGCTTTCGGGTCGGCCCAAGCACCTCTACAGCATCCGCAAGAAGATGCAGCGCAAGGGCGCCGAGATTGGCGAGATATACGACGTCTACGCCATTCGGATCCTGGTCGACGAGGTCAAGGACTGTTACGCGGCCCTGGGCGTCGTGCACTCGCACTGGCGGCCGATCCCCGGCCAGTTCGACGATTACATCGCGGTCCCCAAGCCGAACCTGTACCAGAGCCTCCACACCGCGGTGATCTCGCTCGACGGCCAGCCGCTCGAGATCCAGATCCGGACCCACGCCATGCACCAGGTCAGCGAGGTCGGCATCGCCGCCCACTGGCGCTACAAGGAGGGCTCGCGGGCCGATCGCGAGTACGACGCCAAGCTCGCCTGGCTGCGCCAGGTCATGGACTGGCAGCGCGACGTTTCGGATGCGACCGAATTCGTCGAGGGCGTCAAGCTCGACGTCTTCCAGGACCAGGTCTTTGTCTTCACGCCGAAGGGTGAGGTCAAGGATCTGCCCGCGGGCGCCACGCCGCTCGACTTCGCCTACCGCATCCACACCGACATCGGACATCGCTGCATCGGCGCCAAGATCAACAACCGCCTGGTCCCGCTCGACTACAGGCTCCAGAACGGCGACATCGTCGAGATCGTCACCACCAAGGGCGAGCACGGTCCCTCTCGCGACTGGATGAGCCTGGTCAGAACCAGCCATGCCCGCGAGAAGATCCGCCAGTGGTTCAAGCGCCAGGAGCGCGACGAGAACATCGCCCACGGGCGCGAGTCGCTCGAACGGGAGCTGCGGCGCCTGGCTCGGACGAGCCTCGGCGCGGTCGGCCAGGATCGAATTCTCGAGATCGCGCGGGCCTACAAGTTCGACAACCTGGACGACTTCTACGCCGCAGTCGGGTACGGGGCCGTCGGCGCGCAGCAGGTGGTCACGCGCCTGGGAGTCGTGGACGACGCGCAGCTGGCCCTGCCCCCCACCGCGCCGCCACCCAGCCCGTCGCGCCAGGGCGGAGTCCGTGTCAAGGGCGTCGGCGATCTGCTGGTCCGGTTCGGCAAATGCTGTCATCCGATCCCGGGAGACCCGATCACTGGCTTCATCACCCGCGGCAAGGGCGTCACGGTGCATCTGAAGAACTGCCAGACGGTACTCAACGAGCGCGAGACGGCGCGCATGATCGATGTCGAATGGGAGAGCCAGGTCCAGCAGACGTACCCGATCTCGATCCGGATCGAGGCCTACGACAGGACCGGGCTGCTCTCGGACATCAGTCAGGTCGTGGCCGAGAACAAGGTGAACATAATGGCTGCGAACGTCTCGGTCACGGCCGACCGAACGGCAACCGTGAAGGCCACTCTGGAGGTTGCCTCGGTCGCGCAGCTGGCCAGGGTGATGAGCCGCTTGGAGCAGCTCAAGGACATCATCACGGTCTCGCGCGACCTGGGCTAGGGCTCCCGCCACCACCGGTCCCACATTCCCGCGATGACGGCGAGGCCAGGGTCGGGTAAACTCCGCCCTCGGCCCTGTATGCAGGGTATGCTTCCTCTTACTCAATAGCGGACGGGACTGTCGCGCCCCGGCGCCACCAGACCGGCCAGCCAAGTGGCACCGCGCCGGGGCACAAGGAGTAGCCAGACCAATGGGTGTTCCCAAGAGGAAAGTCTCCCACGCCCGACAGGGCGACCGCCGCGCGCACCACGCGGTTTCCGTGCCTCACCTCGAACCGTGCCCGCACTGCCATCAGCCCAAGCAGGTTCATCACGCCTGCCCCAACTGCGGTTACTACGCCGGCCGGCCCACGGTCGAGATCAAGCAGGAAAAGCCGCAGCAGCCCGCCTGAGCCGGTGGACCTGAGCACGGTTCGAACGGTTGACGCAGGCGCCGTGCGCGTCGTCGTAGACGCCATGGGCGGCGATCACGCACCCCTCGAGATTGTCAGCGGCACCCTGGCATGGGCCCGCAAGCATCCGGCCGACACGATCCTGCTGGTCGGAATTCCGGAAGCAATCGAGCGGGCTGCCGGTGGCCCACTGCCGCCCAATGTCCAGGTCGTGGCGGCCAGCCAGGTCGTCGACATGGACGAGTCGCCCGCGCTCGCCCTCAAGAACAAGAAGGACTCCTCGATCATGGTCGCCATGGACCTGATCAAGCAGGGCAAGGGGGACGCCCTGGTCACGGCCGGGCATTCGGGCGCCGGTATGGCTGCAGCGGTTCTGCGACTGGGCCGATTGCCGGGCGTGGACCGGCCGGCGCTGGCAGTTCAGATGGTCACCGAGACCGGACCGTTCGTGCTGCTCGACATCGGGGCCAACGTCGACGCCACCGGCCACAACCTGTACCAGTACGCGCACATGGGCTCGATCTATGCCGAGCGTGTCCTGGGAGTGGCGAATCCGCGGGTCGCCCTGCTCTCGATCGGCGAGGAAAGGGGCAAGGGGGACCAGGCGATCCAGCAGGCCACCCAGCTGCTGGACGACGATGGCAGCCTGAACTTCGTGGGCAACGTCGAGGGCCGGGACCTGCCTAAGCACATGGCGGATGTGGCCGTGTGCGACGCCGTCGTCGGCAACGTCACCATGAAGTTCTTCGAGGGGCTTGCGACCTTCATCTTCGATTTGTGGCGGCGCGAGTTCACGCGCGGGATCCGCGGACCGATTGGCTACGTGTTCATGCGCGCGGGCGTGCATCGCATCCGCGATACCTTCGACTACGAGCGCATGGGCGCCTCGCCGTTGCTGGGTGTCAAGGGCATGGTCCTGATCACGCACGGCAGCGCAAACCGGCGCATGATCGAGTTCGCAGTGGAGGCGGGCGCCACGGCCGCGCGGGCCCGGATCCCTGAGCAGATCGCCGGCGCGTTCCGCGGCCAGCCGCGAAGGCCCCAGGCTTGATCGGAGACGACATGAAAGGCGACGCTCGCGATATGGCCAGCAAGAGTCCTGCGCCGACTGTGCACAAGTCGCCGAACGACCCGCTCACCGTAAGCCACAGCGTTATCGTTGAGATGGTTCGAGTCGCCGCGCTCGAGGTCCCGGGCGTGCTGAAGGTGAGCCGCGGCGGGCGCCTGGCCCGGCTCTCCGGCTCGCCCGTGCGAGCCCGCTTCGGCGAGGGGCGCGTGTCGGTGCGCGTCTGGATCGTGGCGCGACCTGGTCATCCGCTCGCACCGCTGGCGGCCCAGGTGCGCCAGGCGGTAGGAGCGACGATCGTGCGGCTGCTCGGCCTCGAGCTGGGCGAAGTCACGGTGGTCGTCGACGGAGTGGGGGGCTGGGGATCGTGACCCGCTCCGCGCCCGACGCGGGGTCAGGAACCGGTGCAAGAACGGGCAAGCGGGCGCCCGGCGAGGTGACGGCCGCTCGGCTCGGGCGCCGGCTGGCACTGGTATCGCTCTTCGAGGCCGAGTTCGGGCAGCGGACCGCCGCCTCGATCATGGAGCGTCATCTGGCCGAAGGCGGGGCCGACGAACCGACGGCTGAGTTCGCCCGGGCGCTCGTCGCGAGCGTCGTCGACAACCGCGATCGGATAGACGCGTTGATCGAGCAGGTCGCGCCTGCGTATCCGGTCGTCCAGCTCGCCCGAATGGACCGGACTCTGCTGCGTAGCGGCATCGGCGAGGTGCTACACTCCGGCACGCCGCCCCGGGTGGCGATTGCCGAATGGGTCGAGCTGGCTCGCACTTACAGTGGCGAACCGGCCCGGCGTCTGGTCAACGGTGTACTCGGGAGGATCACTCGCGACTCCGTCGCCGGTGCGCACCGCGCCCCGGAGCCGGGACCGCGGTAACCGTCAACCGCAAGCCCAAGGAACCCCGAGGAGGGCGTCAGTGGCCACTACCTACGAGCGACTCAAGAAGATCGTCGTCGAGCAGCTTGGCGTCGACGAGGATGAGGTCAAGCCGGAAGCTTCCTTCGTCGACGATCTGAACGCCGATTCGCTCGACCTCGTCGAGCTGATCATGAG
>PMXQ01000084.1 GCA_003171065.1 Chloroflexota bacterium
TCGTAATTGCGGTAGTAGCACTCAGTGTTCATCACCAGCGCCAGATGCAGCTGGTAGAGCTGGCAGCGCTCCCGCTCGGCGAACGTGAACGTGGTCTTGCCGTAGCCGCGCATCGCGTCGCTGATCTCGGGACCGCCGAAGTAGCGGAACTGGGCTTCCATGAGCGGCTCGGCCCATATCGCCCGCTCGAAGTCGATGATGCCCGCGACCTTGCCGTCCCGGACGAACCAGTTCGGGTCCCAGGCGTCCCAGTGGACCAGGCACGGCGTCGCGATCTCGTCGAGGGCGGCGGCGTGCTTGTGGACCGCCGCACGGATCTCGTCGTAGCCGAAGTCGTAGACGACAGCCTTGCGGGCGCCGTCGTCGAGCACCGACTCCAGGATGCTGACGAACGCCTCGCGCCAGCTGTCCGCGCGCAGCTCCGCATCTCCCTCATAGCCGAAATACGTGCCGGTGAATACGTTGACCGCTCGAATGATCTCGCCTATCTGCCTGTCGATCGCCGCGCGTGCCTCGGGCGCCATGTCCGTCTTGGCGTGCTCGAGGTTGTCGCCGGCGACCTTCTCCATGAAGAAGTACGGCGAGTCGCACAGGTCGCTGGCGTCGTCGAAGAAGTAGATCTCGGGTACCGGAATGGCCGCGTTGCGCCGGACGAGGCGCATTGCAGCCACCTCGGTGGTCATAATGTTCGACTCGTACGTCAGGACCTCGGAGCCCGCCGGCGGGGCGATCTTCAGGATGACCTCACGGCCGTCGGCAAGCCTCACCTGGTAAGACGCGTTGAACCAGCCGTCTTTCATCTCGACGATGGCGTCCTCGCCGGCAGCAAGCGCCATGCCATCGAACGCTCGGGCGGCCATGGCCCCGATCTGCTCGCGCGTCTTGCGGTTCTTGGTCTTGCTTTCCATGGCCTTCCTTCAGATGCGGCGCGTGGTGTCGGGTTGACATTTACGGTCAGCATCGCCGCCGACACATGATGCAGGAAGCGTACTTTCGCGCTTAAGTTCGTGACCGCCCATGGACCCTGGACTTAGGCACCGCGAGTCTCGACGACGGCTCGCCAGGCGTTCGCCCCTCTGATGGGAATGCGTTTTACTGCAGGTATGGTGTCGGGGAACTCGAATCCTGTCGGGCGCGCTCTTACACCAATTTCTGGCAAGGCCAGAGCCAGGCCGTGGGCGTAGACGGCAGGCGTGAGTCGGGCTGACACGAATTCCCTCCCTGCTACGACCGATGCGCTCGTAGGTGGCGTGGAGCAGCTCGCTCATTGCTTCCTGTACGTCGGCCTGCTGCCAGGTCTCCGCCAGGGCACGCAGCCACTCGACCGCCCGATCCGCCGCGACTCCCACCTGCGCGGTCTCCTCGATCTCAGCCAGAGACGCTCGGAGACGCCTGAGGCGTTCCGGGTACGTCTCATCGCGATCCCGCCTCCGACGTGCTCCAGCGCAAGCTCGCGCATCTGGCGCTCTACCCGAGAACGATCGATGACGACGGGCCGAACTGCTGAACCCAGGGCCGCCACGAACGCCTGTGGCATCACCCTCGCTGGCTCGCTCACCGTCGTCCGGCATCGGCCCGGACACAAAGCGGAGCCCGACCCGGGCGGAACCCAGCAGAGGCCGCTTATCTGGCGCTTACCGGGCGCTTATCTGGGCAAACGCCGCTCTCACCCGCGGAGTCGCCAGATACCAAAGGGTGACGCCCGCGATGACGATCGTGAGGATGTGACGGGCGAACTCGAGCCGGCCGAGCTGAAGCACCGCCAGAACGATCACGACGACCTCGAGCACAACTCCAAACGTCCAGGCCCACGGTCGGAGCCTCCAGGCGCCATAGGCAAACACGAGCTCCAGGAGCCCGGCCGCGAGAAGGATCAGTGCGATCAACCGTTCGCCGCCGCGGATGCGGGGCAGCCAGGCGAGACCCTCGGATGCATTCCACCAGGCGCCTGCCGCCAGGATTGCGAGCACTCCAAGGACGGCTGCGGCCACTGCCAGAACGGCCACGCCAGTCGGACGCTGTTGCATCTCTCCAACCCTCACATTGTCGGGACCCGGGCCGCTGAACGTTCGCGGCATGGCGCGATTCTCATGCGCTGGCCTCTGGCGCGCCACCGCGGTCACGTGTCCGAATGTAAGGCGCGTGTTAGCTGCCTCGCCGGTCGGGCAACGGCCCTGGCCCCACCGCGGAGCCCGACCCGGCCGGACCCCGGCAGGCGCGGCCTATCTGGCTCTTGTCTCGGATACGTCCCATTCCGGATGGCGACACGTGCACCACGGTCTAGACTGTGCCCTACGACCGCTCACCTTGGTGGGCCGGTCCCGTAGGCTCCCGTCATCCTCCCCCCTCGGATGGCGGGAGCCTCTTCTCGCCCCACACCCTGTTCTGTCTGGCGCCTGGCGCTGGTCTCACGAGCGGTTGAGCCCGAGGGCCAGCTCGTGCGACACTAAGGCCAGCAAGGAGAGGCTGGGTTTGGGGCTCGCTGACGATCAGGAACTGGAGCTCATCTGTCCCGCCGGGCATCGGTTCGTTCGCAAGACCAGGCACCTGCGAGGCACTCCACAGTTTCGCTGCCCCCAATGCGGCGCCCACGTGGATGCTATTGGGGCTTTCCCTGATCCGAGGCTCAGTGTCGGCGACGCCGAGGGCGAGGAGCTTCGCCGGCGGCTGCGCGGCACCAACAGCAGTCGCTGAGCCGACCGGCGGGCGCGATCTAGAGTCCGATCGCCGCTGCGACTTGGGGCCAGGCGTGGTCTTCGGTGCCTTTGAGCCGGCGCAAGTAGACGGTGGTGACCGCCAGGCTCGAGTGATCCAGAAAGGCGCTGACCTCCTCGATCGACTCCCCGGCATCGCGGCGCAACTTTGCGGCCGTATGCCGCAAGACATGCACCCCGGTCGGCGCCATGCCGACGTGCCCTTCGTGGGCGAGCACGGTCCGGCGTGCGTAGCTCTGTCCGCCTACAACGCGGCCGGCGAGTCGCCCTGGGATATCGTCATTGTCGGGAGCGATGACCTGGGATCGCTCACCGCAACCTGGACAACCTACAAAGGCGATCGCTTCTCGGTCGACTTTCCTGGCGACACCTCGGGAGTTACCTCGCTGGCCACGTCCGTGGCCGATGGATATCAGTACATGGAGACCAACAACTCCCTGCCGATCGGGTCTGAAACCGACCTAAAGCTGGTGTTCGCGGTTCAGGACATCACGTTCGTCGGCAATACGCCACCGAACTCAGGCCCCGATCTGGTCGCGTTCTTCGCGAAGACGCTCGCCTACTACACCCCCTACTCCATCGGCGAACCATCCGTTTCGGACATAGCAGGCATCACCCTGGCCGGGCATGCCGGCTTCTCCTTCACCTTGACCAAAGGCGCAAGCATCGAGAAGGGCGAGATCTTCCTCGTCGGCGGTCAGGCCTTCGGCGTCGTAGCAGGCGGCGCGGCGGGGAGCGCGAACCTCGCCACCGTGGCGAAGTTCCTCGATTCGCCCCGCATCGGCTGACGTGGACCAATGCACAGCGCGGAGTAGGTGACCCTACGGGTCTACGCCATCAGCCCCAGGGGCGTGATACATCCATGTGGATGGGGAACCGCGCTGCCATCGCACCAGGGCCAGGGGGTTGTCCCTTTCCAATCCTGGCAGGGGCGGGTGCACCAGCACCCGATCGTGGTCGGGGCGAGAAGACCTGAGGCCGAGACAACGAGTTGCCTGGCCACCCTGCAGCCCCTTCGTTTCCTCTCTCGCCGTTGCTATGATCGACCGAGTTCGGCGCGCCGAGGTCCGGGTATGCTGCAAGCGGCGTGGAAGGCGTAGCTCGCCGTCACAGACGAACACGCCGGCTCGGCCGGGCGCGGCACTGTCGATGCGCAAACGGCACCTGGACCGCTCTTGCAGCCGGTCGAGGAGGGAGTCCAGCTTCTTACGGGTCGCCTTGTCCAGGAGGTGGGTGATGAAGTTCTGTCCGAGCTGCGGCTCGCAGCGCCTCACCGAGACGCCGTTCTGCGCCTCATGCGGTGCCGATTTCCGTCGGTTAGCTGCCGCAATGGTCGCGCCGGCGCCTAGACGTTCCGGCCGAAGGACCGTCCTCGCACTGGTCGCACTGGCCGCGGTCGTGGCAGGCGGAGGCGTCTTCGCCGCATGCTCGTCCGCAGGCAGCGCGACCGCTTCGACGGCCGGCGGTGCTGGCGCCTCCACGGCCGGAGGTGCGGCCAGCGCAGTCGCCACGAGCGCCGTCCGGGCGACGCCCGAGGATGCCGTGCGGCAGTACCTGGCGGGGGTCGCGGCCAACGACACGAACCAGGTCTTCGATGCATGTGCGATCGACGAGGTGGCCGCGCACTTCCAGTTCGACCTGCAGGCAGAGCGGCTCCAGGCGATCGTGCCCTCGAACTTCCTGCTCCCCAGCGGCTACCAGTTCTACGCCGGCCTGAACAGGTATGGACAGGCTTACCAGATCTTCTACGAGCTGCGGGGGCTCGCCTACAGCCTCCTGTCTTCGCAGCCGGTCGACCAGGTCATCTCTCCGGTCACGGCGGACCAGGCGCAGCAGCTCGTCAAGGACCTGGACCCATCGCATCTCGCCGGCCTGACGGTCGTGTCGATCAAATTCCCGATCGCCAGGTTCGCGACCGACACTCACACGCTCTCGAACTTCGCCGCCGAGGCGAAGGTGTACGGCGCGGACGAGTTGACCGAACGCCTGGCCCTGGTCCAATTGAACGGTCAGTACTACGACGTGGGCTTCACGCTCGTGCGGTACGGGAGTGATTGGAAAGTGCTGAACCAGGTATCCAACCTCGCGGGCATGCCGACCACCGGGGCCGCCCAGCAGACGACGCCAGAGGACTTCGCGGCCACGACCGGAGGCTAGCCGCAAGCTCCGACTTCCGCTGCTCGTAGATGGTTGCCCGCCAAAGTCGAAGCGACACAAACATTGGCTGACCTCCCAATGTCTGCGCGCAGTCGCGCCCCTCTACTCTAGACGTAGCCGACCAGCGGAGCAGTGGCCGGTCGAGACCCGGACCCGGCAAGGCTAGCCTGGGTCTAGCTCGCACGGGATTGGAGCCGTCTTCGGAGTCGGACCTCCGACAGAACCTGTCGGATCGTTATGCCAGGCTGACAGCTCTGACGGGCACCATCACCCGCTCGTGGACGGGCGAGAGGATTCGAACCTGAGACCTTCGGCTCCGGAGGCCGGCGCCGAGGCATCGACCTCGCCTTGCTCGGTCGGTATCTGGTCTACTGAGCGACAAGCGCGCGGCCGGGCGCGCGACTATGACGGCTCCTGGCAAGGGAGCCCTTGGGCGCTGAGCCCAATCGCACCATAAAGCCGACGCCCCGTCCTCACGCATCCGATCTCGGGAACGGGGCGTCGAGCGCTTGTCGCCGGTTAGCTTCCGGTCGGGGTGCCGAGCCAGAAGCGCGTGCCGTCGGTGTTGGAAACCATCAGGCCGGCCGAACCGAGGACCGGGCGGTTGCCGTCCGTCAGCGGCGCGGTTGGCAGGTCGCCCGTCTGAGGCAGTGCGACGAGCCTCAGCTGCCTGTTGAAGCCCCAGACGCTCACTTTGCCGTTATCCGGGTAGGAGACCAGCAGGCCGTAGGCCCCGTTCGTCAGCAGATTGTTGCTAAGGACCTGCGAATCCGGATCGGTTGTCCAGACCCGGCCGTCGGTTGAGGTCCAGGCCCGGCTCGTCTCGACCTTGCCCCAGGTGGTGCCGACTGCCAGAAGGGCGTTGTCATTGATGCGCTGGACGCTGGCCGAAGCCTGGCTGCCGGTCAGCGCCGGGCTCAGGGCATCCCTGGACCACGTGCTGCCGTCTCGAGACCACCACAGCGAGGGCGTCTTGGGAGACGTTGCTGTCCCGCATCCCTCCGCGGGCACCGGCACCGATGCAGCCACCACAAAGCCTCCGGCGAAGGCCGTGGCGCCGTCAACCAGGATGCCTTTGGTTCCGGCCGTGGCCATGTTCACGGTCTTCCACGCCAGGCCATCGGTCGAAACCCAGATGTCGGAGGAGTAGTCGGTGGCGACGTAGCCGCTGGAGCCGCCATCGATGTACGTGTAGGCGTTCTTGTCGATCCGGCTCCACGACAGGCCGTCCTTGGACAGCCACAGGCTGTTGTAGGTCGTCGGCCCGCCGCACGTTGCCAACTCGCCGTGGCCGTATGCCAGGATCCCCGCCGGCCCCTCGACGAGCCCTGCCACGACCTCCCATGCATCAAGGCCCTTCACGTCGAGCGGCTGGCCCTTGGTCCAGGTCAGACCATCGGCCGAAACATACGGAACGATCGCGATCGACTTGGAGTCGTCGTCGGCGGTCATCACGGCCATCTCTCGGAAGACAACAAAGCCCTTGCTCCATCCGAACACCTGCGTGTCGGTCGAGGTCGTGTTCCCCGCGGCGTCGGTCGTGTTGACGGGCGCCGGCAGGCCGTTCGATGTCGGGCCCGCGGTCCAGTGAATGCCGGTCCAGACCGGAGCCTGCAGGAGGGCGGGGGAAGGGGACGTCGTGGCGGTCGGCGTCGGCGTGGCCGTCGGCGTCGGCGTGGCCGTCGGCGTCGGCGTGGCCGTCGGCGTCGGCGTGGCAGTCACATTGGATGCCGTGGCTGTGGTAGACGGCGGGCCGGAGGCCGCGGACGTTGCTTCCGAGCCCGAACTCGGCGCGACCGAGGATGAAGCAGACGGCGCCACGCAGGCGGCAAGACTGAGCAGCACGAGTGCAGTCAAAGCCAACCGTGTGCCTCTGAGAAGCCCTGTCGGCATCCTATCTAGCTCGACCTCGTGGTTCACGTGTGCCCCCTTGTTCTGCGATCGTTGAGCGGTCCATCGGACGGCAGGATCCCGTTGATCGTGACGCGGCCAGGCCGATCGGGCAAGCCTCGTTCGCCACGGCGATCGCCCCTTCAGATCGCGCTGAATCGCGAGGCGAAACCGGCCGGGCATGAAGTGGCCTGCCCGACACAGGCAGAACCTCAGACCGAACGCGCCCAATCGTGGTTCGAGGTTGACAGTCTCTGACCCGAACACGACGACCTGATCGTGTCGACGCCCAGAACTGAGGATCGCCACTGGCGTCGGTGCTGGCACGCTAGCTTGACGTGACGCCCCGCCCGGCTGATCATCGTCGCGTCGATCGGCCGCTGCGGCTGGGCTGAGTGTTGCTGGCAACTTGATCCCCGGACAGGCCGTCTCTGAGCGTCGCGACAGAACACGGACAGGAGTGCACGGTGGGTGAGTACGTCCGCATTGCCGCTATCGACATCGGCAGTGACACGGTCCATATCCTCATCGCCGACGTGTCGGGGTCGCCCGATGGTCCGCTAGTCAGCGATATCGAGCAACGGGGCGACCTCATCGAACTCGGTCGGCAGGTGGCCACAGAGGGACGGGTCGGCAAGCGCACAGCGACGCGACTCGAGGCGACTCTGAAGGGTTATCTGCGTCTCGGCCGCCGCAAGAGTGATCGAGTAGTCATTGGGGCCACCGAGGCACTGCGCCGCGCAGCTGATGGACCGGCTCTCGTTGAGCGTTTGACCGCGGAGCTGGGTGAACCGGTGCGGGTTCTTTCGGGAGCGCGAGAAGCAGCCCTCGGTCTCGCCGGCGCAATTCACCGACTCGATCCGGTCGGCTCGCAGATCCTCATCGACTCTGGTGGGGCGTCAACCGAAGTGACGCTCACTAACGGGCACGTTGCAATCGGGTCAGCATCGCTGCCCGTGGGTGCCGCTCTCCTCGGCGCCGACCTCCATGGCGATCCGCCCGAGGCGCTTAGCTGGGTTCTCGGCGCGGTTCGCGTCGGGTCCGTTCTCGCCTTGGTACCCGCTGGCAATCCGGCCCGTGCCTGGGCGACCGGCGGCACGGCTCACAACCTCGCTGGCCTGGAGCGGATCAAGGGTTGCTCGGGCGACCAGCTTCTGACTCTGGCTGAGCTATCGGCGCTTGCAACCCGTCTCCTGGCCAAACCGGCTGGCAAGCTCGCCCGTCGCAGCGGGGAAGATCGGGCCCGGATAGAAATCCTGCCGCCCGGCCTGTTGATCATCGCCGCGATCCTCGCTCACTACAGCCTCAAGAAGGTGACCGTCGTGCCGGAAGGATTACGCGAGGGGATGGCCGCTGCCGCCTTCGAATACGGCGACACGTGGTGGCAGGATCTGCCGCAGAAGGGTTGAGCAGCTCATCGGATCGGGCTGCGTCTATCCCTATGACCACCTCGTTGGGGATCGCGATGGACGGGGAACCTAATCGTGCCGACTACCGCCGTGGCCTACAGGCCCCACTTGGGCGATTCGGCCTCGGCCTTGCCCTCGATGTGCAGCTGGTCATCTAGGGGAGCGCCGCAGAGCGCGCAGTTGGATCCGCTCGCTTGAGGAAGGTCTGTCCCCTCCGTACCCGGTGCCTCTTGCGTGGCCCCGGCCTTCGGATCGAGGGGAACCTCGGGGCCGGGCTGGAAAGAATGCGGCTGATGCTTGTGGGGTGCCGATGTCTTGGATTCGTCCATTGGGGCGATCCTTTCGATCCTCATGTTCCGGGAACTGTCTGATCCGTATGTGAGGCAATTTTAGGCCCCCCTACCGAGGCGAATTGAGAGGGTAAACGCGGCACGTCACCGCCCAGGACGACATTCACGATGCGCACGGTTAGTGCGCTCGGGGGGCGGCCACGCCCCATCCGGTGCCGTTTCGCTTAGCTGCCCCCGCACACGTCGTTCGGCGTGCGACGACGGCTCCGACCAGGTCGCGTCCGATCCCCTCGCCCTGACGCGCCTCGATGACGGCCAGGCTCTTGAGCTCGAACTCGCGGGGATCCTCCGACTCGACGATCTGGGCGTAACCGACAATCAGCTCGCCGTGCCGGGCGACGAAGACCTCGCCCAGGGAGATGTACGTCGCCACATGCGCCGGCGAATCATCAGCCAGGGCGAACAGCGGCAGGAGCGCGGCACGATCTGCTCGTAGCGCTCGATCCGCATGCGGCGTCAGATCCCGCCGAAGATCTCGGGTGCCGCGTCGGGATTGCGCTTGCCGGCGCCCGGCGGCTCGTCGACCCGGTCACTCTCCTCCCAGGCGGGTTCGCCGGTCTCGTGATTCCGCTCCCGCCCCGCCTCACGACGTTCGTGGCGCGGGGCAGGCTCCGCATCGGCAGGATTGGGGGCTCCCGACAGGGCGCGTTTGATCCTTGCCAGCAGCGACATCCGGGTGGTCCTTCCGCTCGGCGCACACGCCACGTCATGAAATCACGGCCAAGGACGGCACGTCTCCCGATACAGTAGACCGATGAAGACCTCGGCGCTCAGCGCGGGGTCCTGGCCGCCCGGCGGCGAGTGCTCGGGAGCCAGCACCCAGCCACGCTCGACAGCGAGCACGAGCTGGCGATCACGCTTGCGGCCCTGGGGAGCAAGCCAGAGGCGCGATCGATGCTGCTCGAGGTCTTGGAGGCTCGTCAGCGGGTGCTCGGGCCCGACCATCCCGACACGCTCAAGACTGCGGCGGCACTCAAGGGGATTTGGTACGACGCGCTGCTTACCGCGAGCGGGGACTTGACCGCGTCGGATGAACCGTGTAGTGAACTAGGTGCTGGAATCATCCGGCCTTCAGGCCAGAGTACGCCGTGCGGGCGCGCGCCAGCACAAGAGTGCGGCTAGGGCAGGCAGCGTGGAAACGTTCGTGGACGTACAGGCGCCGGAACAGCAGTTCATGAGCACGTCCGTCGGCCAGGTGCCGATGGATCGGCTGCGCTCGGTCTTCGACGGTATGTTCGACGGCGTCTGGCTTGTGGCCGCCGACGGTCGAACGACCTACGCCAACGCGACAATGGCCGGGCTCCTGGGATCGACTCCGAACGAGATGCGCGGTCACCCGATCACCGACTTCCTCGATGAGTCCCTATGGTCTGAGGTCGAGGGCTTCCTGGCGCGTCAGCGAATCCAGGCTGGTGAGCGGATGGAGCTCCGGCTTCGGCGAACTGACGGGAGTGATCTGTTCGGCCTCGTCGCCGGGAGTCCGATCACGACGACGGAGGGCCTTTACGTCGGAACGGTGCTGAATGTCAGCGACGTGACCGGCAAGCGCAGCATCGACGCGCAGATGGTGCAGAACCAGCGCCTGGAGGCTATCGGTCAGTTCGCTGGCGGGATTGCCCACGATTTCAACAACCTGCTGACGTCCATCCAGGGGTACGCCGAGCTCGCCCGCGCAAACCTGCCCGAAGGCGACCCGATTCGCAAAGACCTTGACCAGGTGCTCGCCGGCGCCGAACGGGCGAGTGCCATCACTCGCAAGCTCCTCGCATTTACGCGGCGGCAGATTCTGGTGCCGGTGAACATCGACCCGGCTCAGGTCATCGCCGATCTGGTCGCGATTCTAAGACCGTTGATGGGCGACGACATCGACGTCGCGCTCAATATCGAGGCCAAGCACGGCTGGATTCGGGTCGATCCGACTCAGCTCGAACAGGTCATCGTGAATCTCGCGGTCAACGCCCACGATGCGATGCCGACCGGTGGGACCGTGACCATTGCGGTCCACGACATCGAGACGACCGACCCAGACCGACCCGATCCCGATCTCACCGCAGGCCCGTTCGTTCGGATCAGCGTTTCCGACACGGGGACCGGGATGGACGAGGCGACCCGGGCCAGGATCTTCGATCCTTTCTACACCACGAAGGGCCCGGGCAAGGGCACCGGTCTCGGACTCTCCACGGTGTTCGGCATCGTGGCCCAGTCTGGCGGGCAGATCGGGGTGGAGACCACTCCGGGGGTGGGCTCGACATTCCACGTCGATCTGCCGCGCGTGGGTGCTGCCGTGTTGCCCGGCCCCCGGCTCCTGACCGAAGCGACACTCCGCCGGTCAGGCGTCGTCCTTCTGGTGGAGGATGATCCAGCGGTGCGAGAGTACGCGCGCCGTGGTCTCGAAGCTGCTGGATACACGGTTCTCGCGGTGGCCGGGGCTCATCAGGCGGTGCGGGCAAGCGAGCGCTGGGGCGAGGGGATCGACGTGCTGCTCACGGACCTCGTCATGCCTGGCGTACACGGGCCCGAACTGGCAGCCCAGATTCGTATGCAGCGACCCGGCATCGGCGTGGTGTTCATGAGCGGCTACGCAGAGGACGCTCTCGGTCGAGGCGGCGAACTCAGCGCGTCGGGTGAATTCCTCCCCAAGCCGTTCAGCCTCGAGGCCCTCAGCCGCGTGGTCGGTCGGGCGGCCGATGCCGGCCGCCTGGAACTCCGTAGGTCTGGTGATCCGCGGCCGACAGACGGCGAACCGCTCGACCGAAAGCGTGCGCGGCCCGTTGGCCATTCAGCGCAACCTACCCCGCCAGCGTGATGGCAGTTGCGGCCGAGCCGGCCAGGCGCGTCGGCCAAGCCGCCAAGTGGCCCATGCGCACGGACCAGCCGGGCGTTGCGACGCCACCGCCAGTCGCGATGCCCAATGCGTATCCACCCCGCCAGTCAGTCGCGGGTCCGCTGGTGGATGGCATGTTCCCGACGACATCGAAGCCGTGGTGACCGCAGGAGTTCTAGGCTGCGGACCTCCCGGGACGGTTGAGCGGGCGAACTAAGCAGACTGCCCAGATGGGAGGATCGAGGCCCTCACGACGGAATGTCATGAAAAGGAGCCTCGCCGGTGACAAGGTTGGGTTGTCAAAAGCAACCAGCACCGGGAGGCTCCAGCCATGTTGTACGTCGGATTGGACCTGTCGCGCCAGAGGCT